>CANQFY010000013.1 GCA_947600025.1 uncultured Oscillospiraceae bacterium
GCTTGTTTTTCCAAATATTTGCAGAAGAATCCCTGTTTTCGCTTCTTGAAAACAGGGATTCTTTGACGGACTGAAATCCCTGCCGGAGGCGTTGCCTCCGGCAGGGATTCCTTTATTGCGAATCACTCTGATTTTCCAAGTTCTCTTGGGATTTGGAATTGCGCCGATTCCTACGGCGCTTCTTATGGTTCCACTGCGTCTGAGGGGTTCCATCCGGTTTTGGGGACGTCTTCCGCGTTGCTTCGGAGTCGGCCAGAGTTCCTTCCGAGTCGTCCCCGGAGTCACCACTTTCCGCCTCCGCCGGGCCAGGATCAGACATCAACTGAAGCAGCCGCTTCCGGGCGTCGCCACGTTCCTCATACGCCGCCTTCATCAACCCGGGAAGCCGGGCAAGAAACCGCGCGGCATCGAAAGGAGCTGGAAGGCATATGTAAATCTTGCTGTCGGAGGTCTTTTCCACTCCTTCCTCCGCCGTCGCACATTCCTCCCGGCGCTCCTCCTCCGGGCGGGGGCCGGAATAGACAATGGAAATATCCTGATCAGGCCCGTGACCGGAGAGCTGAATCACCTTTCGGGCCAGGGCATCAAGATTCACCGGCTCACCCATGTCCAGCGCAAGAATCTCCCCGTCCTTGGCGTGGGCACAGGTATGAAGGAGCAGCCCAACGGCCTCCTGTACGGTCATAAATCGGCAAGCGGCTTCCGGATCGGGCACGGTCACCGGCCCGCCTTTGGCGATCTGCCGCTGGAACATGGCCACCGCGGAGCCGCCGCTTTCCAGCACATTTCCCAATCGCGCCACAACAAATTCCGTATTTACATCTTCCGGCAGAGGCGCAAGGTCCTTCTCTCCCCGGCGCGAACGCAGCCTGGTCAACTCTTGGGAACGCCCCTCTCGGATCTTCCGGCCAAAGGCCTGGAGAATCATTTCGCTCAGCCGTTTGGATGCCCCCATGACGCCGGAAGGCTTTGCCGCTTCGTCCGTGCTAACCAGCACAAACCGCTGGCAGCCATGGACCATGGCGGCCCAGGCCGTTTGATGGGTGCCCAGCACGTTGCTCTTCACAGCCTCCCACGGGCTCTCCTCCAGCACCGAATCATCATTGTAGGCTGCCCCGTGGAACACCACCTGGGGGCGGTACCGGGAGAACACCTTATCCAGACGCCGGTCGTCCCGGACGGAGCCGACCAGGACCACCAAATCCAGCTGGGGCGCTTGTTCCTTCAGCTCCAGCTGAAGAGCGCCGGTATGATCATCGCAAATGTCGAAAAGAATCAGCTTTTTGATGCCGCAACCGGCGATTTGACGGCACAATTCGCCGCCGATCGATCCGCCGGGTCCCGTTACCAGCACGGTCTTATCCCGGAGGAAGGACAATTCCTCCTCTGTGTCCATTTTCACCTGCTCCCGGCCAAGCAACACCTCCACAGGAACCTCCCCGGCTGCCTTCTGTGGGTAGAGGATCCCCCACACTAGGCGGTAAAGAAGCCTGGGGAGCAGCACCGCCAGAAGCAGCAGCGGCGCTCCCACGGCATAGTAGGCCGCTGGCATCCTGCCAAACAGCACCCACACGCCCACGATCTGAACAGCGCAGGCCAGGCAGACGGCAAGGATCGTCTGCAACAGCTCCCGGTCCCCGACATTCCGCCACCGGTCCCGATACATCCCGCACAGCCAGAAAATGGCCAGACATAGCGGCGTGTAAAGAGGAGCGAACCGGCCCAGCCACCGGAGATAGGCCTCAGGCATGGCGGAAAACTGGCAGTCGTACCGCAACCAGAGGGCCAGGAAATAAGCGAGGTTCACCACCAGAGCATCGTACACCGCCAGCCCAACGCTGACGACAGGCCAATGTTCAAAACGCTTTTTCCCTTTTTCATTCAATCCTTCCATACACACCATCTTTATTTCTGTTTATTCTGGCTGTTTCACGATCTGGCCGGAAAGCAGCTGCTCCATAAGCTCCTTGGCGGTCTCCACAGTGGACTCGTCCGGAATGACCACCGACGCCGCTACCCCTTGGGAGAAGGTGACCTGGTAATCGCCGTAGCCGCTGGCTGCATAGGTGACGATATTCCAGGGCTGATTGTCCGCCAACTGCGCCCGCACCAAGGTCGCCAGAAGATCATAGGGAACGGTGGTGTGGAAGCCGTCCTCCACCGCCTCCAGCAGGCCCAGATAGTTGGAAAGGATGCTGGGGGACATGGCCTTGTTGATCACAGACTTGATCACCGCCATTTGATTCCGGCCACGCTGGAAGTCCCCATCGATAAAGGCGTACCGCTCCCGGGCAAAGATCAGGGCCTTGTCGCCGTCCATATAATTCTCGCCCTTGTCAAAGTGATATCCCCGGGAGTCAAATTCAATGGGAGAGCTCACCGTGATCCCGCCCAGGCAGTCAATAATGTCCTTAAAGCCGCCAAAGTGGATCTTAAAATAATAGTCGATGTTGATGCCGTAGAGCATTTCCAGGGTGTCCATGGACACATCAATGCCGTAAATACCGGCATGGGTCAGTTTGTCCTTGACTCCGTTGGAAATGGATAGGGGCACAAAGTAGTCCCGGGGAGTGGAAACCAGCAGGATCTGATGGGTCTCGGGATTGATCGCCGCCAGAATATTGACATCGCTACGGCTCCGGGTGTCCAGGCCGGTGCGACTGTCCATGCCACTGATGTAGACCACAAAGGGCTTGATCTCCCCGGTCACCGGGTCGGTGGGACTCGTGGTCCCCTGGGGGGTGGGCTGGGTCGTGGCGCTGGAGGAGGGCTGGGAGGGCGGCGCTGGGGGATAGACGCTCATGGACGTGATTTGCCGCACTCGGCTCTCCACATCCTCAAAATCGGGCGTCTCTGTCAAAACGTCCAAATACGCCTCGTTCAAAATCATGGCGTCCACCTGGCCATCCAGAAGGGCGTTGGCCATCTGGGCCGGGCTGTCATACTCGGCAATGGCAATGTCCCGTTCCAACTTTTCGGTAATCTGCGCCACAGTCTCGTCCACACTCTCACGGTCGATAGACCGGAGAATGCCGAAGGTATAATCCCCCATATCCCCCAGGATCTGGGCGGAGTCCTCGGTGCGGACATAGATCCCGACCCGCACCTCTTCCGTGCCGGGGTTGGTGATGGTACCCATGGCCATCAGAGTCCTGCCCACTCCCAGGTTCCCCACCAGAAGCAGCAGGCAGGCCAGAACGCCGAAAACCATGCCGGTGATACGGATCCCCGTCCCTTTCTGGAACGTCAACACCGCCACCAGGGCGGTGAGAGCCACCAGGATCAGGCCCAGAAGAATCAGATAATAGGGGGGCAGCAGCTTGGTCAGGCCCATCAGCACACAGAAAACAGCCGACAGCACACCCACCAACGCTACAAGAACAATCCCCCAGGGAAAGCCGCGCTTTCCCTGGGTGCTGCCTTCAGTTTTATGGTTGTTCTGATTGGAATTCATCATTGTCCAGCGCCTCCCGCGCTATTGCCCGGCGTGGGCTTCGCGGCCGGCTTGGCGGCGGAATGGCGCTGCGCCTGGGGCGCGGGCGCCTTTCCGGAGGAGACAGGCCGGGACTGGCTCTGCGCCGCCCGGGCCGTATTGGCCTCCCCGTAACCGTAGCCGTAATAACTGCCGTAACTGCCGTACCGCCCATATCCGGGCTTCTTGATATCCACCTTGTTCAAAATCGCGCCCAAAATGGGGCAGCCGCTCTTTTCCATCTGGGCCTTGGTGTCCTGGACGAAGCGGTAATTGATCTTGCCCGCCTCGATCACCAGCACGGCCCCGTCGCAGCACTTGGCCACAATGGCGGCGTCGATCACCGCGCCCAGAGGCGCCGTGTCCACAATGATATAGTCATAGGCCGTCCGCAGGGCCTTGATCATCGCCGCAAAGGTCTGGGAGCTGAGCAGTTCCGCCGGATTGGGGGAATAGGGGCCTGAGACAATCAGGTGCAGATTGGGAATATTGGTGCTGCAAAGCACATCCTGCAGGCTGGCCTGCCGGGTCAGATAGTGGGTCAGGCCCAGAATCTCCTCCCCGTCCCGCTGCAGCTTGCCCATCAGCACGGACTTGCGCAGGTCCGCGTCCACCAGCACCACCCGCTTGCCCAGCTCCGCCAGAGACATGCTCAACCGGAGGGAGGTGGTGGATTTGCCCTCTCCTGCCACGCAGCTGGTCAGAAGGATGACCTGATTATCCGCGCCGCAGAACTGAATGTTGGTACGCAGGGACTTGAACGACTCCTGAAGCCGGGGGGTGAAGCCCTGATTCCTTAATGTGATCTGTCTCATCATCTTCCTCCTGTCATACCGGTGGAGTACCGCCCAGAATACCTGGGCGCTGTCCGCTTCGCCGGCTTCCGGCCGGTCCGCGACTGGGGCATCCAGTCCTCCAGGGGGATGGTTCCCAGGGTGCTGACGCCCAGATACCGCTCCACATCGTCGGAGGTCTTAATGGTATTGTCCATCAAATGCGCCACCAGGATCAGGCCGCAGGCAAGCACGAAGCCCACCGCCCCGCCGATGACGGTGTCCCGCAGCAGGCTGGGGCTGCTGGTCTCCGTAGGAAGGTTCGCGGAATCCACGGTATTGACCGCTTCCACGTCCGTCACTTGCTGGATGTGGGCGGCAGCAATATCCCGAACGGTATTGGCAATGCTCTGTGCAAGGTAGGGGTCCGGGTCCTCCACCGCGATGGTAAGAATCCGGGTGTCCGTCAGCTGGGTGACTTCCATTTTATCCAGCAGATCCTCATGGGTCATGGGCTCGCCGTCGCTATTCTTCAAATTCAGCCGGGCTATGGTCTGCTCCGTCACCGTGCGGGTCCGAATCAGTTCCACATAGTCCTTCACGAGCTGAGAACTCATGCTCAAGTCACTGCTGGTCAGTGCAGACTGGTTCTGCTTCGCCAGGATGATGATCTCCGTCGTGGAAGTATATTGCGGCGTCACCGCCAAAAATTCCACCAAGAATACCACCACCGCCATCATCACCGCCACCAGGGCGATGATCAGCGCCTTGCTCCAAAGGACCTGCAACAATTCCATCAGGTCGATCTCTACGGTGTCGTTTACTCGCTGATTATTCTCCATTCTGTTCACCTGCAAATATAATTTCTTTTGGGTTCTCCAGGAAGATCCGGCGGGATACAGCCTCCCCGTACTGCCGGGTCAGGAACGCGGCGCACTCTGCCAGCCTGGGCGGACGGTGCCGCAGATCGTGGGCATCGCTGCCCACCAGGTGGAGCAGCCCCTGCTCCAGCAGGCGGCAGCCGAACCGGCGGGCGGCAGCGCCGTCCTTCCCCAGAAGACAGTCCGCATTCACCTGCAAGTAGGCCCCCAACTCCACCAGATCCGCCACAATGGACAGATCCGACAGCAGACACTGGTACCGCTCCACATGGGCCACGATGGGCGTATAGCCGTTGCTGGCCAGAGAATAGACCCGCTTCCGGATCCGGCGGGCATCGTCCCAGGTGGAGAACTCCACCAGAACGCAGTTGGTTCCCGCCATCCGGAACTGGGGCCGTTGACGAATCAGCTCCACCATGTCCGGGGACTGGTGCAGCTCGCAGCCCAAATAGACCTCCAGATCCGGATAGGATGCCTCCGCCGCCTGCTGAAGGGCGGCAAAAGCCTCCAAAACCTCCTCCTCCCGGTTCTCAAACATCTGGAGCCGGAAATGAGGGGTCGTCACGATATGCCGGACGCCGGAGCGATACTCCGCCTCCAGCAGCGCAAGGGCGGCGCGCAAATCCGGCGCGCCGTCGTCCACCCCGGGGACCAAATGGCAGTGAATGTCCCAAAGCCCGGTCATTCGGGTCTGTTTTCGTTGCGTACCGAACATACCATCGCCTCTCTTTCTCCGGGGCGCGCAATGGACGCGCTACCGTATCTTGTGTCTCAAACGTGCCTATTGTACTACATTTCCTTTATAATTGCAATGGGTAATCGAGAAAAACTTATTTTTCTCATCGTTATTTTTTTCCATTTTTGGCGAAAAAACACCGCCCACGGAAAACAGGTTTCCGCGGGCGGTGAAACTACGTCTCCCGGTACCGGAGGAAGGCGTCCAAAACGTCTAGGGCCAGGGCAAAGAGAAATACGGCCAGAAAAAACATGGGAAATTTTTCAAAAAAGGAAGAGAATCTGGGGTCTTCCGGGAACAGTCCGGCGATTCTCTCAAAGAAAGCGGGGTTGAACACCGGGAAGGCCCCCAGCCACCAGATCATCAGGGCGGCGCTGAGGCCGTCGGCAAGCAGGGCTGCAAAGAAGACTCGGCGGCTATACCGGCGCTCCAGCAGCTTCACCGTCTCCCGACCGATGCCCAGGGCCGTGAGCAGCACCGGCACGGGCCAGGTGCCCCGAATGGCTTCCGCGGAGAGCAGAAGCGTGCCGTCCGGCATGGCAAAAACCTGGGGGCAGCCCAGGAAGATCACTAGAAACACCACGCAGAAGCCAATGCCCGCCATACTCTCCCACACCGGGGCGGCCTGGCGTTTTTTCGGCACGGGGGGCAGGTCGTCAAAATTGTACTGCTCCAGGGCCACCCCCCGCCAGCTGAGAAAGGCGAACAGAGCGGTGACGAATGCAAAGGCCCCCACCGTCCCTGCCGCCAGGCCGGAGAGCCATCGGCCCAGCGCCAAATACCAGATCTCCGGTTTCAGCAGCGCCAAGATCCCGTGGGCCAGGGTCATCCCGACGGCCATGCAGGCCAGGACCATCTCCAGCACCCGCTTATACAGTCCAAAATAGGGCGGGCCGATGAGAGCCCGGTCCCCTGCCGGGTCGTACTTCCGGGCCAGCTCCCCCGGCGGACCCACCTCCGTCAGCACCACCCGCAGGTCCCGCTCCGTGGGCTTGGCTCCGGCGCAGCGCTCGGAGAGCATATCCTCAATGAGGCTCCGCAGCTCCCGGGCCACATCCTGCCGCTGCTTGGGGCCCAGGCGGCGGGTCACGGCGTAGATATAGCGCTCCATCAGATCGTTTTCCATGTTCATCCCTCCAAACACTGATCTACCTGGCGGGAAAACCGCCGCCAGTATTCCGTGGCCATGGCCAGCACCTCCCCGCCCAGGGCCGTCAGGCGGTAATACTTCCGGGGCTTGGGCTCGTCGGTCCGCCAGGTGCTTTCCAGCAGACCCTGCCCCTCCAGACGGCGAAGGAGGGGGTAAAGGGTATTGGCATCCATGGGGATTCCCCGGTCCGACAGCTCCTTCACCAGCTCGTAGCCGTACCGCTCCTGCCGGAGCCGGCTGAGCACCAGCAGGATCAGCGTCCCCCGCCGCAGCTCCGACACCAGGCCGGAGACCAGGTCCTGTGCGTCCATGGACATCACCTCAAATCGTCTCAGATACTGTGTGTATATATTATACTGTGTGGCGCACAGTATGTCAAGTGCTTTTTCCGATTTTTTGGGGATGTGTCTTCTTGTTTTGGTGCACTCGCTGCCTCAGTGGGTGGGCAAAATCCACCATTTTACCTTCTTATTTTAGTGCATCCAACGCTGTGGATGCTCCCCCTACCCCTGCCGGGGGCCTTACTTTCTTGCTCCTGCAAGAAAGTAAGCAAAGAACAGGCTTAAGGGGGCGCTAGGAGCCAACGCGCCCCCCTTAAGAATCCCCCCGCCGCTCCCCAATATTGCCAAGATACGGAATACATTTGTGGGCTTACGGCTCTATAACGTAGGTATGCAAAATTTTAGGTGCAGCATGAAAAATGGTGCGTTGCCCACTTTCTTGCTCGGCGGCAAGAAAGTGGGTCCCCCGGAAGGGGTCTGGGGCGGCGGGCCGCCGCAGGCAAGACGTGCGCCGGTCTGGTGGTA
Organism: uncultured Oscillospiraceae bacterium; assembly: GCA_947600025.1. Classification (GTDB taxonomy): domain Bacteria; phylum Bacillota; class Clostridia; order Oscillospirales; family Oscillospiraceae; genus Faecousia. The sequence continues at coordinate 7,819 of CANQFY010000013.1, forward strand.
ATCGATATATCTGTTGGGCTCGCTCGGTATCGTTTCTGCGGTGCAGAGCGCACCAAAATAAAAAGGTAGGCAGGAGAACGAGTCTCCTGCCTGATGGTTGGGGGCGGTTAAAGCTCATATGCAAAGCCGGTCTTGGGCTTTTCGTTTTTCCAGCGGCCGGAGGTAAAGTCCGGCATTTCCACCGGCGCGCCGCCCTGGGCAATGGACCGCTCGCTTAAGGTGGTGATACTCATATAGGTGGCCATGTCGTAGACATCGATGGGGGCGGACTGATTATGTTCGATACTCTCAAAGAAGGCCCGCAGCACCAGATAGTCGATGCCTCCGTGGCCACCCACCGCCTGGTATTCCCGCCAGAGGGGATGGTCATAGTCCTTTGCGTACTCCTTGGCGTTGCCCCAGAGCGCTTTGGCGTCAAATTCGTAGCGGTTGTGGACCCCGTCTTGGAAAATGGCGTCCATATCCTCAAAATAGGCGGCCTTGGTGCCCCGGACTGTAAACTGCCGGCTGTATGCCCGAGGCAAAGTGGTGTCTAGGGTGATTCGCACCGTCTGGCCCAGGGCGGTTTTCAGGACGGTGGTCACCACGTCTCCCTGGGCGAATTGGGCCCGGGCCAGCTTATCTTCCGGCCCCCGGTGGGCCAGAACGTACTCGTGGAGCCCGGCGGCCTTGGAGGCCACGGACACCAGGCCCGTATACCGGTTGCCGCTGTTGATCTTCAATACCTTGCTAATGGGGCCGATCTCATGGGTGGGGTAGTTTTCACAGTTCCGGGTCAGATAGTTCCGCAGGCGGTAGTGGCGGTTTTCCTCCCCGCAGCTGACCTCCTCCCGCAGATCGTGGCAATAGCCGCCGTCGCAGTGGACGATCTCGCCAAATAGGCCCCGCTCCACCATGTTCTTCACCATCAGCTCCCGGCGGCCGTAGCAGCAGTTTTCCAGGAGCATGCAGCGCCGCCCGGTCCGCTCCGCCGTCTCTACCAGCCGCCAGCAGTCCTCAAGGCGGTAGGCGCCGCCCACCTCGCAGCCCACGTCGAGGCCCGCCTCCATGGCCTGGCAGGCCATGTCGATGTGGCCCTCCCAAGCGCTGGTGATCAGTACCGCGTCAGCGTCCAGGGCCAGAAGGTCCCGGTAGTCCTCCGTCTGGACGGGGTGGCAGCCCCAGGCCCTTTCGATCCGATCCGCCGCGGCGGCGGTGCGGTCCGGGTAGGCGTCACACACGCCCACCACCCGGATGTCCTCCATGGTCTTCAGCATCAGCTCCAGCATGGGGATCCCCCGCTGACCAAAACCGATCTGAACGATCTTTAAGTCCCGCTTCATCTTTATGCTCCTTTCACAGGGCAAGGGTCTCTCCCTCCCGGCAGACCTGGTAGAAGTGATTCTCCTCCATCCGGTAGGCTTCGCCGCACAGGACTGTCTTTCCGTCCCGGGTGTAAAAGTAGGTCCCGTCGGGCAGGGCGTAAAAGCAGTGCCCCCGGCTGTCCCCCAGGGCAATATCCCACACCACCAGAAGTCCATCCAGGCGCAGGTCCCGAATCTGCTGGAAATGGGGGACGATGTTGATGTAGGTCAGGCCCAGGCCCGGCAGGAACCGCTGATAACCCGGGTCCACCGCCTCCCCCCAGAGTTCGGGGTGGGAATAGACCATGGCGGCGCTGTTCATGCTGCCAGCGCTGATGCCCACGACCGTCCCGGGATAGTCCCGGAGGAACCCTGCCAGGCTGATCTCCCGGAAAAAACGGTTCTGGGTAGGCACATGGCCCCCGGCCAGAAGGATCAGCTGGCTCCACGCCACCAGATCCCGGGCCTCCATGGGGCTGCGGCCGTCCAGCACCCGAAATTCTCCCCAGGGCATTCCGGCCTCCTCAAAGGCCCCGGCCATGTCCCTGGCAAAATGGTCGGTCCCGGAAGGGTCGGCCGGGTCCGAGCAGACCACCAGACACTTGGGCCGCTCCGGCAGGTCCGCCCGGAGCCGGTCCAAAAAACCGTTGGCCGGGTTCAGAATCGCCCGGTCCGCCCCCGGCACGCAGGGGCTGCTGGTCAAATACAGGATCATTTTTCTCTCCTCCTCGCTGCCGTTCATTATACGCGGAAATGGGGGAAATAGCAAGACAGACATTTCAAAAAATGTGGCGCCGCGCTTTTTCCCCAAAAAGCGCGGCGCGGAGGGCTTGGGATCGTTAAGAGGCAACCGATGGCTTCATTATAATTCCCCGTCACCCCTTTGAGAAGCCCCCCTAGGGGTTCTTTTTCCCGACTTTTTCAGCGTTCCAGCATAATGCGGCGGCGGGCGATGTTGATGGGTCCCTCCTGCATGTGGTTGATCCACTCCAGGCTTTTGCCACAGCCGTAGGCCACGCAGGAGTCCGGGTCGTCGGCCAGGGTGGTCTGGATGCCGGTATGCTCCATCAGCAGGGCGTCCATGCCCCAGATCTGGCTGCCGACGCCCCTTCAGTTCCGTCGCAGGGCGGGAGAAAATGGACTAAAATCAAAGTATAATAGCTGCCTTGCAGCAATTATACCATATTATCCCCGGACTTGCCACCCCGAGGGAATAAAAATCTCCGTATATTTGTCCACCGCGTACTTGTCGGTCATGCCGGCGATGTAATCGCACACCGTCCGGTGGACCCCCTCTATCTCCAATTGGGGGAAAAAGTCTACGGGCAGCTTCTCCGGGTGGTCGCAGTAATACCGGTAGAGCAGTTGAAGCATGGCCTTAGCCTTGCTCTCCTCCCCCTTGGCCACGGGGTTGCGGTAGACCCGCTGGAACATGAAGGCCCGCAGCTCCTTGAGGGCCTGATCCACCGCCGGCGACAGGCCCACCCGCCCGCTCTCCTGGGTGAAGGCAATGGCATCGCAGACCAGGGTATTGATCCGCTCCCGGTGGCTGCCGCCCAGCACGGCGGAGATCTCCCTGGGGATGTCCCCGTCGGTCAAGATCCCCGCCCGGATGGCGTCGTCAATATCGTGATTCACATAGGCGATCTGGTCCGACCGGCGGACCACCTGGCCCTCCCAGGTCTCGGGGATTCGGTCCCCCGTGTGGCCCAGAATGCCCATCCGCACCTCGTAGGTCAGATTCAAGCCCTTTCCCCCGTTTTCCAGGGTGTCCACCACCCGGAGGCTCTGCTCGTTGTGGCGGAATGGGGCCCCCAGCACCTCGGACAGCGCCGCCTCCCCGGCATGGCCGAAGGGGGTGTGGCCCAGATCGTGGCCCATGGCGATGGCCTCGGTCAGGTCCTCGTTGAGCCCCAGGCCCCGGGTGATGGTCCGGGCGATCCGGGACACCTCCAGGGTGTGGGTCATCCGGGTGCGGTAGTGGTCCCCCTCGGGCTGGAGGAAGACCTGGGTCTTGTGGGTCAGACGGCGGAAGGCCTTACTGTGGACGATCCGATCCGTGTCCCGCTGGTAGCAGGTGCGCACCTCCCCGGGCTGGGGTGGCTCCGGGCGCACACGGCCCCGGCTCTGATCAGAAAAGGCGGCGTGGTCGCTCAAAAAACCGTGCTCCCGCCGCTCCAATTCCTCCCGAACGGTCAATCCGAACTCCTTTCTCCCATGGGGAAGGCGCGGTACACCTTCCCCGTCTCCAATGCCTCCACCTTCCCAGCCGAGAGGTTGGAGAGCTTTTTCAGAAACGCCGCCGCCCCCGTCTGGGGAAGCAATACCGTCAGCTCCACCTCCGCCCCGAACTGGGCATCCTGGATGACGCCTCCGGCGGACAGCGCCTCCAGCCGCACCCGCTCGTAGAAGGCGTAGGGGCAGGGCAGATAGTAGACGTTCCAAATCCGCTTGACAGATTTCCCGGCGGCGTCCACAGCGATTTTGGCCCCCTTGGTATAGGCCCGGACCAGGCCGCCGGCCCCCAGGAGGACGCCTCCAAAGTACCGGGTGACCACGCACACGGCGTTAAAAAGATTCTCCCGCTGCAAGACCTGGACCATGGGCATTCCGGCGGTGCCCCCCGGCTCCCCATCGTCGGAGAAGCGGGTGGGGCCGTCCTTGATGATATAGGCCCAGCAGTTGTGGGTGGCGTCGTAGCAGCGCTTTTTCATCTCCTGAATCCGCTCCAGGGCCTCCGCCTCGGTTTCCACCGGCCAGAGGCGGCCAATAAAGCGGGACTTTTTCTCCACAAATTCCGCCTCCCCAAAGCCGGAAGGCACCAAATACTCCTCCACCTCACCGCTCCTCCACAATGTATTCCCGCAGGCGGCCATAGAGAATGGGATCTATCACCGCCTCCGCCAAAATCCCCTCGCCGGTGTATTCCAGGGAAAGGACCTGGGCCCCGGAGTGAAGGGCGTCCACAAAGCCCGCCTGGGAATAGGGCAGCAGCAGCCGCACCCGGCGCTTTCCCCGGTTCAGGGCCCGCTCCATGGCGGAAAGAAGCGCCTCCATCCCCTGGCCGGTCTTCGCGGAGAGAACGACGGAGTCCCGCTCCACCGGAATGTCGTCGGTCAGGTCGGCCTTGTTGTAGCAGCGCAGCACGGGCGTTCCCGGAGCCAGCTCCTCGATGAGCTTGTCCACCACCCGGATCTGGGATGCCCGGTCCGGTGCGGAGGCGTCGATGACGTGGAGCAGCAGGTCGGCGTATTCCAGCTCCTCCAGCGTGGCCCGGAAGGCCTCCACCAGATGGTGGGGCAGCTTGGCGATAAAGCCCACGGTGTCGGACAAAATGGCGTCGGTCCCCTCCCCGATCCGAAAGGCCCGGGAGGTGGTGTCCAGGGTGTCGAACAGGCGGTTATTGGCGGGGATCCCCGCGCCGGTGAGCCGGTTCAGGAGGGTGGACTTGCCGGCGTTGGTGTAGCCCACCAGGGCGATCACCGGCACGGCGTTTTTCTGCCGCCGCTCCCGCTGAACGGAGCGGACCTGGCGCACCTGCTCCAGCTCTCCCTTCAGCCGGTCGATCCGCTCCCGGATGTGCCGCCGGTCTGTTTCCAGCTTGCTCTCGCCGGGTCCCCGGGTGCCGATGCCGCCGCCCTGCCGGGACAGGCTCTCGCCCATGCCGGAGAGGCGGGGCAGCAGATACTGGTACTGGGCCAGCTCCACCTGGAGCCGCCCCTCCCGGGTCCGGGCCCGCCGGGCGAAAATATCCAAAATGAGCGCGCTGCGGTCCAATACCGGCAGGCCCAGCAGATCCTCCAATGCCCGGATGTGACCGGGGGACAGCTCGTTGTCAAAAATCACCATGTCCGCCTGGGTAAACTGGGCCAGCATTTTGACCTCCTGGGCCTTGCCCGCCCCGATAAAGCTGTGGGAATCCGGGGCCCGGCGGGACTGAAGCACCTTGCCGGTGCAAAAGCCCCCCGCGGTCTCCAGCAGCGCTTCCAGCTCCTCCAGGCTCTCCTCGGTGGCGTTTTCCTCCGGTGGGAAGATATCCGCCGCCAGGCCCACCAGCACCGCCCGCTCCGGGGCGGATGTGTCCAAATTCATTTGCATAGCTCCTCCTTTTTCCGGTGCGGAGCGCAAAAAGCCCGCACTACGGAACCGCAGTGCGGGCTTTTCCTCATCATTTCAGGCCAAAACGCTTGTTGAACCGATCAACACGTCCACCGGTGTCAACCAGCTTTTGCTTGCCGGTATAGAAAGGGTGGCACTTGGAACAGATCTCAACGCGGATGTCCTTCTTGGTGGAGCCAGTCGTAAAGACATTGCCACAGGCACAGCGGATCGTTGTCTGTTGGTACTTGGGATGGATACCTTCCTTCATGTTGTTCACCTCTTTCTTACCCTAAGGAAAGGGCGCAAGGCCCCGTATTTTTCAATCGCCCGGATATCATAGCATATCTTTCCGGGAAATGCAAGTCTTTTTTTCGATTTTTCCCAATTAAAATGCCCATTCGCCACCCCGGAAAATGGGAACGGTCTTCCCGTCCCAGGTAGTGGCGTCGATGTCCATGGTGTCGCAGCCGATCATAAAATCGGTATGAATCATGGAGTCGTTGATGCCCAGGGCCCGGCACTCCTCCAGGGTCTTGTTGTGGAAATCCTCGATGGTGTCGGCAAAGCCGGCCCCCAGGGCCAGGTGGCAGGCGGCGTTCTCGTCAAATAGGGTGTTGTAGAACAGCAGGCCGCTTTTCGCGATGGGGCTGGACTGGGGCACCAGGGCGCACTCGCCTAAGTAGCGGGCCCCCTCGTCCATAGAGAGCATGGTCTCCAGCAGTTCCTGGCCCTTCTCCGCGTGAATCTCCACCACCTTGCCGCCTTCAAAGCGGAAGGAGAAGTTCTCGATCAACTGGCCCTGATAGCTCAGGGGCTTGGTGGCGTAGACCACGCCCTCGGCCTGGCCCCGCATGGGGGAGATGAAGCACTCCTCCGTGGGGATGTTGGGGTTGAAAAACACGCCCAGCTTGCTATTTTCCCCGCCGCCGCAGAACCGGGCCTGGGGGATCATGCCCACGGTCAGATCCGTGCCGTTATCGGCGGTATAGTGGAGGGAGGCGATGCCCAGGCTGTTGAGATAGGCGCAGCGGTCCACCAGGTCCTGATCGTGGCGCTCCCAGGCCTTCACAGCGTCGCCCTCCACCCGGGAGGCGTCCAAAATGGCCTGCCAGAGCTTTTCAATGGCCTGGCCCTTGGGAAGCCCCGGGAAAACCTTCTTGGCCCAGGCCGCCCCGGGCACCGCGGCGATGCACCACTGCTGCTTATTTTCCAGCTGGTCCCGGTAGGGTTTGAGGATGGGATAGGACAGCCGCCGGGCCTTGGCCAGCTTGGTAGCGTTCAGGCCCTTGCTGGCGTCGGGGTCCTCGCTGTCCAGGAAGAGGGTGCAGGGCACCACGTCCACATAGTGCTGCTGCCGGGCCTTCTCCCACTCCTTCACCGCGCCCAGAGTCTTGACGGTCTGATAGCGGACATGGACCTTGCTCAGGGGGGCGTAGGAAAATTCCACCCGCACCTCCTTGGCCTTGGCCTTATAGGCCTCCTCCACCACCAGCTTTACAAATTCCGGCTGATCCAGCCCCGCCCGGATCAGGACCTCCTGCCCCGGCTGCACGTTCATGCCGCTGCGGACGATCAGACGGGCATATTCTTTTAATACAGATTTTTTCATTCTTCGCGCTCCTTTCTAGCTGCTCTATTCTAGCAAATTTTTTCCGTTCCGTCAATCATCGTTGCTTTTTTTCTTTTCATCCGATATAATAGGAAGAAAAAACGGGAGGGCGAGCATGAGCAAGCGCGAAAAGCTGGACCGGCTTCTGGCGGCGGGGCCGGTACTTTTGGACGGGGCCACCGGCTCCAATTTAATGAAAGCGGGAATGCCCCGGGGCTGCTGTGCCGAGGCGTGGATCCTGGACCATCCCCAGGCGCTGACGGAGCTCCAGCGGGCCTATTTTGAGGCGGGGAGCCAGATTCTCTACGCCCCTACCTTTCAGGCCCAGCCTCTGGCCCTGAAAAAAGCGGGTCTGGACGGAAAAACCGAGGAGGTCAACGCAAAGCTCGTGGCCCTGACCCGGTCCGCCGCCCCCGGAGCATTGGTTGCCGGGGACCTGACCACCCTGGCCGCCGACCTGGACAGCTACGACGAGCAGTATACGGACCAAATGGTGGCCCTCTACCGGCGGCAGATCCGGGGCCTGCTGGACGGCGGGGTGGATCTGCTGATCGCGGAGACCCTGCTCTATCCCCTGGAGGCGGAGGCGGTGTGCATGGCCGCCGAGCTGGAGGGGGCCGGGGCGGTAATGTACACCTTCACCATGCAGCCGGACGGTTCCCTGTTCTCCGGTCGGGAGGCCGGGCCGGTGCTGCGGGAGCTGGAGAAGGCCGGGGCCGCCGCCGTGGGCTTCAACTGTGTGGCCGCCGGGGACGATACCCCGGGCCTGGTCAGCCGGCTCCGCCGGTATGTCCGGGGGCCGCTGATCTGCAAGCCCAACGCCGGGGTCCCGGTGGTGGGGCCCTCCGGTCTGGCGGAATACCCCATGGGGCCGGAGGAATTTGCCGCCATTGGGGCGGACTGCAAAAAGATGGGCGCGGCGCTGCTGGGCGGCTGCTGCGGCACCGATCCCGGATACATCCGGCGGCTGAAAGAGGCGATCGGGTGATGGAGGATCGGATCCTGCGGCTTCTGGCGGAGGCGGAGGGGTATCTTTCCGGCCAGCAGATCGGGCAGGTCCTGGGCGTCTCCCGGGCGGCGGTGTGGAAGGCGGTGGAGCGGCTCCGGGCCCGGGGCTATGTCATCGATTCCGTCACCCGCCAGGGCTATTCGCTCCGATCCGCCCCCCAAAATATGGACAGGGAAGCCATTTTGGCGTGGCTTCCACAGGATCACCCCTGGCGGGACCGGATCACGGTATTGGCCGAGGCGGATTCCACCAACACCCGGCTCAAGGTCCTGGCCGCCGGGGACGCCCCCGAGGGCACCGTCCTCATCGCCGAGCGCCAGACCGGAGGCCGGGGACGAATGGGCCGGGGCTTCGTCTCCCCGCCGGGGATGGGGGTGTATCTGTCGGTGCTGCTGCGGCCGGAGTGTCCGGCGGGGGCGCTGATGCACCTGACCTGCGCCGTGGGGGTGGCCATGTGCGACGCCATTCAGGATGTGACCGGGTTCCGGCCAGGCATCAAATGGACCAACGACCTGGTGGGGGACGGCAGGAAGCTGGCGGGCATCCTCACCGAGCTGTCGGTGGAGGCGGAGAGCGGCGCGGCCCGCTACGCCGTGGCGGGCATCGGCGTCAACTGCCGCCAGCGGCCGGAGGACTTCCCTCCGGCGCTGCGGGACCGGGCCTGTTCCCTGGAGGGGCTTCTGGGCCGGGCGGTGGACCGAAACCGGCTGGCCGCCGCCATGATCCTGCGGATGTATGAAACCCGCGCCGCTCTGTTTTCCGGCAGAGACAGCCTCCTCAGCCGCTACCGGCGGGACTGCGTCACCCTGGGCAGGGAGGTTGTTTTTCAATGGGCCGGGAAAGAAGAAACCGGCGTCGCCCGGGATGTGGACCCGGAAGGAGCCCTGATCGTGGAGCTTTCCGGGGGAAAAACAGTGCAGGTGGCCTCCGGGGAGGTCAGCGTCCGGGGGAAAACGGGATATTTGTAAAATTTCGCCGGAGTTCCGCAAAAAAACGGTTGCATTTTTTCCGAAATATGGTTATACTGAATATGATATAATACAAACAACGAATTGGAGGCACCCCCATGAAAGTCATCAACGCTTTACTGAACATTCTCACCGCTCTCGTCGCCGTTGCCGGCGTGGTCTACCTGGTGGCTACCTACGGCGAGACCATCGTCGCCTGGGCCAAGAAGCTGGCTGGCAAATGCTCCTGCAAGTGCGGCGGCAAGTGCGAAGGCACGCAGGACGCCGCCCCCGAGGAGGGCAAGTGCTGCTGCCAGAACGCCGAGGAGCCGGAAGAGCCCGCCAAGGCCGAAGAGCCTGCTGAAGCCGAAGAGGCGGAAGCGCCTGCCGAGCCGGAAGCGCCCGCCGAGGCTGAGGAGCCCCAGGAGCCTGCCGAACCGGAAGAGCCCGCACAGCCCGCGGAACCCGCTGAGCCGGAAGAGGTCGTCGCCGAGGACGCCGATTTTGAAGGCTGATTGGAATCCAACCGCAAATACGCGGCAGTCACGAGGGTGGCTGCCGCCTTTCTTTTTGCAAATGTGTAACCCGCCGGGGAAAAAGGGTGCTTATGGTAGTGAAGGGCCTTTCAAAAACGCGAAAGGAGATGATACAAATGGAGGACCGGCAGATCGTGGAGCTGTTCCTGCGGCGGGAGGAAGCCGCCATTGACCAGGCCCGGGAAAAATACGGCGCCCGACTTCGGGCGCTGGCATTGGGGGTCACGGAGGACTTCCAGACCGCCGAGGAGTGCGAAAACGACACCTATCTCGCGGCGTGGAACGCCATCCCGCCCCAGGAGCCCCGGGATTACCTGTACGCCTTTTTGGCCCGGATCGTAAGGCACATCGCTCTGAACCGGTGCCGGGAGGCGGGACGGCTCAAGCGGGGTGGGAAGCTCTGCGCCCTCAGCGCCGAGATGGAGCAATCCATCCCCGCGCCGGACGATCTGGAGTGCCGCCTGGCGGAGGGAGAGCTGAAACGGGCCATCAACGGCTTTCTGGGGGAATTAAAGCCGGAGGCCCGGAAAATTTTCCTGCGGCGGTACTTCTTCCTGGACTCCATAGCGGACATCTCCCGGCGATTGGGGCTGACCGAAAGCAAGGTCAAGACCTCGCTGTTTCGCAGCCGGAAGAAACTGCGGGACTATCTCATCAAGGAGGGTTACACGCTATGAGCGGCGAAGAATTATTGGAAAAGATGGAGCTGGCGGACCCCAAATATTTGGCCGAGGCGGAGGAGGTCCGGCGCAGGACCCCCTGGGTTAAATGGGGCGCCCTGGCGGCCTGCCTGGGGCTGCTGGCCATCGTCGGGGCGGCGCTGCCCAAGGCCCTGCCCCACGACGAACCCGAACCCGGCGAGACGGTGGTGGACTTCTCCACGGCGCCGTCCCAGCCCGCCGGGTCCACGCCGGCGCAGACGGCCCCCGCCGGACCGGCGGCGCCGGACTGGGAGCCGGTGTACAATCCCAGCAGTGAGCTGCTGACCCAGGATCTTGCCTACCGGGAGGGGACGTTTTTTGAGCCCCTGACGGCGGAGGCCGTCGACAGCCTTCTGCCCAAGGTACGGGAGGAATGGATGACCTTCACCGGCACCGCCGGGTTTACCCCGGAGGGGGAGGCGTTTCTGACCAGCCTCTATACCCAGGCCCGGGACGGGTCGGAGCTGACCGTGACCATGAGCGCCGGACCCATTCCCCGGTGCTGCATGCTGGACACGGACCCGGTGGAGAGCCTGTGTAACGGGGTGGCTGTTACCCTGAGCCGCTATCAGGGGGAAAAGGTCCTGTATTTGGAGGGGGAGGCGAAAATTGGGGAAACCTACTTCCTCTTTACCGCCCAGGCCCTGACGGAGGCGGGACAGGCGGATTTTGAGGCGCTGGTGGCCCGCTTCACCACCCGCGAGCCGGATCTGACCACAATCCGGCCCCAAATGGTCCCGGTGGACCGGAAGCTGACCTGGGAGGAGGCCCAGGCGGAGGCGGATTTCGGGGCCTACCTGCCGGAGGAGATTCCAGCCGGGTTCACGGCGGAGGAGCTTCGGCGGTATCAGAGCCTCCAATACAACTTCCTGCGGTGCCTGTTCACCCGGGGCATGGCGGAGCTGCGGTGGGAGGTCCGGTACTTCCAGCCGGAGGACGAGAAGCGGCTGACAAGCGTTTCCCAGCGGGAAAACTACGATCTGTCCCTCTACCCCATCCCCAGGGCGGAGACGGTGCCGGAGGCGCTGTGGGAAATCGTAAATGATCCGATTTTCGACATCGGGGAGCTGACCCGGGAGGCCGTCTGGGCCCGGGTCTACCAGGTTCAGGACGCCGGGGATGTGGAGGGCTGGCGGATCGACTCCTTCCGCGTCCGGTTTGGGGACGTGCTGGTGAAAATCAGCGGCAAGGGGGTGGACCCGGACTGGGTGTACGCCCAGCTCGCGGCCCTGCAATAATATAGGAAGGGCCGCCGGGTGACCGGCGGCCCTTTTTGACGGGATTTACATTTTTCCGACCAACTCGGCGGTGTCCTGAGCGATCATCAGCTCCTCGTTGGTGGGGATGACCCAGACCTGGACCTTGGAATCGTCGGCGGAGATCAGCGCCTCCTTGCCCCGGACGTTGTTCTTCTCGGGATCCAGCTTCACGCCCATGTACTCCAGGCCCTCGCAGATCCGGGCCCGCATGGAGGCGGAGTTCTCGCCCACGCCGGCGGTGAACACCAGGCAGTCGCATCCGCCCAGGGCGGCGGCGTAAGCGCCGACGTACTTGCGGACCTCGTAGGCGAATTTCTCCAGGGCCAGGGCGGCGTCGGCGTTGCCCTTGGCGGCGGCGTCCTCAATATCCCGGAAGTCGGAGGACACCCCGGACAGGGCCAGGACGCCGGACTTCTTATTGAGCATATTCAGGCACTCGTCGGCGGTCATACCATACTTGTTCATGATGAACTGAACCACGCAGGCGTCGATATCGCCGGAGCGGGTGCCCATGCAGACGCCGGCCAGAGGGGACAGGCCCATGGAGGTGTCCTGGCACTTGCCATCCTTCACCGCGGACAGGGAAGAGCCGTTGCCCAGGTGGCAGTTGATCAGCTTGATGTCCTGCCGGCCCGTCAGGGCGATGGCCCGGCGGGTGACATATTTGTGGGAGGTGCCGTGGAAGCCGTAGCGGCGGATATCGTCGTTTTCATAGTAGGTCTTGGGAATGGCGTACCGGTAGGCCTTGGGGGGCATGGTCATGTGGAAGGCGGTATCGAACACGGCCACTTGGGGTTTGCCGGGCATGACGGCCTGGCAGGCCCGGATGCCCATCAGGTTGGCGGGGTTGTGCAGGGGTCCCAGGGGGATGCAGTCCTCGATGGCCTTGATGCACTTGTCGTCGATGATGCAGGAATCGCTGAACTTCATGCCGCCATGGAGCACCCGGTGGCCCACGGCGTCGATCTCGTCGGTAGAGGCGATGACCCCGTTTTCCTTGTCCACCAGGATGTCCAGCACGGCGGTAATGGCCTCGGAATGGGTGGGCATGGGAATGTCCATCTCCACCTTCCGGTCCCCCACCTTGTGGGTCAGGCGGCCGTCGATGCCGATGCGCTCACACAGGCCCTTGGCGGACACGGCCCCGGTCTCCGGGTCCATGAGCTGATATTTGAGGGACGAGCTTCCCGCGTTGATAACCAGAACATTCATTTTGCAAACGTCCTCCTAAAAAAGTATTTTCCATTTGGGGAAATCTGTGGTATCATAGCTATAAGTATTTTACCTTATTTACCTCTATTTCGCAAGGCTTTTTTCAGAAAGGCGGAGACTTTTTTGCGGATCGCGGGCATTATTTGCGAATACAACCCCCTCCACCTGGGGCACCGGCGGCAGCTTTCCGCCCTGCGGGCCCGGCTGGGGGACGATGGGGCCATCGTCTGCCTGATGAGCGGGGACTATGTCCAGCGGGGCGCCCCGGCTGTTTTTCCCAAGGACCTCCGGGCCCAAGGGGCGATCCTCTGCGGGGCGGACCTGGTGCTGGAGCTGCCGGTGACGGCATCCCTGTCCTCGGCGGAGGGATTTGCCGCCCGGGGGGTGGCCATTCTCGCCCCCTTCTGCGGCGCCCTTTCCTTCGGCGCGGAGGACCCGGACCCGGCGGGGCTGTGGCAGGCGGCGGAGGCGCTGCTGAGCGCCAAATTTCCGCCCCTGCTCCGGGAAAACCTGGACCGGGGCGTGTCCTTCCCCGCCGCCCGGCAGGCGGCCCTGGCGACCCTGGGGGTGGACCCAGCCCTGTCCTCCAAGCCCAACAATATTTTGGCGGTGGAGTACTGCAAGGCCATTTTATCCCAGGGAGCAAAAATGGAAATTTGGCCCCTCCCCCGCCCCGCCGGGATGACGGAGGGGCTGCCGGACCCGGAAAATCCCGCCGCCTCCGCCCTCCGGGCCCAGATCGAGGGGGGAAGACCCTTCCTTGCGTATATTCCGGAACCGGCCCGGCCTTTGTTTTCCAGCGCTTCGGTCCATACCCTGGCCGCCGGGGAGCGGGCGGTACTGGCCCGCCTGCGGGCCATGGAGGAGGCGGATTTTCAGGCTCTGCCCTACGGCTCCGAGGGATTGTGGCGGAAGCTCTGGAAGGCGGCCCGGCGGGAAGCGACCCTGGAGGCGATTTTTGCCGCCGTCAAGTCCAAGCGCTACCCCCGGACCCGGCTCCAGCGGATGGTCCTCTGCGCCGCCCTGGGACTTACGGAGGCGGATCTGGCGGTCTCCGCCCCCTATGTCCGGGTGCTGGCCCTGAACCGCCGAGGTGGGGAGGCGCTGAAAATCGCCCGGCAGACCGGGGTCTTCCTCAACGCCGGGGAAAAAACGGACGGCCCCTTTAGCCGTTTGGAGCGCCGGGGGGAGGACCTTTACGGATTGTTCGCCCAGGGTGGGCCGGAGGCCCCGGGGCCGGGAAAAAAGGTCGCGTTTCTTGAAAATTGCCCTTGACAAGGGGCCTTCTATTTGATATCATATTGATATCAAATAGAAGGAGGGAATTTCCCCATGGAAGAAAAAATCCTCAGTAAAAAGCAAAACGGCATGCCCGTGCTGCTCGCGGCCATCGCCGGGTACATCGCGGCCATCGCATTGATCATCCTGGCCATTTTCCTGCTGGACGATGAGATGAATCCCAACCCCAACTATGCCCTGGGCGGCGTCTGCCTGGCGGTGGGCCTGATCTGGTCCGTCACCGGCTGGATTCTGTTTCTGGGCCTGAAGGTCCTCAAGCCCCAGGAGGCCCTGGTGCTGACCCTCTTCGGCGACTACATCGGCACCTTGAAGAGCCAGGGCTTCTTCTTCGTCAACCCCTTCTGCTCCGCGGTGAACCCCGCCGCTCAGACCAGGCTGAGCCAGAGCGGCGACGTGAAGGGCGCCATGGCCGCCGCCGTGGCGCAGGGAGAGAATGGGACCAGCACCTCCGTTTCCATGCCCAGCATGAAGATCTCCCTGAAGGTCATGACCCTGTCCAACTCCCGGCAGAAGATCAACGACTGCCTGGGCAATCCCGTGGAGATCGGCATCGCCGTCATGTGGCGGGTGGTTGACACCGCCAAGGCGGTATTCAATGTGGACAACTATAAAGAGTACCTATCCTTGCAGTGCGACAGCGCCGTGCGGAACATTGTCCGGCTCTATCCCTACGACGTGGCCCCCAATGTGGACACCACCGGCGACGGCATGGCCGACGAGGGCAGCCTCCGGGGCTCCAGCGAGACGGTGGCCCAGCGGATCCGGGACGACATCCAGGACAAGGTGGTGGACGCCGGCATCGAGATCATCGACGCCCGGATCACCTACCTGGCCTACGCCCCCGAGATCGCGGCGGCTATGCTCCAGCGGCAGCAGGCCTCCGCCATTGTGGACGCCCGGAAGCTGATCGTGGACGGGGCTGTGGGCATGGTGGAGATGGCCCTGGAGCGGCTGAATGAGCGGAATACCGTCCAGCTGGACGAGGAGCGGAAGGCCGCCATGGTGTCGAATCTGCTGGTGGTCCTCTGCGGCAACCGGGACGCCCAGCCGGTGGTCAACTCCGGGAGCCTGTATTGATGGCCGATCAGAAGAAGCAGATCCCCCTGCGCCTGAGCAAGCGGCTGTACGACGACCTCGCCGCCTGGGCCGAGGAGGACTTCCGCTCCCTCAACGGCCAGATCGAATTTTTGCTCACCGAATGTGTCCGCCGCCGGAAAGGGTCATCGTCTGCCGGCAAGGAACACGAAAACAGCTAAAATCCCTGTCCGCCTTTTGAGTTCCCTCTATTTTCAGGTAGGTTCGCGCTCCGTACAAAGGAAAAAGCAGCGGGAGGCCCCAGGATAGGGCCTCCCTCATTTTTTGGCCTTATGGTTCCAACGCCAGGCGGCAAAGCATTCCCGCAACGGCTAGGAGCTCAGGGCCTTCAGCGCCTGGGCCAGGGGCTCCATGGCCGCCAAAGCCTGGGCGAGGGTGTTCCCCGCGCCCCCCACTTCGATGAGTAGGGCCCCGGGGCTTAAGTCCTGGTTAAATCGCTGGGCGCACAGGTCGATGGGCCGGCACAGCCCCGGCCAGATCCCCTCCAGCGCCGCCTGGAGCTTCACCGCCAAGGTCAGATTCTCCCGCCAGGCAGGATACTCCAGCCCTCCTGCGTCGGAGCCCATCACCAGCATCAGCCGGGCGGCCTGGATACCCGCCCGCTGGGCAATGTGGGCCACCTGGGTGCCATCGCTGTTCTCGGCGGCGTCCCGGTGGAGGTCCAGCACCACCTGGATGGTGGGGTATTGGGCCAGATACGCTTCAATGGCAGCCCGGGCGTCTTCATAGGAGCCGTTGTAGGAGGGATAGTCGTGAACGGAGCGGTCATGGATCACCTGGATGCCATAGCCTTCCAATAATTCCGCCAGATAGTCCCCCACGGCGAGCATATTGTATTGCTCTTCCAAGCTGTGAAAATCCGACGAGGGTGTGTATTCCCGCCCCGGCTCCGGGGTGTAGCTCTCGGTGGTGTGGGTGTGCAGGATCAGCACCCTTGGGCCGGGAGCGGTCAGGGTCAGGATCAAGGGCTCCGTCAGCAGCGCCACCAGATCCGGCGCCGCCCCGATCTCATCCTGGAGCTCCACTCGGTCGGCGTCCTCCGGGAAAAACACCGCCGCCGTGGGAGGCGGGACGGTGGCCTGGGTCGTGACGGCCGAAGCCGCCGGTTCCGTTTCCTGGGTGGGGAGGGTCTGGGAAGGACCCACGATCCGGCCCGTTTCCAGGTACGTCAGCAGGGACAGAACCTGGGGCCTCCCCAGCGTCCGGGTCAGGGGAGAGAAAAAACCCGTTGCCGCCAGCCGCAGCACCACGGCACACACGATCACTGCCGCTCCCAGCCGAAGACTTCGACGCTCCTGATCCATTTTCCGCCCCCCGCTCCTTTTGCTACCTGTCGCCGCCCGGCCTTCCCCGTAGCTGCCTGAAAAAGTCCCGCAGCGCCCCGGCACATTCCTCCGCCAGCACGCCTCCCTCCACCGCCGGGCGGTGGTTGAAGGGCATGTCAAACAAATTGCACACCGAGCCGCAGGCCCCGTTTTTAGGGTCCGCCGCTCCGTAGACCACCCGGGGGATCCGGGCGTTGATGATGGCACCGGCACACATGGGGCAGGGTTCCAGGGTGACGTAGAGGGTACACTCCCACAGCCGCCAGCCCCCCAGGGTCCGGCAGGCCTGGTCGATGGCCTCGATTTCGGCGTGGCCCAGGGCGCTGCGGCCCGTCTCCCGCCGGTTCCGGCCCCGGCCCACGATGGCCTGTCCCCGGACGATCACACAGCCCACCGGCACCTCCCCGTCCCGGGCGGCCTCTCCGGCGAGGGCCAGCGCCTCCGCCATAAACAGCTTGTCCTCCATGGAATACGCCTCCTTTTCCCCTCCATCATAACCCATGATGGCCGGGCCGTCAAGGCTATTCCATGAGCATCGCCGCCAGCAGCACCACCAGTTCCTGCCGGCTCAGCACCGGCCGGCCCCGCTGCACCATCCGAAGGCAAGCGCTCTCCACCCGGTCAGACAGCAGCCCTTCCAGCGTCTCCTCCTGATGATTTTCAGCCTGGCCGGTGAGCAGAAAGTCCACCGTTACCCCTAGGGCGCTGGCCATGTCCACCAGCGTCTCTACCGACGGCTCCCGCCGTCCCTGTTCATACATCCCCACCGCACTGGGGCTGAGCTTTAGCCGATGGGCCAGCTCCGCCTGACTCATGCCGGCCTTTCGACGCAGAGCGGCGATCCGTGGACCCAGCATCCGCGCTCACTCCTTTCCTGACTACGGTCTGCTCTTAGAATAGCACAACCCGGCGGAAAAATCTGGTGGAATTTGGGCCTCTACACACTTTGCAGAAACATTCTCCTCCCTCCGGCAGAAGGCGACGCCCTTCGACTATCTGTCTCCCTTGACAAAACACAGAGCGTGTAGTATACTACCTCATGGAAATAGACGGCACAAATGAAAATGAAAAGTACAGGATTCGACTCTTTTCTTGGGACAAACCGCAATTTAACCCGAGAGGATGTTCGAAATGCGCAAGTCCATCTTTCAACCGCCATACCCCGACCCGCAAACCCAGCCGGCCTCGGGCTTC
This sequence comes from uncultured Oscillospiraceae bacterium, assembly GCA_947600025.1. Lineage (GTDB taxonomy): Bacteria > Bacillota > Clostridia > Oscillospirales > Oscillospiraceae > Faecousia. The sequence continues at coordinate 25,449 of CANQFY010000013.1, forward strand.
TGCCCGGTGTGCGGCGGGGAGGTCTACGCTCCCAGCTTGACCTGTTCCCGCTGCGAAAGGGGGCGGATTCGATGACCCTGCTGCAAATCAGCGAGGGCTATCGCGCCGCTGCCGTCCCCCTGCGAAACCGCCTGAAGGAGCTGCGCACAGCCCTTAGCGGTGAGACCGATCCGGAAGCCGCCTGGCATCTGCGCCGGCGCATCGCGGAGCTGTCCCCCATGCTCACCCAGGTCAACGAGCTGCGGGAACTCACCGCCCGGTACTACGAGAAAGGGTACTACCGCAATGAAAAATACACGCTATGACGGATACCTGGGCCCCCGGCTGCCCCAGTCGGTGCAGCTCAAACGCGTGCAGCGGGTCATTCGGGAGGAACTGTCGGAGCTCCAGCGCCAAACGCTTATTGCCTACTATTTCCAGGAGCAAACCATCCCTCAGATCGCCCGGGAGCGAGGGGTAAACAAAAGCACCGTCAGCCGCACCCTCCGCCGGGCCGAGGACAAGCTGCGCAGATACTTAAAATACTGAAAAATCCGACACGCCGCAAGGCAGGTCGGGCACCGGGCCGGGCTGGAACCGCCCGGCATTCTTTTTTCCCTGATTTTCCGCACCCTACGACATAAAAAATTAAGAATTTAGGGGGAGACAAGCGGGAATTTTTGTGCTATACTATGGGAAAGCGAAAAATCAGGGCTGCGGCCTTTTTCATTTGCGTTTTTTAGGAGGCGATTCCTTTGAAATACTGGCGGGGCTACCTGGTGGCTGGCGTGCTGGCCTTCTTCACCTGGGGCCTGATGCAGTTCGCCCAGACCCACGGCCAGGTACTGGACCTGGTCTACCCCTTTCTCACCCGTTCCGTGCAGGACTCCCTGGCCGCCTGGAGCGGGCAGGTGGATGTGTGCCTTTGGCAGCTGCTGCTGGTGCTGCTGGGGGTTGCCTGTGTAGCCAGCATCGTGCTGATGATCATTTTGCGCTGGAACCCCATCCAGTGGTTCGGCTGGGTGCTGGCGGTGGCCAGCCTGATCTTCTTCCTGCACACCGGCATCGGCGGACTGAATACCTACACCGGCGCCCTGGCGGACGATCTGCACCTGCCCGTCTCCGAATACACCCTTCAGGAGCTGAAAGACGCCACCATCTACTACCGGGACCACGCCAACACCCTGGCCGCCCAGGTGGCGCGGGAGGGCAACAGCGTTTCCTTCGCGGATTTCGATACCCTGGCCGCCCAGGCCGGGGAAGGCTTCCAGCGCCTGACCTACGAAGACTACTATGCCGTCTTCGCCGGCTCCACCGCGCCGGTGAAAAAGCTGGGCTGGGCGGAGATGTACACCTCCATGGGCATCACCGGCGTGACCATGCCCCTGACGGGAGAGGCGGCGGTGAATCCCACGGTGCCGGCGGTGAGTATTCCCTTCACCATGTGCCATGAAATGGCCCACCGGATGAGCATCACCCTGGAGCGGGACGCCAATTTTGCCGCTTTCCTGGCCTGCCAGGCCAACTCCAGCCCGGAATTTCAGTACTCCGGCTATTTTATGGCTTACAGATACTGCTACAACGCCCTGTACAGCGCCGCCGGACGGGACGCCGCCCAGGAGATCGCCAACGGGGTAAATCAATATTTGCAGCAGGATCTCTACGACTACAACTACTATTTCCAATCCAACCGGGATCCGAAGGCCTCCCAGCTGGCTGACAAGGCCAACGACACCTATATCAAGGTCAGCGGCGATGACCGGGGCGTCGCCTCCTACGGGGACGTGTGCGACCTGCTGGTGTGCTGGCACATCCAGACCGTGACCCTGCCGGCCCAGCTGGAGAATCCCGAGACGCCCTTCGATCCTCTGGACGAGAGCCAGGTGGATCTGTCCGGCCTGCCCCACGGCCCCCAACCCACCATGCCTCCGGAGGACCAGGGAACCGATGGAACAGAGCCTGAATGAGGCCCTGGCCCGGCTGGGCCTGGAGCTGCCGGCGCCGGTGAAGGCCCAGCTTTGCGCCTTTGGCCAGGCGGTGCTGGAGCAGAACCGGGTGATGAATCTCACCGCCATTACGGACCCCCGGGAATTTGCCCGGCGGCACCTGGCGGACAGCCTGACGGTACTCCTCTCGGCGGAAACCCGGGGGAAGCGGATCATTGACGTGGGCTGCGGCGCCGGTTTTCCAGGCGTCCCGGTGAAGATCGCCTGCCCGGAGGCCCAAGTGACCCTGCTGGACTCCCTGGGCAAGCGGATGAATTGGCTCCGGGAGGCGCTGCCCGCCCTAGGAATCGAGGCGGAGTGTGTCACCGGCCGGGCGGAGGAGATCGCCCCGTCCCGGCGGGGGCAGTACGACATCGCCGTGAGCCGGGCGGTGGCCCGGCTGAATATCCTGCTGGAGCTGACCGCCCCCTTCGTCCGGGTGGGCGGGCTGGTGCTGGCGCTGAAGGGCCCCGCCGCCGGGGAGGAGCTGGCGGAGGCGAAAAACGCCGTGGCCCGGCTGGGCCTGGCGCTGGACGGGGTCCGCGCCTTCCCCATCGGAGAGGCGGAGCACCAGGTGCTTCGGTTCCGGAAGGTCTCCCCCACCCCGGAAAAATACCCCCGGAAATTCGCCAAGATCAAACAGTCGCCCCTTTAAAAATTTCCCCCCGCCGGCGGAAGAACTTTCGCCGGCGGGGTTTAATCGTGGCGCCTCTTTGGTTTTTCACGGAATAGAAATGATCCCAGGCCGGAAATGCCCGGCCTGGGATCGCTTCTTTATGATTTGACCTAAGCAGAAAAGAATCAAGTCACTCAATTCGCCGAAGCTCAGGCTTTGGCCTTCAGGTCGGCGTACACCTCGTCCAGGGTCTTGTACAGGCTGCCCCTTTCGATGAATTTGACGGAGGGCAGAGCCTTGAACAGCCCGTCTTCATCCAGGATCGTGTTGTAATGCCCGCTCAGGCGAAAAATTCCCTCGGTGGTCCGAGTGCTGCCGTCCGTCTCCTTATATTCGACGCGCGCCCAGAAATACCAGTTAATCGGGAAGGCGATGGCGCCACGGTCATATTTATTCTGGCGCTCGATGATCATGCTGTCCAGCTGTTCCCGGGTATAGTGGGAGATCTCGTCCAGCGCGTCGGCGATGGCATCCACCTCCCGCTTACTGAAGCGGACTTTGTAGTTTGTCCGCAGGTCGCAGTACTGATAGCCGTTCCTGCCCTCTGCGTTGCCGAAAAAGTATTCGTTTGGCGCCTGGCTGTGGTCCAGGTGGTCCTCAATCTCCAGGCTGGCAAAAAGCACCACGTTGGCGGCGTTGTAGGGGTGGGCTGCCTTGTCGCGGCACGCCCCGTCGGGCAGGTGGTCGTACAGGTATTCCAGCAGGAAATTGATATGGTTCTGGTTCTGAATGACGGGGTTTTCCATCTCGTGGGTCTCGTTTCCCATTCTCTGCTGCCAGGTGGGGGCAAGGAAGCCGCCGTAAAATGCCCCGCCCCGGGCCTTGGCCTCGATAACATGAATGCCGCACTCATTTACAGAGACAATATCGATCTCGGTAAAATCCCCGTTCTTCTTCGGCACGATGACGTTGTTCAGGACACGCCCGTAGACGTCGCAGTTTTTCAGGCATTCCTCCGCCATCATCGTGGCGATGTATTCACCGTACAGGCCCCGGTCCTTTTTGATCTCGCTGGGACGGACACCGGTATTGAGCCACCAGGCGGATTTGGTGAAGCGAATATTATATTTAACCTTCGTGTGATTGAAGGCGATAAAGTAGCAGACCACCAATAAGGGCAGATAACCGATCAGACTCATCGCCATTATCGTGTTACCAGACAGGAGTCCTTCCAGCGCCATCACCGCGTACAGCGTAAGAAGCACCGGCAGATAAGCAATCATTTTGGAAACAAACCAGATGGCGAAGTTAATCGTATCGCTGCTGCGGAATGCCTCAACCCCCTGCCGCCCGTCCACCTGCCAGAAATATCTGCGCAAGGACATTTGATAGAGCGCAACATAGTCCATGAATTTCAGCTTTTTGTTAGATACGGCGGACGCCTGCCGCTGTCCTGTCCTTGTGTTGTTTGTTTCGCTTGCCATTGAACCGATGCTCCTCCCTGTTCCATCAAGGTAAAACCATTGCCGCGGGACCCTTTTTCATTCCGCGCCTACGAAATCGTACCTGTGCCATGGATATATGATATGCCTGCATGGCACCTACGCGATTCCATTATAACACCGGATGGCCTGCAATAGCAACATTAATTTTAGGCTTTTGGAAAAAAATAATCAATATATGGTAATCAATCTTTCCGGGATAAAAGCGCGATCGTCTCTACATGGGCGCAGCGGGGGAAGAGGTCGAAGGCTTGGGCGGCGGCGAGGCGGTAGCCGTGGGTCTTGAGGAGCGCCACATCCCGGGCCAGGGTGGCCGGGTCGCAGGAAATATAGGTCAGGCGCCGAGGGGCCAGGCTGGCAATGGCCTGGACGGCCTCCCCGCTCAGGCCCTTCCGGGGCGGGTCCACCACGATGGCGTCCGGCTGCAGCCCCTGCTCCAGGAGGGACTGGGCCGCCGCGCCGGCGTCCCGGCAGAGAAATTCCACGTTTTGGACGCCGTTCCGGGCGGCGTTTTCCCGGGCGTCTTCCACCGCCTGGGGGATCACCTCCACCCCCAGCACCTTCCCCGCCCGCCGGGCCAGGACCAGAGTGATGGTCCCCACGCCGCAGTACAGGTCCAGGGCAGTGTCCCGGTCGGTCAGCTCCGTCAGCTCCATGGCGGCCTGGTACAGCCGCTGGGCTTGGTCGTGGTTCACCTGGTAGAAGGACCGGGCGGAGAGCCGAAAGGTCAGGCCGCAGAGAGTGTCCTCAATATAGCCGGGGCCCCAGAGAGTCCAAAATTCCTCCCCCAAAATGGTGTTGCCCGGCTTCTCGTTGATGGACAGCACCAGGCTGCGAAAGCCCGGGACGGTTTTCAGGCTGGCGATCAGTGCCTCCTTTTTGGGAAGGCCGTGGCCGTTCACCACCAGACACACCAAAATCTGGCCGGACACCGCCCCCTTCCGGACGAAAATGTGCCGGACCAGGCCGGTGTGGGCGGTCTCGTCATAAGGCGGGATCTGATAGCGGTTCATGTGGGCCAGGACCAGGTCCTTCACCCGGTCCATCTCCTCCGGCAGCAGCAGGCACCGGGCGCAGGGCACCACCTGATGGGTCCCCGCCCGGAAAAAGCCGGCCTGGGCATGGCCGGGGCGGCCCGTCAGCTGGTACTGGGCCTTGTTCCGATAGCCCCGCCAGTCCCGGGCAGCGGTGAGGGGCACGGACTCCAGGGACTCCCCCGCCAGGCGATTCAGGGCCTGGCGGACCCGCTCCGCCTTCAGGCGGCATTCCTCGGCGTAGTCCATGTGCTGGAAGACACAGCCGCCGCAGAGCTTGGCCAGGGGGCAGGTCCGGTTCACCCGGTGGGGGGAGGGCTCCAAGATTTCTACCAGCTTCCCCGCCGCCCAGGTCTTGCCCACATGCTCGATCCGCAGCCGGACCCGCTCTCCGGCGATGGCGTTGGGGAGGAACACCGCCTGGCCGTCGATTTTGGCGATACCCCGGCCGTCGGAGGTGTAGTCCGTGACCACGGCCTCTAAAATTTGACCCTTTTCGATCATAGCCCCTCCTCCAAAAAGATCCGCTGGGGCGTAAAGCCCTGGGCAGCGTAGAACGCCCGGGCGTCATCGTTGAAGGCCCAGACATTTAAGGTGACATCGTCAAAGCCCCGCTCCCTGGCGTAGGCCCGGACATGGGCCAGGAGGGCCGTCCCCACTCCCCGGCGGCGGTGGGCGGCGTCCACGCACAGATCGTCGATATAAAGGGTCCGCCGGTCGGTCAGGACCGGGTCGCCGGCGGTCTCCTTGTGGACGCAGAAGGCATAGCCCAGGACGGAAGCCCCCTCCCGGGCCACAAAAATGGGCCGGTCCGGCCGCCGCAGCAGCGCTTCCAGGGCGATTTCATCATATTTTTGGGCGTCGGGCCGGAACAGGTCCGGCCGGCCACGATGGTGGACCTGCCCCACCTGGCGCAGCAGGTCCAGCAGGGCGGGAATGTCCTCAACGGCAGCGTTTTGAATGACCATGAGGCGCCTCCTTGTTTCTGATGGGCGTATTGTAGCACATTTTGTTCCCGGTTGCAATGGGGGCCGGAATGTGATACCATGTAAGAAAAGGAGGGGATCGAATGGACTATGCTACCTGCGCGCTGTGCCCCCGGATGTGCGGCGTGGACCGCGCCGCCGGGGAACTGGGCTTCTGCCGTTGCCCGGACACGGCTTTGGTGGCCAAGGTCATGCGCCACGCCTGGGAGGAGCCGGCCCTGGCGGGGCCGGGGGGCAGCGGGGCCATTTTCTTCGGCGGCTGCACCCTGGGGTGCCGATACTGCCAGAACCGGGCCATCAGCGGCGGACCGGTGGGGACCCCCATGGACGCCACCGCCCTCCGGGCGGCCATGGAGAGCCTGATCCGGGAGGGTGCGGAAAACATCGACCTCATTACCCCCACCCATTTTCTGCCCACCATCCTCCCGGCCCTGCGGCCCAAGCTGCCGGTGCCGGTGGTGTACAACTGCGGGGGCTATGAGCGGGTAGAGACCATTGCCGCGCTGAACGGGCTGGTGGATGTGTATCTGCCAGACCTCAAGTATGCCGACAGCGGCCTGGCCCGCCGCCTGTCCGGGGCGGAGGACTATTTTAAAACCGCCTGCCGGGCCATTGAGACCATGGCAGGCCAGGTGGGGCCTGTCCAGTGGCGGGGGGACCGGGTGGTGCGGGGCGTCATCGTCCGGCACCTGATCCTGCCGGGGCAGGTGGAAAACTCCCTGCGGGTGCTGGACTATCTGGGCGGTGCCTTTGCCCCGGGACAGATTTTGGTCAGCCTGATGCGGCAGTACACCCCCATGGGCGGCCTGCCCGCCCCCTTCGACCGGAGGGTGACGGAGGAGGAGTACCAGGCGGTGCTGAGCTGGGTCTATCTGAATCGGCTGGAAGGCTTCACCCAGGAGGCGGAAGCGGCGGATCGGCAATACATCCCGGATTTTTGAATATTTTTGGCAAAATGCCCGCTGGGAGCCCCCGGCGGGCTTTTTTCCTGTGCAGTTGGGCAATTGCATTTTTAAAGAAATGTGGTAAAATATAGGAAACCGTTGCGAACACAACCAATTTTTAGGAGACATATATGGACGGACGTCTGATCGACATTCTCATCGACTCCTTTTGGAAAATTCTGCTCCCCGGCCTTACCGCCACCATTCCCCTGACGATTATTTCCTTCTCCATCGCCATGGTCATCGCGGTGATCGTGGCGCTGATCCAATTTGCCAATATCCGGCTGCTGAAGCAGCTTTGCCGGTTTTATATCTGGGTCATTCGGGGCACCCCCCTGCTGGTGCAGCTGTTTGTAGTGTTCTACGGGCTGCCTCGGGTGGGCGTCATCATCGACCCCTTCCCGGCGGCGGTGATCGTCTTCTCCATCAACGAGGGGGCCTACTCCGCCGAGGTAGTCCGGGCGGCCCTGGAGGCGGTGCCTGCCGGGCAGATCGAGGCGGGCTACTGCGTGGGCATGAACTATTTGCAGATCATGTGGCACATCGTCCTGCCCCAGGCCATGCGGATCGCCTTCCCGCCCCTGTCCAACTCCCTGATCGCCATGGTGAAGGACACCTCCCTGGCCGCCAACATCACCGTGGTGGAGATGTTCATGGAGACCCAGCGGATCGTGGCCCGGACCTGGGAGCCCCTGGCGCTGTACATCGAGGTGGGGCTCATCTACCTGCTGTTCTGCACCGTGCTGACCAAGCTCCAGAGCTTCGGGGAAAAGAGGATGCGTACCTATGGAAAATAACGCCATGCTGGAGGTCCGGGGCCTGAAAAAGCGGTTCGGCGACCTGGAAGTATTAAAAGGCGTGGATCTGACCGTCCATCAGGGAGACGTGGTGGCGATTTTAGGACCCAGCGGCTCGGGAAAGACCACCTTCCTGCGCTGCCTCAATTTCCTGGAGACCGCCGATGAGGGAACCCTGGTTTTTGATGGGGAGACGTTTCATCTGGGGAAGGTTCCCCGGCGGGACGTGGCCCGGCTGCGGAAAAAAACCGCCTTCGTCTTTCAGAATTACAACCTATTTCTCAACAAGACCGCCCTGCAAAACGTGATGCTGGGGCTCCAGGTCGCCCGGAAGGTCCCCAAGGGCCGGGCGGAGGCCCGAGCCAAGGCGGCGCTGGACAAGGTGGGCCTGGCCGACCGATATAACTACTATCCCCATCAGCTCTCCGGCGGCCAGCAGCAGCGGGTGGCCATTGCCCGGGCCCTGGCCACGGAGCCGGAAATCATCTACTTTGACGAGCCCACCTCCGCCCTGGACCCGGAGCTGATCGGGGAGGTGCTGGCGGTGATGCGGCAGCTCGCCCGGGAGGGGATGACCATGCTGGTGGTCACCCATGAGCTGCATTTTGCCCGAGAGGTCTCCAGCCAGGTGATCTTCATGGAGGGCGGGCAGGTGCTGGAATCCGGCGCTGCCGAGGCTTTCTTCCGGGACCCGAAAGAGGCCCGGACCCGGGCGTTTCTTCGTACCATCAGCGGCCGCGAGGCCGGTGAAATAGACCCCAAAAAGGAGTAAGATATCTATGAAAAAAATGATCGCACTATTGCTGACCGGCCTGCTGGCTCTGAGCCTGCTGACCGCCTGCGGCCCCGCGGAGCCCCAGAACACCGCCGGCAATTCCCAGTCCACGGAAGATGCCGCCGGGGCGGACCATCTGAGCCGGATCCAGGAAGCCGGAAAGATCGTCGTGGCCATGGAGGGCACCTGGTCCCCCTGGACCTACCACGATGAAAATGACGAGCTGGTGGGCTACGATGTGGAGGTGGCCAAGGCCATTGCCGAAAAGCTGGGCGTGGAAGTGGAATTCGTCGAGGGCGAGTTTGACGGTCTGTTCGCCGGCATGGAGGCCGGGCGGTACGACATCGTCGTGAACGGCGTGGACATCGACGAGGAGCGGGCGGAAAAGTACGACTTCTCCACCCCCTACGCCTACAATCAGACGGCGGTGATCGTGGCCATGGACAACGAGGAGATCACCTCCTTCGAGGACCTGGCGGGCAAGCACACCGCCAACACCATCACCAGCACCTACGCCAAGGTGGCGGAAAAGTACGGCGCCACCGTCACCGGCGTGGACGACCTGGCCCAGACCTTTGAGCTGCTGCTCACCGGCCGAATCGACGCCACCCTCAACTCCGAAATGACCTTCTACGATTACATGGCCGCCCATCCCGACGAGCAGATCAAGATCGCCGCCCTGGGGGAGGCCACCCAGACCGCCATCCCCGTGATGAAGGGCGAGGACAACGCGACCCTGCTTGCCGCCATCAACCAGGCTCTGGCAGACCTGGCCCAGGAGGGCAAGCTCACCGAGCTGTCCAACAAGTACTTTGGCCGGGACATTTCTCAGGATCAGCCCCAGTAACACCCTTGATTTGGGAAAAAGCGCCCCCAAGTCCCATGGACTTGGGGGCGTCAGTTTGTCAAAAGCCTTCAAATACGCCGTCCGAAACGGGGCCGGGCGTTATTGCGCGGCGCTTTGGGCGATATCGGAAAGGGCCTCCTGGGTGCGGGCCAGGGTCTGGCGGCTGGCCGTCACCGCTTCCCGCAGACGATCCACCTGGGCCTGGGTCTGCATGGTCACGGCGGCCAGCTGCTCCTCCGCCTGGGTCAGGCTCTCCCGGGCCGCCGCAAGGGCGTTCCCCGCCTGACCGCAGAGCTGGGCCGCCCGCTCCCGGGCCATCCGCTCCGTCCGCTCGGCCCGGCGGTAAATTGCCAACTCCGCCTCGGTGCTGGCGGGATCTGTCTGCTTCGCCTTGGCCAGCTCCTGCTTTGCCTGCTCCAGCTCCTGCTTCGTCTGGGAAAGCTCCGCCTCCAAGGCCCGAACTCGGTCCGCGTCCGGCGCGCCCTGCTGGGCCGCCCGCAAAGTCTGATTCTCCGTCCGGAGACGGCTCAGCTCCGCCTGATAGCGATTGTTGATGTACTCAATATAATTCACCACATCCTCCCGGTTGAATCCCCGGAAGGCCGTTCTAAAGCTCTGATTTTCCGCCATGGGGGCAGGCCTCCTTTCTTTCTGCAAAAAGTATACCACACCCCTCCC
>CANQFY010000014.1 GCA_947600025.1 uncultured Oscillospiraceae bacterium
TACTGCGCCTTCCGCAGCGGAAACGCCCGGGACGTGCAGGTGATGACCGGCAAGGAGCAGATCTATCAAAAGGGCCTTTATAGCTTCCTGGAGGAGGCGAAAATGCTCCTGTCCCAGGACGACCTGGCGACGCTGGTGAAGGTGGTGGATTTCTTCCAGGCCAACGGCACCGCCTACCTGGTGATGGAGTTTATAGACGGCGTGCCGCTGCATCGGAAGGCGGCGGAGCTGGGAGGAAGGTTTCCCCCGGAGGTCCTGCTGCCCGCGCTGCCGCCCCTGCTGGCCGACCTGGGGACGCTCCACGGCCGGGGCGTCATCCACCGGGACATCAGCCCGGACAACATCCTGTGGACGCCCAGCGGCACCTTGAAGCTGATCGACTTTGGCTCCGCCAGAGCAACCGGCAACGACGGCGGCATGACCATGCTGATGAAGCAGGGCTTCTCCCCCATCGAGCAGTACACCCGCAGAGGCCAGGGCGCCTGGACGGATGTATATGCCCTGGCCGCCACCATTTACTACTGTCTTACCGGCGTCACGCCGCCCGCCTCTGTGGAGCGGCTGGATCAGGACCCTTTGCAGCCGCCCACCGCCCTGGGGGCCCAAGTGACGCCTCAGCAGGAGCAGGCGCTGCTCCACGCCATGGCCGTGCAGCCCGGAGACCGGACCCGCACCATGGAGGATTTCGCCCAGAAGCTGTTCCAGGAGGAACAGCCGGTCTGGGCGACCCCGCCGAAACAGGAGACGCCCAAACAGGACGCTCCTAAAGCGGCGGTCCCCGATGGGGAGGGCCCGGCGAAATCGCCGCCGATCCATCAGCCCTGGCAGAAAAAGTTCGCCTCTCAGATCACGGACATCCCGCCAAAGAAGCGCGCCCTCTTCGGCGGTATCGCCCTGGCGGCGGTGGCGGTGGTAGCGCTGATCATCGGCGTGATCCTGTGGCCCCGGCAGGCGCCCACGATCCAGGAGCCGCCGACCGACGCCACCGGGTCTCAGGCCCCCGCGCGGCAGCCTACTCTGCCAACCTTAGACGCCCCCACGCCCACCGAAACGTCTGCCCCGCCCCCTGAAACCTCTACCCAGCCGCCTGAAACCACTCAAAGCGGGAAGGGCACCGTCACGAACAGCGACGGATTCGTGTTCCGGATCGTGGACGATCAGAACGCCTCCATCGTCGGCTATACCGGGGCCGACCGGATCGGCGTCCTCCCCGAGAGCATCAACGGCATCCCCGTCACCGCCATTGAAGACGGCGCGTTCGCCGGCGTGAAGGCGTGGGGAAGGGTCCTGCTTCCGGACACACTGGAGACCATCGGCGCCAATGCTTTTGCCCAGTGCCGGGACCTGCGGATGCTGGAGGCCTTTTCCGACGTGCGCTGTGAGAAGGACGCCTTCGCCAATTCCGATATTCATCTGGTCTGGGTCTACGATTCCACCTGCGGCACCTCCGGCTGGGACCTGCCGGACGACGTCCGGCTCTACCAGCGGGACAAGGACGACGGCTTCGGAAAGTGGAAGGAGTGCGACAACCTGGAGGACGGCACCTTCTACCTCCTGACGGAGAATACCACCGCAGTGGTGGTGCTGCTGTCCGGCACGGAGGACAACATCGAGCTGCCCAGCTCGGCGGAGTACGCCCACGCGCTCTACGAGATCGTTTGGATCGCGGAAGGGGCCGACGCCGGCGTCCGCCCGGGAACCACTGTGGCGCTGCCGCCCAACTGCCGCTTTGATTTCAGCCTCTGCAAGAGTCAGGGAGGCGGCGTCACGGCGTTTAACGCGCTCTACGACGATACCCTCTCCGACTTCTGGATCGCCACCTGCGCCTTCTGCGAGTCCATCAACAACGCCCGTCCCCGGGGCGCCCCGGCCATGCTGCCGGACCCGGTGCTGTGCGACGCGGCAAACATCCTCAGCCAGGAGGAGTTCTACAACAATAGCGGCGAACGCTCCAATGGGCAGAGATGGGCCACCGCCATCAAGGAAGCGGGCATGCAGACCTGGAGCTTTGCCAGATTGTCCTGCGGCCACGGCACCTTTAGCAAGATGAAAGATAACGTGGTAGAGAAATTCGCCCACGCCATCGACGACTCGTCCGTATCCGAGGTCCTGGGCCAATACTATACCTACATGGGCGTCGCCAAGTGGGAAGACTTTAGCAGCGGAAGCTACTGCTGGGAGATTATTCTGTTGGTCCCCTAGCCCACGGGGCGCCACGGCCCGGAGGGCCCGAGAAATAAAGCGCTTTCCGCGTCTTTCCACGGGAAGGCCCCGCGTTTGTGTTTTTTTAAGAAGGAGGGTTATGATATGGAGTACTGCCCCCACTGTATGCGTCCCGCTTCCGGCTCCAGGTGTCCTTACTGCGGCGGAAACATGAACTGGACCGGTCAAGTGGGGATCGATCTGCTGGTTGGCTCCATTCTGACCAGCGGCAACGGCTTGCGCACCTATCAGCTGGGCGCGGCCCTGGGGAAAGGCGGCTTCGGCATCACCTACGCCGCCCTGGAGGTCAACTCCCACCGCCGGATGGCGGTGAAGGAATATTTCCCCACCTACTGCGCCTTCCGCGCCGGGAATGGCCGGGACATGCAGGTGATGACCGGCCAGGAGCAGTTGTACCGAAAGGGCCTGAATAGCTTCCTGGAGGAGGCGAAGATGCTCCTGTCCCAGGACGATCTGCCCACGCTGGTGAAGGTTGTGGACTTTTTCCAGGCCAACGGCACCGCCTACCTGGTGATGGAGTTTCTGGACGGCGTCCCCCTGCACCAGAAAATGGTGGAGCTGGGCGGGCGCTTCCCGGCCCAGGTCCTGCTGCCCACGCTGCCACCCCTGTTTTCCGATCTGGGGACGCTCCACGCCCGGGGGGTCATTCACCGGGATATCAGCCCGGATAATATCATGTGGATGCCCGACGGCACCCTGAAGCTGATGGACTTCGGCTCCGCCCGGTCCACCAACGCCGGCAAGAGCATGACCATGCAGATGAAGCAGGGCTTTTCACCCATCGAGCAGTACACCCGGAAGGGCCAGGGCGCCTGGACCGACGTGTACGCCATGGCCGCCACCATTTACTACTGCCTCACCGGCGTCACGCCGCCCGCCTCCGCCGAGCGGCTGGAGGAGGACCCCATCCGTATGCCCAACGAGCTGGGGGCTGGGCTGACACAAGCGCAGGAGCAGGCGCTGCTCCATGCCCTGGCGGTGCAGCCCGGAAACCGGACCCACTCCATGGAGGAATTTGCCCAGCAGCTGTTCTGGGAGGAGCCGCCGAAGCAGGAGGTCTATATTCCCGCCCCGCCGGTCCCGGAGCCGCCCCAGCCGGTCCAACAGTCGGTCCAGCCCCCAATATCCCAGCAGCCGCAGCAGGCGCAAATTCCGCCCAGCCAGCAGCGCTATCAGCAGCAGGGCCAGTCCTTTACCCAGCGGCAGACTCCTTCCCAGCCGGTCCACCGGCCCCCAAAATTGGGCTTGAAAGCGCCGAAGGAAAGATTCCAGACCTGGTGCGCGGTTCACAACATTACGCCGAAAAAGCTCGCTATCTTCGGCGGTATTGCCGTGGCGCTGGTGGCGCTGGTGGTGATCATCCTGGTGCTGGCCCTGGGGCGGAACGATTCGCCCTACGCACTCTACGATCCCAATGATTACACCGCCTCCACCAACGCCCCCACCGCCCGGCCCACACTGCCCAACATTCCCCCCTCGACCACCCCGGCCACCGAGGCGACCGAGGACACAGCGCCGGATACCATGATGGTGGGCGACTACCAGGTGCGGATCATCGACGAGAACAACGCCACCATCGTGGGCTTTGTGGGCGACGAGATTGGCGACATGCCCATCGAAGCAGGCGGCGTGCCCATCACCGCCATTGCTGACGGCGCCTTCTACGCGGACGGGCGTGGGACGAAGATCCAGGCGAATATCTGTCTTCCCGTCTGTCTGAAATCGATCGGGGAGCGGGCCTTTTCAAGCTGCAATACCCTGCGCATGGTCTATTGCTTCTCGAATGTCACGGTGGGCCGGGACGCCTTCTCGGATACCGGTCTGCGCTGCGTGATTCTGACTGACGACAACGCCAAGATCCGCAATCCCGGCGCGCTGGATAACACGGTGCGGATCTTTAAGCGGAATCTCTCCTTTGAAATTGACCCGGATTACAATGTGGACGTCTACTGCATTGTCGACGATATCATTTACGGCTGGGATTCCACCGAGCCCGACGCCATCGTGATGGACCTCCCCTCCGGCCTTTCCACCATCGAGGTGCCGGAGACGATCCTCGACATGGACGGCGAGGAGCGGGAAGTCCATTGGATCGAGAAGGAGTCCATGAAAAAGGTCGCAAAGTCGGTAAAGATCGGCCTGCCTAGCCGCTGCCTCTTTGACCCGTCCCTCTATGAAAGCCATCCCGATACCTTCTACGCCCTGGAATCCGAGACTATATCGGAGGACTGGATCTACCTCATGCGGGTGGTGGAGGCCATCAATGATTTTCGGGGCGGCAACGCGCCGAATATCCAGCCCGCTGTCGACCTCACCCTGGCGGCCTACGCCATGGCTCAGCAGGAATACACCGGCGGCGAAGTGGCAGAAGATCTCACCTGGGACGATGTGATGGAACGTTTCCGCCCGGAGGGATTTGCGTTCGGCATATGCCCCTATGGCACCGCGCCCTTCTCCAATCTGTTGGAGACGCTTGCCACAGATAAATACGCCGGGCCCATTCCCTCGGAGCAAAGCGCCGACTACGCCGGGCAATACTACAACAGCATCGGCCTGGCCCACTATCTGACGGAGGATGGAGAGATGTACTGGATCATCCTTTTGGTGATCGATTAGCGCGGATATAGGAGTGATCGCCCTATGGAGAAACACTATTGTCCCTATTGCATGACCCCCGTTGTCCCCGGGGAGCCATGCCCCAACTGCGGCCTCACCGGCGGCAGCTACACCTCCCAGCCCCATCAGCTGCCCGCCGGCACCATCCTTGCCGGCCGGTACCTGCTGGGCCGGGTCCTGGGAGAGGGCGGCTTCGGCATTACCTACATCGGCTGCGACACCCGGCTGGAGCTGCGGATCGCGGTCAAGGAATACTACCCCGTGAACCATGTGTCCCGGAACTGCCGGGTGTCCAACGCCGTGAACTGCTTCACCGGCGTCGCCGGGCAGGGCTACGAAAAGGGCCGGGAGCGGTTCATCCGGGAGGCCCGGACCATGGCCCGGATGGACAAGACCCCCCAGATCGTGGCTGTTCGGGACTACTTCCAGGAGAACAACACCGCCTACATCGTCATGGAATATGTGGACGGCACCACCTTCAAGGAGCTGGTGGCCCAGAAGGGCGGGAAGATCCCCGCTTCCGAGCTGCTGCCCATGGTGGAGCCCCTGTTCAGAGCCCTGGAATCCATGCACGCCCTGGGTCTGATCCACCGGGATATCAGCCCCGACAATCTGATGCTGGAAAACGGCATGGTCCGCCTGCTGGACTTCGGGTGCGCCCGGGAGTCCGCCGCCAGGGGCAGCGAGACCATGACCATCGTTCTCAAGCAGGGCTACTCTCCGGTGGAGCAGTACCAGCACAAGGGCCAGGGGCCCTGGACGGACGTTTATTCCCTGGCCGCCACCATGTACTACTGCCTCACCGGCGTCACCCCGCCCCAGGCCCTGGACCGGATCTGTGACGACGAGCTGGTCCCTCCCAGAAAGCTGGGCGCGGACCTGACGGAGGCCCAGGAGCTGAGCCTGCTCTTCGGCATGGGCTTGCAGCCCACCCGCCGGTTCCGCTCGGTGCGGGAGTTCTACGCCTCGCTGTACCAGGGCGTGCCGGTACCGGTGAAGCCCCAGGTGCTCTACGGGCCCCGCTACGCCCAGGAGGCTCTGGAGGAGGTCCCGCCGGAGGCGGAAGCGCCCGAGGAGGCGGCGTCCGAGGTGGAGGCCCCCGAGGCAGCGCCGGCGGAGACGGCCCCGGCGGATGCCGGGGAGGAGGTCCCGCAGGACGCGCCCTGGCACTTCCCCCCGGTCCCGGAGCAGCCCGCCCCGCCGGCGGAGACGAAAAAATCCAAGAAAAAGCTCTGGATCCCCGTGGCGGCCTGCGGCCTGGCGGTGATCCTGGCGGTGTCCATTCCACTGATGCTGCGGCAGGGCCGCCCCGATCCCACCGTGCCCGGCGGCAGCACCGGCGGCGCCGGGTCCACCCATCAGTCCACCGAGCCTGCCCAGACGGAAGCCAATGTCCTGCGGCTCAGCGGCAACTGCAGCCGGTCCTTACCGGACGCCCTGGCGGACGACTCTGTGGATCAAATCGTGTTGGAGAAGGGTAGCACGATCAATTATATGCTGCAGCCTCTGGTGATCAACAAGCCGGTACTCATCGAGGAGGACGTCTACATCCACTGCGGCACCGACACCATAACCGTGGAACCGGGCGCCACCCTGACCGTCCAGGGGATCCTGGACGCGCTGAACCTGATCGTTCAGGGCAATGTGGAGGTCTCCGGCGGGGGCGATCTGATCGTGCGGCAGCAGGTCCAAGTGAACGGCGGCCAGGTCCATGTAAAATCCTATGCCGGAATCGACGGGTTGCTGGCAGTCTCCGGCGGCGGCCAGGTATTCGTGGAAGACGGCGGCTCTATGGTCGCGGGCTGCTACCTGCTGGAGAGCGAGGATTCCCTCGTCGCCCAGGAGGACGCCGTCAATCTGGACTATAACCTTTCCAACGTTGCCATCGTGGACGAGGAAGCGCTGTTCGCCGACGCCGTCCATGTACATAATTACAATGAGCTGAGAAACGCGGAGGTCGCCAACGCTAAGGCCATCGTGATCGACGGCAGCGTTACCGTTCCCGACGATCAGCCGGACCTATACAACACCGCCGTGATGGTCTCCGCGGAGGGAGAGTTGATTCTGGAATCTTACGACACTTATTTCCAGGTCAACACTCTCATCAATCACGGCACTCTGGCCGGTCCGATAAATCCCCGGCAATTCATCAACTACGGCAACGCCGAGGGCAGCATCTATCCGGTGCAGCTCCAGGGCAGCCAGCGGCAGATCTTTATGAATCTGGGCAATGCCACCATCCACGGCATGCCCAATGACGGCCCGGTGTTCAACCTGGGCGTGGTGCGGTACACCGCGGAAAGCGAGCGCTATGACCCACCACAGGACCCCTTCTTCTGCGACTATTTCCTAAACGCCCAAGGCGCGCGGCTGGAAGTGGACCCCGGAATGACCTTCGAGCTGAGCAGTTACCTGGGCAACAGCGGCGCCATTTTGGTCCGACAGGGCGCCACCTTCTGCAACTACGGCCTCATGGATGAGGTCTACGAATCCGCGACCATCGATGTGGCCGGCAAACTGCAAAACGACGGGTATCTGAGCGTCTCCGGCGCCAACTTCCAAATAGGGGACAGCGGCTCTTTCTATGGCGGCGGCATCCTCTACATCAAAGACGGCCGTGGCTCACTGGCCCAGGACTACCGCGTCGCCTGCCGCACCCGGGTGGAAAGTTACAATATCAACGGCGCGGAAAAAGAGGCCGCCACTTTGGAACAGCTCCGCGCGGTCCTGTCCGAGGAAAACATCGGCTGCGTCGTCATCCCCACGGGGGCCGTCATCCAGGTCCCGGAGGATCTTGAGGTGAATACGCCCTTCATCGTCCGCGGGGAGCTCCATATGGCCCCCGGCACTACGCTGTCCATGTCCGACACCTCGTTTACCATCGAGAGCGGCGGCCTGCTGGAGGTGGACCGGTTGGAGCTCCATGACGCCTCCCAGCTGCTCACCCGGAGCGGTAGTAACGTCCTTTTCCAGCCCGGTGGCCTGCTGCGGCTGGACGGGGGCAGCTGCGGAAGCTTTATGCACATAGACCTGGAGCTGAACGGCGCGTCGGTGGAAGTGGAGGGGGAGGACACGATCCTCTTGGCGGACGATGTGCACAACTGCAGCGACCATCTGACGGTGCGGGACCGGAGCAGCGCCTATCTCCGCTTCCTGGAGCAATTTTCCCAGCCGTCTCAGGTGCTGGTAGAGAGCGACGGCTATCTGGGCGTCTATGGAGGCACCAATTTGTCCAACGGGGCCACCCTGACGCTCCGGGATTCCAGCGTGCACAACCCGGGCTTCTTCAGCATGGATAACACCGCATCTCTGGTGCTGGAGGGAGAGCGCGCGAACTTCTACGCCGCCTTGGGCGACCTGAATCTGGCCCCCGGTTCCAACATCGAGATCCGCGCCGGCTATCTGGAGATGTGGGCCTGGGGCGAGCAGGACAAGGAGATCTACGCCGACATCGTGAACGACGGCATCTTCCGCGTCGCCACCACTAATCTGGGCGGCCATGTGGTCAACCGGGGCGAGATGCAGATCGCCGGAACCTCCACCGTGACGGTTTACGGCACCCTGGAGAACCTCGGCGTGATCTACACCGAGGACGACAGTTCCGCGCTACTCAATAGCGGCGGCACCATCTCCGGCCCGGCGCCGGTCCAGCGGTAAAATGTTCTAAAAAGTTGGAGGCCCTGCCGATCGGCAGGGCCCCAATTTTTTGAAAACCGTTCAGCGGACGTCCTCGTAGAGAATGTCGATCACCTTTTCCATCCGCTCGCTCATGCTCTCATCCCCGGTGGCGGTGAGGGCGTAGAGCACCAGCCAGTCAAAGGCGTTCCGGGGGTCCAGCTCCGGCATCCCGCAGTCGCTGAGCATGGCGTTGATGGTCCACCAGTGGCCGTCCAGCCGGTCCTCGATGGTCATGTAGTCCTCGTCCAGCTCGGAATACTCCCCGCCCACGGAGTTCTCCGTGATGATGTAGAGCAGGAGCAGCAGCTTCCGGGGCACCTCCTGCCGCCGGGCCATGATGTTTTTCAGGGAGGTGGCGTTGGGCCAGTTCCGCTTGATCAGCTTCTGGATGGGGGAGTACCCCTGCCGGTCGGAGCCGGAGGGCATGTGCATGGGCAGGTATTCGCTCATCACCCGCTCAAGGGAGTAAAATTCCTCCTGGGCGCCGTTGCTGGAGTCCGGCCGGGTAAGGCAGCGCATATACTGCTGAAAATAGTAGTACGCCCGGAGATGGTAGGAGCCAAAATAGGGCAGATTCTCCTGGTAAAACCGCCGCAGGTCCGCTTCCGTCTCCGCCCGCTGGAATTGCAGCCAGATCCGGTGGGTCAATTCGGAGTCCGTCTCCTCGGAAGTGGCCGGGGCCGGCGGCATGGACCGGTACAGCTCCTGGGCCTCGTGATAGCCCCATCCGTTGCGCAGGCACCAGGCATAGACCAGGTCCTGGCCGTTGCGGTAGTTGATCCCATAGTCGGTACACATGCCCAGAAGCTGGCTGACCTGGCCCTCGTTCAGGTCCAGTGCGAAGGCCACCCGGTACACATCCTCCCGGGTACTGGGCTTATAGGCGCTGGAGAGCCAGTTGTAGATCTTCCGTTTCACCGATTCCAGGGGCGTCCCGTCCTCGGCGAACAGCGCCGCCACCCGCAGGCTCAGATCCGGATAGGGGTACATCTCCTGCAGCACGTCCCCAAAATAGCGCAGGGGGATCTGCTGATCCCGCAGATACACCGCCGCCTTCGCCGGGGTCATGCTCCCCGAACGGATGCGCCTGTACTCGTCCTCTGATGTTCTGGTAAGTGTGCTTGCCAACGACGGTCTACTCCTTCCCCCCGGGGTTTGCCGGCCCACGGCGGCGGGCTGGCTTGCGAATTGTTTATATGTTCATTATAAAGGGATTGTACGGAAAAAGCAAGATTTCAGGCGAAAAAAATGCGGCGGATCAAAAATCCGCCGCGTTATTACAGAACGGTTCCGCCATACGGCCCAATGGCCGGGCAGCGGGTCATTTCCCGCTTTGATTCTGCCGAATGGTGTCGTTAATGGTGGCCCGCAGGCCCCGGCTGACCCTAAAGACCGGCTTAAACCCCGCCGGGACTATGGCATCCTCCATGGTCTTGGGGTTCCGGGCCATCCGCTCGCTGATGGGGCGCAGCTCAAAGGCGCCGAAGCCGGTGAAATTGACGCCCCGGCCCTGGCACCAGGCATCCTCCAGGATGTCCAAAAACGCCATTGTTACCTCACTGGCGTCCGCGTCGGACAGGCCGGTTCTCCTGCTCAGCTCCTCGACAAATTCCCTGCGAAACATATTCACATTTTTCACTTTCATCAATAATTCCTCTCTTCCGATTCATTGAAATCCATGGGACCGCGGCGGGCGAACCCCGGGAAGCAGCTGATCCGCGTATAGGTTAATAATACCAATTTCCCCCTAAAATAGCAAGTATAAAATTCAAAACGGACAAAAAAAGTTGATCTTTCCCCAGGTCCGTTTGGAGGGCTTGCACAAAATCGTGAAAAGTCCCCCCATGGAAGACGAAAAGTGGTGCCGTATTCGGCGTGTATTCTTATTCGCCGTATTTTATTCGCCGGAGTTCCCAGCCCGAAATAGCGGCGCAAAAAAGTATCATTTTCAACTATTCTTCTTTTTTGCGGCGGGCGTTTGCACAAAATGATCGTCATTTTGGGTCCCGATAAAAATTCTGTGCAAACAGCGCCTGCTTCCGCAGATCAGCGGAGCGGTTTTCCTCCCCAGTGGGGGACCGATCAGATCAATGAAGGGGCGCATTTTCTATCCAATGATATTTCATTTTCCCTTTTGCACAGCGGCACGAAGTTTCAGCGGGAAATGACAGAGTCGAAAAAGGTAAGTTTCCGCTGCCCGTGGCCATTTTTCCGCCTTTTTTCCTCCATTTTTCGTCAATTTGCCCAAGAATCGCCTGCCTGCGGGCAAAAAACACGGGCTCCGGCTGGTTTTAGCCGGAGCCCGCGCTTTTTTGGGGTCATTCCGCTGTGTAGTACTGGGCCTGGGCGGACCAGAGCTGGTGATACTTCCCCTCCTCGTCGGCCACCAGCGCCTCGTGGGAACCCCGCTGGACGATCCGGCCGTCCTGAAAGACCGCAATCTCGTCGCAGAATTTGCAGGAGGACAGGCGGTGGGAAATGTAGATGGCGGTCTTGTCCCCGGCGATCTCGTCGAATTTGCTGTAAATTTCCGCCTCCGCGATGGGATCCAGGGCCGCCGTGGGCTCGTCCAGGATGATAAAGGGGGCGTCCTTATATAGAGCCCGGGCAATGGCGATCTTCTGGGCCTCGCCGCCGGAGACGTCCACCCCCTCCTCGGAGAGATTCTTGTAGAGCATGGTGTCCAGGCCCTGGGGCATGGCCTCTAAGCGGTCGCCAAAGCCGGCGTCCACCAGCGCCCGGCGGGCCCGGTCCCGGTCGTATTCCATGCTGCCCGCCACGTTGGCCCCCAGGGGCTGGGCGATGAGCTGGAAGTCCTGGAACACCACGGAGAACAGCCCCATGTAATCGTCGTACCGGTACTTGCGGATATCGATGCCGTTGAGGAGAATCTGCCCCTCCTGGGGGTCGTACAGGCGGCACAGGAGCTTGATGAAGGTGGTCTTTCCGCTGCCGTTTTCCCCCACGATGGCCAGGCGGGAGCCTACGTTGAATTTGAGGCTGGCGTGGCGCAGGGCCCAGGTTTCCGCGCCGGGGTACTTGAAGGACACGTCCCGAAATTCGATCTCATACCTGCGGTCCATCCGCTTTTCCGTGGTGAGAGACCCCTGGTACATGGCGTTGGGGATGTCGAGAAAGGCGAAGATCTTCTCCAAATAGCCGGCGTTGGTCTCCAGTACGCCCATCATCCTCACCAAGGTAAAGAGGCTCCCCACCATGGCCGTGGCGGCGCCCACATATTGGGTGACGCTGCCCACGTCAAAGGCGCCGCCCCAGGCCTTCAGGCAGGTGAACACATAGATGGCGCCGGTAATCAGGACGGTGACACAGGCCCCCAGGCTGGCATAGACGCCCATTTTCCCCTGGGCCAGCCTTCCGATGGAGCCGGTGGCGCCGAAGGAGGTGTTTACAGACCAGTAGGCGTGGACCAGGCGCCGCTGATCGTACATGCGGATATCCACGCCCCGCTCCCGGTCCATGCCGATGAAGCCGAAATGGCCGAACAGCCGGTTTCCGAAGGTGGCCTCCTCCGCGACGCTGCTCCAGCATTTTGTGGAGGCGGCGCCGCACATCCCCGCCAGGGCGCTGACCCCCACCATGAGGCCGGCCAGGACCAGAATGAAGACCGGGTTATTCAGCGCGGTGAGCCAACCGGCAGAGGCCGGGACCGGCGCGGTGAACAGGCTCACGGTCAGGGCGACGCCGCTGAGGATCCCCACCACGCCGCTGACAAAATCGCTGTAAATGCTCTGCACCTGCATCAGGCCCCAGCCGGACCAGTTCTCATTCTGCTGGATCTGGGCCCGGAGATCGTGGGTCTCCTGCTTGTCCAGCTGGGAAAAATCCAGGGACAGCATTTTTTGGATGAACAGGATCTCTTTTCTTCTCACCAGGTCGCCGTACAGCGTCGCGTACCGGCGCTGAAGAACGGCGCTCAAAGCGGAAACAAGTCCCACGCACCCCACGCCCGCGATCACCCAGCTCCAAAGGGCCTCCGCCCGGCGCAAAGTGGCAAGCTCGTTCAGGACCCGGGCCGAGAAGAACACGGTGACATAGGGGGCGACGGCGCTAAAAAGGCATTGCAGTGTCAGGACCGGGAAAAATTGGGGGCAGACCTTGTGCAGCGCCCGAATGGCCCGCAGATGAAGGGCGGCGGCGTGGCGCAATGTACCTTTCTTTTTCATGGTCAAAACTCCTTTCCCTCCTGATAGTACCGGCTCTGAACCTTAAAGAGCTTGGCGTATTCGCCGCCCAGGGCCAGCAGGCTGTCGTGGGTGCCCTCCTCCCGAATTTGGCCCCCGTCGATCAGGATGATCCGGTCGCAGAACCGGGTGGAGGCCAGGCGGTGGGAGATGAACACCGAGGTCTTCCCCTTGGTCATCTCGCTGTATTTCATGTAAATGTCGTTTTCGGCGATGGGGTCCAGGGCCGCCGTGGGCTCGTCCAGCAGCAAAATGGGGCCGTCCTTGTAAAGGGCCCGGGCCAGCATCAGCCGCTGGGTCTCGCCGCCGGAAAACAGGGCGCCGTCCAGATAGACCTCCCGGCCGATGTGGGTCTGAAGGCCCTTGGGCAGCTTCTGGATAGCGGCGGTGAGCCCCGCCTTCTCCAGGCAGTCCGCGATCCGATCGTAGTCGACGCCCTCCGTGGTCTGGGCGATCTCCTCCGCTACGGTGACGTCCAGAATGGAAAACTCCTGAAAGACGGCGCTGAACAACTCGTAGTAGCGCCGCCGGTCAAAGGTCCGAATGTCCTGGCCGTTGAGCAGGACCTTCCCTGCCGTTGGGTCTAAGAGGCCGCACAGGAGCTTGACCAGGGTGGTCTTCCCCGCGCCGTTCAGGCCCACGATGGCCAGCTTCTCCCCCGGGTGGACGGTCAGATCGAGATCGTGGAGGGTGTCCTCCTGGGCCCCGGGGTAGCGGTAGGACACGCCCTCCAATCGCAGCTCATAGCCTGCCGCCTTTGGGACCGCCGCCCCGCCGTCGAACCGGAACGGCTCGGAGTAGTCCAGAAATTCCCGGACCAGGGAGATATCCAGGCTCTCCTGGTGCAGCGCCGACATCTGCCGCAGAATGCCCATGACCCAGTCGGTGAAGGTGGTCACCGCCGTAAAGTACAGCAAAAATTCGGAGACGGGCAGCCCCTCATGAAGGGTCTTGTTGATGAGCACCACATAGGCGATGCCGTTCCGGGCCATGGTCAGCGCCACCGCCGTCAGGTCCGCCAGCACCTCCACCCGCTCCCGGCGGAGGATGAAATCCAGATATAGGTCGTGGGCCTGGGTCAAAAGCTCCCGCAGCCAGCTTTGCAGGCCGAAAACCCGGATGTCCTTCGCCAGGGCCACCGATTCCGATTTGATCTGGAGGTAGTTGACCTTCTGGAAGTATTTTTCTTCCTCCTCCTTGTGGGCATACCGCCAGCTGTTGGCGTACCGGGAGGCCAGGAACCCGGCCACGCAGGTGACCACGATCACCAGAAGCAGCAGCCCGTTGATCCGGGACAAAATGCCCAGGTACACCACCAGGCCGCCGATGTTGGCCAGCAGCATGGTCAGGGTCTGCCAGATGTGCTCCGTCGCCTGGTTATTGCCGTTGCAGGCGTTATGGGCCTTCTCCCGCAGCTTGATAAAGGGCTCCTCCAAGGTGTTGGGGTAGGAGGTGGCGCAGCACTTTTCGCTGATTTTCCCGATGATCCCGCTGCGCACATCCACCCGGGCGAACATGGTGATTTCGCTGATATACCGGTCCAGGCCCTGGACCAAAAAGAGGGCGGCGGTGAAGGCCCCGATGGTCCCCAGCAGCTCCCCCAAGGGGGCCTGCCGCTCCACCCGGGCCAGGACCTGGGGGGCGATGTAGAGCTGGGTCAAATTGAGCAGGACCACCAGGGTTGCTGACAACACGCAGAAGAAAAGCACCCGCTTGCGAATCTTCCAGGCCAGGCCCGTCATCCACCAAACATTTTGAAGGACGTTGTATTTTGGTTTTTCCTTTGGCATCATTTCATTTCACCTCACGGCGCCGATTGTATCACAAAAGGTTCGTCCCCGGGTCGATCCGGGGACGAACCGCCGTTTTTGGGGGATGAATCGCTTAAAGCTGGGGCAGCAGGATCTCGGTGGTGAAGGCCCCGTCCTCGCTGTTGCGGCTGATGTACCCGCCCAGGCGCTCCACAATGGCGTCGATCCGCACCAGCCCGAAGCCGTGGCCCTCGCCCTTGGTGCTGCGGAAGAGCCGCCCCTCTTTTTTCAGCTTCTTCCCGGCGGTGAAGTTGGTGAAGGAGATGTAGAGCTGGGTGTTTTTCATGTCCATGTACACCCGGATCACCCGCTGGTCCTCCGGCAGCTTCGCACAGGCCTCGATGGCGTTGTCGAAGAGGTTGCCGATGATGCAGCACAGGTCGATCTCCGAGGAGTGCAGCCGGACGGGGATCTGGGCGTCCGCCACCACGGTGATCCCCTTGGCCTTGGCCAGGGAAATCTTGGAGTTGAGAATGGCGTCGGCCATGGGGTTGCCGGTCTTGATGACCGTGTCCACGGTGGTCAGGTCCTCATCCAGAAGGTCCAGGTACCGCCGAATGGCATCCCAATCCCCCGCCGCGGCGTAGGCCTTCATGGTCTGGATGTGATTGCGGTAATCGTGCCGCCAGCCCCGGATCTGGCGGTACATATTGTCCACCTCCCGGTAGTGGGTCTCGATCAGCTCCCGCTGATAATCGGCGATCCGCTGATCGATCCGCTTGGAAAGCAGGCCCATGGTCTCACCCCCTGTTGATGATCGCCCGGTTGACGCCGTCGTAGGCCCCCCGGGGCAGCGGGAGGACGGTGCCGTCCCGCAGGAAAATTTGGGTCCTGGTCACCCGGCTGATCTGGGTCAAGTTCACCAGGAAGGAGCGGCCCACCCGGTAAAAGCGCTCGTCCAGCCGCTCCTCCAGGCTGCTCAGGGTCATTTTCACAGTGTAATCGGCCTTGGCGTGGATGGTCACATAGTTGCCGAAGACCTCCGCGTACCGGATCTGGTAGACAGGCAATCGCACCATCTCGCCCCCCAGCTCCAGATTTAGGACCCGCTCGTTTTTCGCCAGCTTTTCCGCCACCCGGTCCAGGACGGCCCGGAGCTTCTCCTCCTTCACCGGCTTCATCAGGTAGTGGAGCGCCGCCACCTCGTAACCCTCGGAAATGTAGTCGGAATAGCCCGTGACGAAGACGATCTGGACGGTGTCGTTCTCCCGCCGCAGCCGTTTGGCCATGGCCACCCCGTCCATCGCCCCCATTTCAATGTCCAGGAGCAGGATATCGTAGTCCTTTTCCTCCGCGTAGTGGAACAAAAAGCCCTCGGCGGAAGAAAATTGGTCGATTTTGACCGTGTACCCGGCGCGGGCCGCCCAGTTTTCCGCCAGGGCCGCCAGATATTGCCGGTCCGCGCCGGAATCGTCGCAAATCGCGATCTTATAGTTCATGCATTTCGCCCTCTCGCCGCTTTTATCATAATAGACCATGGCTCCCGCTTCCGTCATCGGTTTTTCTTTTTCGGCTTTCGCGCCGGAAGATCCTCAACCATAGCCCGGAAAAGCGCGGTCAAAAAAGCTCTGTCGTCCACGTTATCGACGAGCAGCATTTCTTTCGCCCCTTCATACGGCAACTCCAAAGGGGCATTCGGCAGAAACGTCCTTGCCGATTTGGTCGGCTTTACAAGCAGTCGGTCGTCGTAGATCCCGCCGACAATTTTCCCACTGTAATACAGAATATATTCGCCCATCATCCCACGGGCCGAAACCCCGTCCAGCTCCGACAGCTGCTCTAAAATAAATTCTAAATATTGTTTGCTTGACGCCATAGCCGTCCCTCCCGCTGGAAGCAAAATCCACTGTCATAATACACGATTGTTTTTTGTCCCTATTGGTATCACTCATAGTGTACAATAGAAAAAGAAAAAATACAATCCCAATCAAAAGCGCCATTTCCCCTAAATGTTGTCAAAGCCGCTCCCCCGGGGAAATCCGGGAGAGCGGCGGCCTTTATTTCATAAATTTGTCGATGGCCTGGCACAGATCGTCGATGGCGGTCTGGTCCCCGGCGGCCACGGCGTCCACCATGCAGTGGCGGAGGTGGTCCTGGAGGATCACCTTCCCGGTGCCCTCCAGCGCGGAGCGGACGGCGGCCAGCTGGATCAGCACCTCGGAGCAGTCGTACCCCTGCTCCACCATCCGCTTGACCTTCTCCAGGTGGCCGATGGCCCGGGCCAGACGGTTGACCACCGCTTTTTGGTTTTCGTGGACGTGGCTGTGGGTGTGGGCGATGCCGTGGGCGTGCATATAAGCGTGGTCGTGGTGGGGATCTTGCTCCATGGCGGGGGCTCCTTTCGCCTTTTTTCTGATTATATCCCATTTCGGTCCAAAAAGCAACCCCGACAGGGGGATGGTCTCCGCCTAAATCGGGAAAAATTTATCGAAATAATAGTAGACAAGATGTCAAATTCGTGATACAATGTATTTGGTGGAAGTTGGAATTTTTTCAAACTGTCCACAGCTCGTGGTCAACGCGGCAAATTTGCCGCTGCCGATTTTTCTCATTTTTAGGAGGATACACTATGGAAACCTATGGTCTGGAAAAACTGGGGATCCTGAATCCCAGCGCCGTGCATCGCAACCTGGGCCCCGCCCAGCTCACGGAGGCCGCCCTTCGCCGGGGCGAGGGCACCCTCACCAATACCGGCGCCTTGCTTGTCACCACCGGCAAGTACACCGGCCGGTCCCCGGACGACAAGTTCATCGTCGACACCCCCGCCGTCCATGACGACATCGCCTGGGGCAGCGTCAACCGTCCCATCTCCAAGGAGCGCTTCACCGCCCTGCTGAATAAGGTCACCGCCTACCTCCAGGGCCGGGAGATCTTCCTTTTCGACGGCTTCGCCGGCGCCGACCCCAAGTACACCAAGAAATTCCGCATCGTCAACGAGCTGGCCTCCCAGAACCTGTTCATCCGGGACCTGCTGATCCGGCCCACGGCGGAGGAGCTGGAAAACTACGGCGAGGCCGACTACACCGTGATCGCCGCCCCCGGCTTCAAGGCCGATCCGGAGCGGGACGGCGTCCACTCCGAGGCCGCCATCATCATCGACTATGAAGCCCATCTGATCCTGATCTGCGGCTCCCAGTACGCCGGCGAGATCAAGAAGAGCGTGTTCTCCACCATGAACTACGTTCTGACCAAGGAAGGCATCCTGCCCATGCACTGCTCCGCCAACATGGACCCCGTGACCGGCGAGACCGCCGTGTTCTTCGGCCTGTCCGGCACCGGCAAGACCACCCTCTCCGCCGACCCCGCCCGCCGGCTCATCGGCGACGACGAGCATGGCTGGTCCGCCGACGGCGTGTTCAACATCGAGGGCGGCTGCTACGCCAAGTGCATCAATCTGTCCAAGGAGCATGAGCCCGACATCTACAACGCCATCAAATTCGGCTCCCTGGTGGAAAACGTGATCATGAATCCCGAGACCCGAGAGCTGGACTTCAACGACGGCAGCCTCACCGAGAACACCCGGGTGGGCTATCCCATCGACTATATCTCCAATGCCGCCATTCCCGGCATCGGCAGCATCCCCAAGGTGGTCATCTTCCTCACCGCCGACGCCTTCGGCGTGCTGCCTCCCATCAGCCGGCTGAGCCGGGACGCCGCCATGTACCACTTCGTCACCGGCTTTACCTCCAAGCTGGCCGGCACCGAGCGGGGCATCACCGAGCCCAAGCCCACCTTCTCCACCCTCTTTGGCGAGCCCTTCATGCCCATGGATCCCTCCGTCTACGCGGAGATGCTGGGCAAGAAGCTGGACGAGTTCGGCACCAAGGTCTATCTGGTGAACACCGGCTGGGCCGGCGGCTCCGCCGCCAGCGGCGCCAAGCGGATGAAGCTGCCCTACACCCGGGCCATGGTCACCGCCGCCCTCAACGGCAGCTTCGACGCCGTGGAATTTAAGCACCACGACGTGTTCAACGTGGACTATCCCACCTCCTGCCCCGGCGTGCCCGACGAGATGCTGGACGCCCGGGGGATGTGGGCCGACAAGGACGCCTACGACGCCCAGGCCAACAAGCTGGCCGCCATGTTCCAGGCCAACTTCGCCAAGAAGTACCCCAATATGCCCGCCAACATTGTGGAGGCCGGCCCCAAGGCGAAGTAATTTTCCAGCGCATCCGGCTCCGGGCCGGGCCCGGAGCCTTTTCCCCCGTCAAAAAATCACATATGGAGGTTTTCCCCTATGGCTCAAAAGGTACAGTTCGTAGAAACGGTGCTGCGGGACGCCAACCAGTCCCTGATCGCCACCCGTCTTCCCTATGACAAGTTCGAGCCCATGCTGCCCACCATCGACAAGGTGGGTTACTACGCCGTGGAGTGCTGGGGCGGCGCCACCTTCGACGTGTGCCTGCGGTACCTGCACGAGGATCCCTGGGAGCGGCTGCGGAAGATCCGGGCCAAAATGCCCAACACCAAGCTGCAAATGCTCCTCCGGGGCCAGAACGTCCTGGGCTACGCCCACTACCCCGATGATTTTGTCAAGCTCTTTGTGGCCAAGGCCGTGGAGAACGGCATCGACGTGATCCGCATCTTCGACGCCCTGAACGATGTGAACAACCTCAAAGTGGCCATGGAGGCCACCATCAAGGCCGGGGCCATCGCCTCCGGCACCATCTCCTACACCACCTCCCCGGTCCACACCCAGGCCAACTATGTCAAGATGGTCAAGGAGCTCAAGGAAATGGGCGCCTCCACCATCTGCATCAAGGACATGGCCGGCATCATGGGCCCCAAGGAGGCCTACGATCTGGTCTCCGCCATCAAGGATGCGGTGGATCTGCCCATCGACCTGCACACCCACTCCACCACCGGTCTGGCCTTCATGACCTACCTGAAAGCGGTGGAGGCCGGCGTGGACATCATCGACACCGCCATCTCCCCCTTCTCCGGCGGCACCTCCCAGCCCGCCACCGAGACCCTGGCCTACGCCCTGCGGCAGCTGGGCTACCAGGTGGATCTGGACGACAGCCTGACCAAGAAAATGGCCGACTACTTCAAGACCGTTCGGGACGACTTTATCAAGGACGGCACCCTGATGCCCAAGTCCATGGCCACCGACACCCAGTGCCTGACCTACCAGGTCCCCGGCGGCATGCTGTCCAACCTCCTGTCCCAGCTCAAGCAGATGAACGCCCTGGACCGGTTTGACGAGGCCCTGGTGGAAACCCCCAAGGTCCGCAAGGACATGGGCTATCCGCCGCTCGTCACCCCCACCAGCCAGATGGTGGGCGTCCAGGCGGTTCGGAACGTCCTGGACGGCCAGCGGTACAAGACCGTCTCTAAGGAGATCAAGGCCTACTGCCGGGGCGAGTACGGCCGCACGCCGGCCCCCATCGACCCGGAGATCCAGGCCAAGATCCTGGGGGACGAAAAGCCCCTCACCGGCCGGTACGCCGACACCTTGAAGCCCATCGTGGAGGAGACCCGGCAGAAGCTGGCCGGCGTCGCCCGGAGCGACGAGGATGTGCTGAGCTATATCGCCTTCCCCAACCTGGCGGAGAAGTTCTTCGCCGAGCGGAAGGAGAAGGAAGAGAACACGGCGACCTACACCATCGTGGAAGCGTAAGAGGGAGGCCGTTTTATGAACCATACGCTACTCCTTTCCGCCGCTTCGGCGGAGGCCCCGGTCCTGGGCGTGGGCGGCGCGGCGGTGATCGCCCTGCTGGGCTATGCCGTGGTGTTTTTCGGACTGGTCCTGCTGATGCTGGTGGTCATGGCTATGGGCAAGATCTTCACCTCCCTGGAGAAGAAGAACGCCCCGGCCCCGGCCCCCGAGGCCGCTCCGGCGCCGCCCCCCGCCCCCGCGCCCAAGCCTGTCGCCCCCGGCTCTGCCGGTCAGTTGAAGCTCTACAATGTGGAGCCCAAGACCGCCGCCATGCTCATGGCCATCGTGGCCGATAAAATGGGCAAGCCCCTGAATGAACTGCGCTTCATTTCCATCAAGGAGGTCGAAACCAAATGAAATATAAAGTGACCCTGAACGGCCGCACCTATGAGGTGGAGGTCGAGGCCGGGAAGGCCATGCTCCTGGACGAATATGAGGCCGTCGCGCCCGCCGCTCCCGCCCCTGCGGGTCCCGCCGCGCCTGCCCCTGCCGCGCCCGCTCCGGCCCCCGCGCCGAAGGCCGCTCCCGCCGTCACCGGCGCCGGCGAGCCTGTCACCGCGCCCATGCCCGGCACCATTTTGAAGGTCAACGTCAGCGCCAACCAGGCGGTGAAAGCCGGGACCGTTCTGTGTATTCTGGAAGCGATGAAGATGGAAAACGAGATCATGGCCCCCAAGGATGGGACCGTCACCCAGGTGCTGGTGAGCAAGGGCTCCACCGTGGATACCGGCGCACCCCTGGTGGTCATCGGATAAGGGGGGCGTCCCATGATCGACGTTGGACAGATCCTACTGAATTTGTGGAACAGCTCCGGTTTTTCCATGCTGTTCTCCGGCTTCCTGTCCCAGGACGGCTGGCAGAACCTGGTGATGATCATCATCGCCTGCGTCCTGCTGTATCTGGGCATTGTGAAGCAGTTTGAGCCCCTTCTGCTGGTGGGTATCGCTTTCGGCTGCCTGCTGACCAACCTGCCCGGGGCCGGGCTGTATCATCAGGAGCTGTGGGACGCCTTTATGGACGCCTCCAACCCTGCCTATCACAGCTTCGGCGCCATTCTCCGGGAGGGCGGTCTGCTGGACATCTTCTACATCGGCGTGAAAACCAGCCTGTACCCCTGCCTGATCTTTATGGGCGTGGGCGCCATGACGGATTTCGGGCCCCTGCTGTCCAATCCCAAGAGCCTGCTCCTGGGCGCCGCCGCCCAGATGGGCGTTTTCGCCGCCTTCTTCTTCGCCGCCATTTCCGGCGACGCTCTGGGCTTCCTGAACAATCCGGCTCTGGTGTTCACCGCCCTGGAGGCTGCCGCCATCGGTATCATCGGCGGCGCCGACGGCCCCACGGCCATCTTCCTGACCTCCATTTTGGCCCCCCATCTCTTGGGACCCATCGCGGTGGCAGCCTACTCCTACATGGCCCTGATCCCGCTGATCCAGCCGCCCTTCATGCGGATGCTCACCACGGCGGAGGAGCGGAAGATCAAGATGGTTCAGACCCGGACGGTCAGCAAGCGGGAAAAGATCATCTTCCCCATTGTGGTGACGATTTTCGTGGCCCTGCTGCTGCCGGACACCGCGCCGCTGATCGGCTGTCTGATGCTGGGTAACCTGCTGAAGGAGACCGGCGTCACCGACCGGCTGTCCGACACGGTGCAGAATGCCCTGATGAACATTGTGACCATTCTGCTGTCCACGGCTGTGGGCGCCACCATGGTGGGCGGCACCTTCCTCCAGCCCAAGACCCTGCTGATCGTGGTGCTGGGCGTGTGCGCCTTCATTCTCTCCACCGTTGGCGGTCTGCTGGGCGGCAAGGTGATGTGCTGGGCGACCCGGGGCAAGGTCAATCCCCTCATTGGCTCCGCCGGTGTGTCCGCCGTTCCCATGGCGGCCCGGGTGGCCAACAAGGAGGGCCAGAAGGCCAATCCCTCCAACTTCCTGCTCATGCACGCCATGGGCCCCAACGTGGCGGGCGTCATTGGCTCCGCCATCGCCGCCGGCTTCCTCCTCTCCGTCTTCGGCTAGTGGGCAGGGCCCACGGCCAATGCGTGCGCCAGTCTGGTGCTAGTCGCTCCATCTGCTGGGCCCGCTCGGTATCGTTCTTGCCGAAAAAACTAGAAAACGACCCCCAGCCGAAAGGCTGGGGGTTCCTTTTTCCAGGTGCCGGGCTGGCGGCGAGTCGCCGCGGACAATGCGCACCGGGATAGTGCGAATCGTTCTATCTGCTGGGCGTTCCCGGTATCGTTCTTGCGTGCAAAGTATAGAATCACCGTATAGAATCACCCCCAGCCGAAAGGCTGGGGGTCAATTTCATATCTCGTCCGCAAGAACGATACCGAGCGGGCCCAACAGCTGTAACGAATACCGCCAGACCTGCGCACGCATTGGCTGCGGGCCCTGCCCGTATTGGCCGCGGGCCCTGCCCGCATTGTCAGCGGCGACCCGCCGCCGGAAGCTGACCACGAATGGAATTGAGGATGCACAGCATGGCCACGCCGGTGTCCGCGAACACCGCCATCCACATGGAGGCGTGGCCGAACAGGCCCAGCAGCATCACCGCCAGCTTCACCGCCAGAGCGAACACCACGTTTTCGATAGCGATTCTCCTGGTGCGGCGGGCGATGGCTAAAGATTCCGGGATGGCGTCCACGCTGCCAGTCATGTACACCACATCCGCCGCCTCGATGGCGGCGTCGGCGCCGGTGCCCATGGCCGCCCCCACATCCGCGCCGGAGAGCACCGGCGCGTCGTTGATGCCGTCGCCCACGAACATGGTGGGTCCCACCTGCTGCCGCAGCTCCTGGAGCCGGGCCAGCTTCTCCTCCGGCAGCAGCCGGGCGTGGACCTGCTCAATGCCCACCGCCTGGGCCACCTGCCCGGCGCTCTGGGCCCCGTCGCCGGTGAGCATCACCGGGGTGACGCCCCTGGCCTTCAGCCGGGCCACCGCGTCCTTGGCGTCGGGCTTCAGGGTGTCGGCGATCCGGAGCCAGCCTGCCGGCTTCCCGTCCACCGCCACCAGCACATGGGTGCCCGCACCGGTGGGATGGAAGGCGGCGGGGTCGATGCCGTTTTCCGCCATCAGCTTTTCGTTGCCGCAGAGGACTTTCAAGCCATTCACCCGGGCCCGGATGCCCCGGCCGGACAGCTCCTCCAGCTCCTCCGGGGCACAGATGGGCAGGCCCCGCTCCTTGGCGGCGGCAACGATGCTCCCGGCAATGGGATGGGTGGAAAACTGCTCGCAGCTGGCGCACAGGGACAACAGGTCTTCCCGTCCCTGGACCTCCTGCACCACAAATTCGCCCTTGGTCACGGTGCCGGTCTTATCCAGCGCCACGGCCCGAATGCCGGCCATGGCCTCGATGGAGGCCCCGCCCTTGAACAAAATGCCCTGCTTGCCCCCCGCGCCGATACCGGAGAAGAAGGCCAGAGGCACGCTGAGCACCAGGGCGCAGGGGCAGCTCATGACCAGGAAGGACAGGGCTGTGTACACCCAGTAATTCCAATTCCCGTCCACCAGGGAGGGAATCACCGCCACGGCGACCGCCGCCGCCACCACCACAGGGGTGTAGACCCGGGCAAAACGGGTGATGAACCGGTCGATTTTCGGCTTGCTGGCGGCGGCGTTCTCCACCGCGTCCAGGATGCGGCTGACCATGGACTCGGACAGGGGCTTTTCCACCCGGACAGTCAGCTGCCCGGAGGTGTTGACGCAGCCGGAGGTGACGGCGTCCCCCGACCCTACCGGCACCGGCACCGGCTCGCCGGTGATGGGCGCGGTGTCCAGACGGCTGGTCCCGGCGACCACCACCCCGTCCAGGGGGATCCGGTCCCCAGGCCGCACCAGCACGATGTCGCCCACTTGCGCCTGGGCGGCGGGGATCTGGCGGACGCCGTCCCCGTCGGGCACCGTGACCACCTCAGGGCGGAGATCCACCGCCTCCATGATCCGGCTCCGGCTCCGGGCCACCGCCACGTCCTCAAAATATTCCCCGATGCGGTAGAACAGCATGACGCCCACCGCCTCCGGGTACTCGCCAATGAAGAAGGCTCCCAGGGAGGCCAGGCTCATCAGGAAATTCTCGTCAAAGACCCGGCCCCGGACCAGCCCGGCGACGGCGGTCCAGACGATTTTCGCCCCCAGCACCACATAGGCGGCGACGTAGCAGAACAGGCCCACCCATTTTAGGCCCAGCGCCTCCAAAATCAGACCCAGGACAAACAGCCCCGCTCCCAAGAGCAGCGGCAGGGGGCTCTCCTGCTCCTCCTCCCCATGGTCATGACCCTCGTCGTCATGGTCATGATGGTGTTCATGTTCGTGGTCATGGTCATGGTCGTGGTGATGCTCATGCCCGGCGCTGTGGGGCTGCCCCACGCTGTCCCGGGGACGGATCACCACCTCCGGCTCCACCCCACGGGCGGTCTTTTGGAGCAGGGGCAGCAGGGAATCCGGGTCCTCCGCGGTGATCCGCAGCTGGCCAGTGGCGTAGGTCAGCACGGCCTCCTGCACCTCCGGCAGGGTGTTCAGCTTGGCTTCCACTTCGGCGGCACAGTTGGCGCAGTCCAGGTTCTCGATCAGGTAGACCTTCTTTTCCATGGCGGCTTCCTCCTTAATATTAATATATGCTCATATGTTGATATTATTATATCACGCCCGTTCCCATTGTCAATAGGGAAATATAAAAATTGTGACCGCTTCCTGGGGGGAAGCGGTCACAACAGGTTAATTCCAAATCGTGGCCGCTTTCCGAAGGAAAGCGGTCGCGGTGGGAAATTTCCAATAGCGCCCCCTTCCCCTTCGGGAAGCGGTCCCAGCGGAAGATTTCCAAATGCCCGCTTTCTTTTGGAGGCGGGCATAAATGGAAAAATCCCGAAAAAAGCCGCCTCCCATCCGGGAAGCGGCTTTAAAATCAGGTTCCGGTGAGCAGGTCCCGGATGGTGACGCTCTCAAAAAATCCGTCGATCATCCGGTCCAGCTTCTCCCACATGGGCAGGGCCGGGCAGCAGTCCGACCGGGAGCAGGCCGCCGGCCCCTCGGCGGTGCAGGACACCGGGGCCAGGCTTCCCTCCGTCAGCTTAAGGATGCTGCCCACGGTGTACCCCTCCGGCGGGCGGTTGAGCCGGTAGCCCCCGCCCTTGCCATGGACCGCCTCCACCATCCCGGCCTTGGAGAGGATGGTCATGATGGCCTCCAGATATTTCTGGGAAATCTCCTCCGCCTCCGCCACCTGCTTCAACGGGATGTAGGCCCCCGGGGGCTGCTGGGCCAGGTACACCATCACCCGCAGGGCGTAGCGGCCCTTGGTGGATACGATCATGGCTTATTCCTCGTGGCTGTGGCCTTCCGGGAAGTCCGCCTCGTCGTAGGGGATGTTGTTTTTCTGGTAGTAGTCCAGCAGGGCGTTCTTGATGGCCTCCTCCGCCAGTACGGAGCAGTGGAGCTTGTGGGCGGGCAGGCCGTCCAGGGCCTCGGCCACCGCCTTGTTGGTCAGGGCCATGGCCTCCTTCACGGGCTTGCCCTTGATCATTTCCGTGGCCATGGAGGAGGAGGCGATGGCGGAGCCGCAGCCGAAGGTCTCAAATTTCACGTCCACGATGATGTCGTTCTCGATCTGCAAATAGATCTTCATAATGTCGCCGCACTTGGCGTTGCCCACTTCTCCCACGCCGCTGGGATTTTCCAGCACGCCCACATTCCGGGGGTGCATAAAGTGATCCATGACTTTTTCGCTGTAAAGGGCCATTTTCCTTGCCTCCTTATAAAATATACTGCCGTTTGCCGGTCTGCAGGTCCCGCCACACCGGGGACATATTCCGCAGATACTGTACCACCTGGGGGACCACCTCCAGGATGTGGTCAACCTCTTCCTCCGTGTTGTATTCGCACAGGGACAGCCGCAGGGAGCCGTGGGCCACGTCGTGGACCCGGCCGATGGCCAGCAGCACATGGCTGGGGTCTAAGGAGCCGGAGGTGCAGGCGGAGCCGGAGGAGGCGGCCACTCCCTGGGCGTCCAGCAGCAGCAGCAGAGACTCCCCCTCGATGCCCTCAAAGCAGAAGCTGACATTGCCGGGGAGCCGGTGGGTTAGATCGCCGTTGACGGCGCTGTGGGGGATTTTGCTCAGGCCCTGGATCAGCCGGTCCCGCATGGCGGTGACCATGCGGGCGTTGGTCTCCATATTGGCGCAGGACTCCGCCAGGGCGGCGGCCATGCCCCGGATGCCGGGCAGATTCTCCGTCCCGGCCCGCTTGCCCCGCTCCTGAGCGCCGCCCTCGATGAGGTTCGTCAGGGGGAAGCCCCGGCGGACGTAGAGGGCCCCCACGCCCTTGGGGCCGTGGAACTTGTGGGCCGAGAGGCTCAGCAGGTCGATATGCTCCTTCTTCACGTCGATGGGCAGGTGCCCCGCGGCCTGGACCGCGTCGGTGTGGAACACCACCCCCGCCTCCTGGCACACGGCGCCGATCTCCTCAATAGGCTGGATGGTGCCGATCTCGTTGTTGGCGTACATAATGGTGACCAGGCAGGTGTCCGGCCGGATGGCCTCCTTCACCTGCTGGGCGGTGACCAGGCCGTTTTCATGAACGTCCAGCAGCGTCACCTCGAAGCCCTCCTCCTCCAGCCTTTGCAGAGTGTGGAGTACGGCGTGATGCTCAAAGGCGGTGGAAATGATGTGCTTTTTCCCCTTCCGGGCTCCCAGCCGGGCGGCGGAGCGGATGGCCTGATTGTCCGCCTCGCTGCCGCCGGAGGTGAAGATGATCTCCCGGGGCTCACAGCCCAGGCATTTCGCGACGGTGGCCCGGGCATCCTCCAAAGCCTCCTTGGCCTTTTGGCCCGGGGTGTGGAGACTGGAGGGGTTGCCGTAGACGGTGTCGAAATAGGGCAGCATGGCGTCAATGGCGGTTTTGCTCATTTTGGTGGTGGCGGCATTGTCCGCGTAAACTTGCATGAACTCACGTTCCTTCCATCAGGAGTATTTACCCAGTTATCCGGTAGGTAATATACCACCGTTTACCTACTTTGTCAATAGGCAATTCGGTAGGTCCCCCAGGGCTCTCTCCAGATCCCGGCACAGGGCCGTCAGACCCTCCAGGTCCCTCTTATCGAACCGGTTCAGGGTGGGGCTGTCCAGATCCAGCACCCCCCAGAGCCGCCCTTCGCAGCGCAGGGGCACCACGATCTCGGAATTGGAAGCGCTGTCGCAGGCGATATGGCCGGGAAAGGCGTGGACGTTGGGCACCAGCTGGGGGCGGCCGGTCTTCGCGGCGGTGCCGCAGACTCCCCGGCCCAGGGGAATCTCGATGCAGGCGGGCTTGCCCTGGAAGGGCCCCAGCACCAGCGTCTCCCCCTCCAGAGAATAGAAGCCCGCCCAGTTGAGATCGGGCAGCTCCTGATACAGCAGGGCCGAAGCGTTGGCCAGATTGGCGATCAGATAGGGCACGTCCTCCACCAGGGCGGTCAGCCGGGCGGAGAGGGCGGCATAATCTACATTTTTTTCCATAATCTGCCTCCTTTTCCACCTATCATACACGGTTTGGGCGGCGGGCGCAAGTCCTTTCCAAAAAAAACCGGAAAGCCCAGGGCGTTCCTGTTTTTTCGACTTTTACTGCGTTTATCCTCGGCGCACCGGGTCATATTAAAGAGGCAGACCAAAATGGAGGGTTGGAAAATGAAAAAATTGGGAAGTTTAATGATCCCTTTGCTGCTGCTGGCCCTGGTTCTGCCCCAGACGGCCAACGCGGCCTCCTTATTAATACCGGTGGGTCAGGTGGTGGGCCTGGAGCTATCCAATGATACGGTGACCGTCGCCGCCATCGACGAGACCTTGGGCCAAAGCGCCAAGGCGGCGGGCCTCCAGGCCGGCGACGTGCTGCTGTCCGTCAACGGCCATACCGTCACCACCGCCGCCGAGGTGCGCCGGGCGGTGGCCGACGCCCAAGGTCCGGTGGAGCTGGTGGTGCGCCGGGACGGCCGGGAGCGGCGGATCCAGGTGGAACCGGCGCAAACCCCGGAAGGGCCCCAGCTGGGGGTGTATCTGCGCCAGGGCATCACCGGCATCGGCACCGTGACCTGGTACGATCCTGAAAGCCATCAGTTTGCCTGCCTGGGCCACGGCGTCAACGATCCGTCGGGGTCGCTGCTGGCCATGACCCGAGGCAGCGCCTATCCCGCCAGCATCCAGGCGGTGAAGCGGGGCCAGTCCGGCCAGCCGGGCCAACTCATGGGCACGGTGACGGATCGGATGCCTCTGGGCATCCTGTCCGCCAACACCGGCTCCGGGGTTTTCGGAACGGCTCAGGTGGAATTTTCCGGCGCGCCCATGCCGGTGGGCGCCGCCGAGGAAGTCCACGCGGGGAAGGCCAGCATCCTTTCCACCATTTCCGGGACGGAGGTACGGGAATATTCTGTGGAAATTCTGAAAATCTATCCAAAATCCCGGCAAAATGGGCGGAACATGCTTCTGAAAGTCACAGACCCGGCGCTGCTGGACGCCACCGGCGGCATCGTCCAGGGCATGTCCGGCAGCCCAATCCTGCAGGACGGGAAATTCATTGGGGCGGTGACCCATGTGCTGGTGAACGATCCCACCACCGGCTATGGCATTTTTATCGAAAATATGCTTGCGGCGGCAGGGAGTCCGCTGCCGCTGGCGGCCTCGGCGGGGCGTTAGCCCCGCCACCCCGCAGGGCGGGAATTTGCCTTTTTGGGTGGACGGGGGGAAGTTTTTCTACTGCCTACCTTTTTATTTCAGTGCTTCCTCCGTCGGCACTGCTCCCCCGGCAGGGCTAGGGGGAGCAACCACAGCATGGGATGCACCAAAATAAGAAGGTTGGCAGAAAGATTTGCGCCCCCCGCCGGGGCCGTGGGGCACCTCGACGGGGGACACGCTGAAATAGAAGTTGGAAGAAAATGCTTCTCAGCCGAGCGTCAGCTCGCCGTTTCGCGCGGAAACGGTCACCTCCTGGCCGGGCAGGAGCGCCCCCTCCAAAATTTTCTTGGACAGCTCCGTTTCCACCGTGTGCTGCAGGTACCGCTTGAGGGGCCGGGCGCCGTACTGGGGATCGTAGGCCGCGTCCACAATGGCCAGCTTGGCCTCCTCCGTCAGCCGGCAGGTGATCTGCTGCTCCGCCAGGCGGCGGTTCAGCCGTTCCATTTGCAGGTCGATGATCTTGGTCACATCCTGCCGGGTCAGGGGCTTGTAGAACACGATCTCGTCCAGCCGGTTGAGAAATTCCGGCCGGAAGGAGCGGCGCAGCAGCGCCTCCACCTGCTCCCGGGCGGCGGGGTCGATGGTGCCGTCGGGGCGGATGCCGCCCAGCAGGTACTCCGAGCCCAGATTGGAGGTCAGGATCAAAATGGTATTTTTGAAATCCACCGTCCGGCCCTGGGAATCCGTCACCCGGCCGTCGTCCAGGACCTGGAGCAGCACGTTGAACACGTCGGGATGGGCCTTCTCCACCTCGTCAAAAAGCACCACGGAATAGGGCTTCCGCCGCACCGCCTCGGTGAGCTGGCCGCCCTCCTCGTAGCCCACATATCCCGGAGGCGCCCCGATCAGCCGGGAGACGGAGAATTTCTCCATATATTCGGACATATCGATCCGAACCATGTTGTTTTCATCGTCGAACAGGTTCTGGGCCAGGGCCTTGGCCAGCTCCGTCTTGCCCACGCCGGTGGGCCCCAGGAACAGGAAGGACCCAATGGGCCGGTTGGGGTCCTGGATGCCGGCCCGGCTGCGCTGGATGGCCTCGGTGACCGCCGTCACGGCTTCGTCCTGGCCCACCACCCGGCGGTGGAGGGCCTGGCCCAGGTTCAGCAGCTTCTCCCGCTCCCCCTGGACCAGCCGGGACACGGGAATCCCCGTCCAGCGCTCCACGATCCGGGCGATCTCCTCCTCCGTCACCCGGTCCCGAAGCAGACTGCCCTCGCCCTGCTGGGCCCGGCGCTCCTCCTCCTGGAGCTGGCGCTGGGCCTCCGGCAGGCGGCCGTATTTCAGCTCCGCCGCCTTTTCCAGATCATACTGCCGCTGGGCCTGGTCGATCTGCCGGTTCAGCTCCTCGATTTGCTCCCGGAGCTGCTGGATGCGGGAAATGGCCTGCTTCTCGTTCTCCCACTGGGCCTTCTGGGCGTTGAAGCGGTCCTTGGTCTCCGCCAGCTCCTTCTGGAGGGTCTTCAAGCGGCCCTGGGACAGGGGATCCTCCTCTTTTTTAAGCGCCGCCTCCTCGATTTCCATCTGGATGATTTTGCGGCTGACCTCGTCCAGTTCCGCCGGCATGGAGTCCATCTCCGTGCGGATCTGGGCGCAGGCCTCGTCCACCAGGTCGATGGCCTTGTCCGGCAGGAACCGGTCGGTGATATACCGGTGAGACAGCGACGCGGCGGCCAGGAGGGCGGAATCCGCGATCTTCACCCCGTGGAACACCTCGTAGCGCTCCTTCAGCCCCCGGAGGATGGCCACCGTGTCCTCCACCGTGGGCTCGTCCACCATTACCGGCTGGAACCGGCGCTCCAGGGCGGCGTCCTTTTCGATATACTGCCGGTACTCATCCAAAGTGGTGGCCCCGATGCAGTGCAGCTCCCCCCGGGCCAGCATGGGCTTGAGCAGATTCCCGGCGTCCATGCTCCCCTCGGTCTTCCCCGCGCCCACGATGGTGTGCAGCTCGTCGATAAAGAGCAGAATTTTCCCCTCGGACTGCTTGACCTCGTTGAGCACGGCCTTCAGCCGCTCCTCAAACTCCCCCCGGTACTTGGCCCCGGCGATCAGGGCCCCCATGTCCAGGGAGAAAATGGTCTTTTCCTGGAGGCTCTTGGGCACGTCCTTCTTCACGATCCGCTGGGCCAGCCCCTCGGCGATGGCGGTCTTGCCCACGCCGGGCTCGCCGATCAGCACCGGGTTATTCTTGGTCTTCCGGGAGAGGATGCGGATCACGTTCCGAATTTCCTCGTCCCGGCCGATGACCGGGTCCAGCTTCTGCTCCCGGGCCCTTTTCACCAGGTCCGTGCCGTACTTTTCCAGGGCGTCGTAGGTGCCCTCCGGGTTGTCCGTGGTCACCCGCTGGTTGCCCCGGACGCTTTGCAGCGCCTGGAGGCACCCCTCCTTGGTGATCCGGTAGGTTTGCAGCAGCTGCTTCACCGCCCCCTGGGCGGTATCCATCAGCCCCAGGAACAGATGCTCCACCGAGACGAAGGAATCCTTCATGGCGTCGGCCTGCTCCTCGGCGGCCCGGAGGGCGGCGTCCGCCGCGGCGCTGATGTAGAACCGGCCCGCCTCCCGGCTGCCCTGGACGGCGGGGAGCTTTCCCACCTCCGCCCGGGCGGCGGCCAGGAGGCTCTCCACACTGACGCCCATTTTTTTCAAAAGCTGGGGGGTGAGACCGCCCTCCTGCTCCAGCAGGGCGGTGAGCAGATGGATCTGCTCCAGCTGGGGATTGCGGTTCTCCTCCGCCAACCGCTGGGCGGCCTGGACGGCTTCCAGGGACTTCTGGGTGTAGCTGTCAAATTTCATGATACCCACTCCTTTTTCGCATTTTAGCACTCTCAGCATTAGAGTGCTAATCCTTTTGACATTACTATACCCCAATTTTGAAAAATGTCAAGCCCCCAGGGCAAGAATTTCTTGCCAGTCGGGGCAGCGTTTGGTACAATAGGGAAAAGGAGGCGGGAAGATGCTGCTTTTGCGGGAATTTAGGTCCCCTTTGGGGACCCTGACGGCGGCCTGCGACGCCAACGCCATTACCGGCCTCTGGCTGCCGGGCCAGAAATACTTCCAAGACGGGGCGGAGGACGCCGTGCCGGGAGACGGGCCGGTATTTTGGGCGCTGGAACGGTATCTGGCGGCCTATTTTGCCGGGGAGGCCCCCAAAATGGACCTACCCCTGGCGCCCCAAGGGAGCGACTACCGGCAGCGGGTGTGGCGGGCGCTTCTGGAGATCCCCTACGGCCAAGTAACCACCTACGGCCAGCTGGCGGAGCGGGTTGGGGGCTCCCCCCGGTCCGTAGGCGGGGCGGTGGGCCGCAACCCCATCTCCATCCTGATCCCCTGCCACCGGGTGGTGGGCGCCGGGGGCAGTTTCACCGGCTACGCCGGTGGCCTGGCCGCGAAACGGTTCCTGCTCCGTTTGGAGGCGGCGGGGAATCGGCAATAATTGGACCAAATTTTCCCGTCGGGGCATCCCCGACGGGAAAAATGTATTTTATGGGGTTCCGTCCAGTTCCCGGCCGCGCCGGGGCTGGGTGACTCTCGCCCCGCGGGCTACGGACTTTGTCACAAAGGCGCCGCTTCCCACCACCGCGCCTGCTCCGATCACCGTGTCCCCGCCCAGAATGGTCGCCCCGGAATAGACAGTCACGTTGTCTTCCAGGGTGGGGTGCCGCTTGACGCCCTTGAGCGCCCCCGCGCCCTTGGTGGAGAGGCACCCCAGGGTGACGCCCTGATAGAGCTTGACCTGGCTGCCGATCACTGTGGTCTCCCCGATGACGATGCCGGTGCCGTGGTCCATGAAGAAGGACTCCCCAATTTGGGCGCCGGGGTGGATGTCGATGCCGGTGACGCTGTGGGCCTGCTCGGTCATGATCCTGGGGATCAGGGGCACCCCCAGGGCAAGCAGCTCATGGGCGATCCGGTAGACCGAAACGGC
This sequence comes from uncultured Oscillospiraceae bacterium, assembly GCA_947600025.1. GTDB lineage: Bacteria > Bacillota > Clostridia > Oscillospirales > Oscillospiraceae > Faecousia. Next base: position 32,814 of record CANQFY010000014.1, read on the forward strand.
GTACAGCCCCGGATAGGCCAAAATCACCTCGTCCCTGCCGCTGGCCGCCGGGTC
>CANQFY010000015.1 GCA_947600025.1 uncultured Oscillospiraceae bacterium
TGGCGGCGAAAAAGCTGGCGGAGGAATTTGACCGGGATCCCGACTATTCCGCAGGCAGCCTTCGCTTCATAAGCGCGAAACAGCAGGTAGCCTTCGACAGCTTAGGCAGCACCGCCGCGGAGACAGCCGCCAAAACGATAAATTCTCTGGAAAACGACTCTCTCAGCAGGATGTGGGAGGAAATCACAAATGAAGAATAAGACCTTGCGCAGGGAATATATTTCCACGTTTTTCAGAGGGAATAAACTGGCGTATTGCGCCATGCTCCTTACTTCCATCCTGTTTAGCGTGCTGAATCTGGCGGCGGCATGGCTCATTCAGCAGCTGGTCGACAATGTGTCGGGCGAGCCGGGCGCGTTGTCCATCAGTGTGCTGGCTGTACTGACCGTTGGGATGATCCTCTCAATCATCCCGATCAAAGGACTTCAGTATTGGGCGCAGCCACAGTTTATGAAAAAAGCGTTGTCACAGTTCAAAAGCTTCGCGTTCCGGGAGCTGACACGGAAGAATATCGCATCCTTTCAGAGCGAGGCCACGAGCGCATACCTCTCCGCGTTTTCAAACGATTTGACTTCCGTAGAGACAAACTATCTTGAAAAGCAGTATGTTCTTGTTTTTAATACCGTCTGGGCGGCTGGCGCGGTGGTCCTGATGCTGCTGTACAGCCCGATCCTTGCCGCCATTGCCATCGGCCTGTGCGCCCTTCCGCTCCTCGCCTCCATGCGGGAGGGGGCGCGTATGGAGAAGGTGGAGAAAGCCGTATCGGAGAAAAACGGCGAATTTACCGCATCTCTCAAGGACATCCTCAGCGGCTTCTCCGTAATAAAAAGCTTCTGCGCGGAGGACGCCGCCGTCAGTCTTTTGGAGCAAAGCAGCTCAGCGGTGGAGTCCGCCAAATGCCGGAAGCGGAGGATCAGCGTTCTTCTCGGAATGATCGGCGGCATTGCGGGTTTTTCCGCGCAGATGGGGGCCTTCCTCGCCGGCGCGGTGCTGGCCTATCTGGGCTGGGGCATGACGCCGGGTATCCTGATTGTTTTTATGGATCTGACCGGCGCGGTGATAACCGTTGTCGAACAAATGCCGGAGCTTCTGGCAAGCCGCCGGGCCGCGCTGGCGCTGGTGGACAAAATGGCGCGGACGTTGGAGTTAAACGTCCGCGACGAGGGAAAGGATATCCCCCACTGTTTGGAAAACGGCATTTCGGTACATGATCTGTGCTTCGGCTATGAGCAGGACAAGGAGATACTGCACGACATCAATATAGATTTTAAGGCGGGAAAGAGCTATGCCATTGTCGGCAATTCCGGCAGCGGGAAATCCACGCTTCTGAATCTGCTGATAGCGTCGCGCCATGACTATGGAGGAACCATCTGTTTTGACGGCGCGGAATTGCGGGATATCAGCAGCAAGTCGCTCTATGAGCTGGTTTCCATAGTCGAGCAGAACGTGTTTATATTTGACGCTTCCATCCGTGACAACATTACCATGTTCCGTGATTTTCCTGCCGCGGATGTGGACAGGGCAATCGAGCTTTCAGGGCTGTCACGGCTCATAGAGGAGCGCGGCGGGGACTATCTGTGCGGCGAGAATGGCAAAAACCTGTCCGGCGGCGAGAAACAGCGCATTTCCATTGCCCGAAGCCTCCTGCGGAAATCGTCGGTTCTGCTGGCCGATGAGGTGACCGCCGCGCTTGACGCCGAGACAGCGCGGCAAGTGATGGACGATCTATTGAAATTAGATGGCGTCACGCGCATCGTCGTAACCCACGCATTAGTAGAATCGCTCCTAAAGCAGTATGACGGCATCATTGTTCTAAAAGACGGCCATATCGTCGAATCTGGAATGTTTGATGATCTGATGGACAAGAAAGGCTATTTCTACGCGCTTTATACCGTGGCGCAATAAAAAAGGATTTAAAAACGCGCGGTAAGAATGGGCGCGGCAGCAGGCGGAAATGGATACCAAACGGTAATTTCCGCTATTCCTTCCCCATTTTTCTCCAAAGGGGCACAAACAGGAGGATGCCCGCCAGCATGGCGCCGCAGTCGGCGATGGGCGTCGCCCAGGCGATGGCGTTGGCGCCCGCCAAGGCGTCCAAAAGAAACATGAAGGGCACGTCCAGCCCGCCTTTCCGCAGCATGGACAGCACCAGCGGTTTTCCCTTCTGCCCCACGGACTGGAAAATGGAGATAATGACCGTGGTAATGGCCGTGAACGGTCCTGTGATGCAGATGATCCGCTGGAACATGCTGCCGTAGCGCACGGTTTCGGCGTCGTCGATGAACGCCCGCACCAAAGGACCCGCGCAGGTGAACAGCAGGATCGCCCCCACCGTTGTGACGGCCAGGCTCAAAATCAGCGTCACCTTGATGGCGGAGCGCATGCGCTTGATATTTTTCGCGGAGTAGTTATAGCCGATCAGCGGGATCACGCCCTGGGAAAGGCCGTTGGCAATGGCGAAGCCCAGCATATCGATCTTCTTGGCGATGCCGATCCCCGCCACCGCCGCGTTGGAATAGTGGACCAGGAGCTTATTCAGGGTAATGTTGGAGAAAATCCCCATCAGGTTCATGATCGCGCTGGGCAGCCCCACCATCAGCACCTCTTTGGGGATGCCGCCCGAGACGGAATAATATTTTGGATTAAGAGTAAGATGGAATTTGCCGCGTTTTACCAGGATCAGAATCACAAAATACAGCGTGGCGATCAAGTTGGAGAGCATGGTGGCGATGGCCGCGCCGGTAATTTCCAAATGGAATCCAAAAATAAATACCGGGTCTAACAGAATATTCAGCACCCCGCCCAGCGCCACGCCGAAGCTGGCCTGGCCGGAATAGCCCTCCGCCCGGACCAGGTGCGCCAGGGCGGCGTTCAGCACGGTTGGCACCGCGCCCACGGTCAGCGTCCAGAAAAGATAGCTGGCGCAGAAATCATATGTAAGTTCGTCCGTGCCGACAGCGGGCAAAACCACCCCGCGCAGCGCGAAAATGGCAAGCCCGTACACAAGCGCCACGGCGGCGGCTGTCCAAACGCAAAACGCCGAGGTTTTCCGGGCCTTTTCTGTGTCTCCCAGTCCCAAACTCCGGGAGATGAGACTGGCGCCCCCGATGCCGAAGAGATTTGCCATGCCCGTCGTCAGCAAGAACAGCGGCAGACATAAGGAGGCGGCGGCCACCTGATTTGGGTCATTCAGCTGCCCGATAAAAAAGGTATCCGCCATATTGTAGATCACGGTGATGATTTGGCTGATCACCGTGGGGACGACCAGCGCGATCACCGCCCGGGTCACCGGTGTTTTTTCAAAAAGCTCCGTCTTGTCTGTTTTCATGCCTGCGCCTCTTTTTCTGAATTTTCCAGCAACAAAATAAAGCCTCGAACCGCCATTCGGTAGCTTTCCTCAACATCGACCGGATATTGCCGGAAGCAGCCGGCCTCCTCCTGAGAGATAAAGCCGTGCAGGATGCTGCGAAAGACCCGCTGCAGGTGCATCATCTGCTCCCTGGTCAGGCGGTAACCAGCCATCGCCGTCATGATGGGTTCCACAATGTCAAAGCCGGCCCGGTGGATCGCGTCATTTTTCACCATGGGCAGGGAGAGAATGACCTTGTAGAGCTCCGGACGCTCTTTGCCAAAATGATAATAAGCGTCCGCCAGGGATTCAATGGCCTCTGAACGTTCCTTTCCGGCAATGGCGCCCAGCTGTGCCTTCTTCAGTTCCGAAATCGCGTAGTATCCGATCTCGGTGTAAAGCTCATCCATGTTTCGGATGTGGTTATATAAAGAAGCCGCTTTAACATGGAGCCTGCTTGCCAGCTCCCGCAGGGAAAAGCTGTGCAGCCCCTCCGATTCGATCATCTTGATAGCGGCGTCAATGATGCCCGCGCGGGTCAAACCTTGTCGAGCCATCGTTCCCTCCTTGGTAAACTAACAGTGTTAGTATATTGTACAACAACGCCTTCCGTTTGTCAAGAAACAGGCATGGCGAAACGGGGTCATGTTGCACATAATTCGAACGCATAGGGCACTGATGCCTTGACACTACTTTGTGTCCCCCCCCCCGCCGGAGAGCCGGGCATAAAAAAGCAGCTCCTCTTGCCACAGGAAGTGGGCAGGAGCCTAAAAGGTAAAATTCCCTCCCCGGTGGAAGGCCGGGGGGGGAAATCTTTTTAGCCTCAAATTTTACATGGTCACGGTGACAAACTTCAGAATGAACAGCGCCGCGATAATGGTCACGGGAATGTCCTTCTTGGTGTACTTGCCGGCGCAGAGTGTGATCACCACATAGGCGATAGCGCCGATGCCGATGCCGTTGGAGATGGAGTAGGTCAGGGGCATCATGACCAGGGCCAGGAATGCGGGAACAGCGCTGCGCATATCGTGCATATCCACGCTGGCGAAGCCCCGGAGCATCAGCACGCCCACATAGATCAGGGCGGGGGCTGCGGCGCAGGAGGGCACCAGAGAGGCCAGGGGGCTCAGGAACAGGCAGACGCCGAAGCAGATGGCCACCACTAGGGAGGTCAGGCCGGTGCGGCCGCCGGCGGCCACGCCGGAGGCGGATTCCACAAAGGTGGTGCAGGTGGAGGTGCCGCAGACCGCGCCCACCACGGTGGCGATGGAGTCGCTGGTCATGCACTGGTTGACGTTGATGGGGTCGCCGTTCTCATCCAGCATATTGGCCTGAGAGGCGGCGCCATAGAGGGTGCCGATGGTGTCGAACATATCCACCAGGCAGAAGGTAACGATCAGCATGATGGCGGAGAAGATGCCGCCGATGGCGGGACCGGTGAAGGCCTCCACCCACGCCTCGGGATGGAACACACCGGTGATACCGATGGTGCCGAAGTCCTTGAAGCTCTGGCCGATCTGGCCCATGTCAAAGGAGGGCGCGGTGCCGGAGGTGAGGTAGTACAGCACGGTGGTGGCTACGATGCTGATCAGCACGGAGCCCTTGACCTTATAATGCTCCAGAACAGCAATGATCAGCAGGCCCAGCAGGGCCAGCAGGGCGGGCAAGGCCACGGCCACAAACTGGCCGCTGGCAATGGCGCCGTGGATATCCACAAACTGCAGGAAGGTGTAGGGATTGTCCTGCAAAATACCGGCGTTCTTGAAGCCGATAAAGGCAATAAACAGGCCGATGCCGGCGGGGATGGCCTTCTTCAGGCAATCGGGCAGGGCCTTGGCGATCTTGGACCGCAATCCGGAAAGGGACAGCGCCATAAAGATGATGCCGGACACCAAAATAATGACCAGACCGGACTGGTAGCCGGCGACTGCGCCCTCTGCCGTCACGCTGCCGTCCTCCCCAAAGGCCAGCCGGGGCAGGATGAAGCACACGAAGAAGAAGGAGTTGAGGCCCATGCCGCAGGCCTGGGCGAAGGGCATTTTGGCGTAGAGCGACATCAGCAGCGTACCGATGACCGCCACCAGGATCGACGCGACGTACACAGAATTCCAAATCTGCTGCAACGCCGGGTCCGCTCCCTGGTAGAAGCTGACGATCTGGTTCGGGTTGGTGACCACAATGTACGCCATCGCGAAAAAGGTCGTCAGACCCGCGATGATCTCGGTGCGCACGTTGGAGCCCCGTTCCGAAATTTTGAAGAATTTGTCCAAGATTTTCACGCTCCCAGTACAAAATTTTTTGGGGTCCGGGTGCGCCGGACCCCAATAGAAGTATACAACGCGCGGCCGCAAATTGCAAGAGAGAATGGGATTTTCTGTCATATTTTGTTCATAATAGCCGGAGGCAGTCCCTTCCCTCCCCCATTTTTCGGCACATTGCGCCCCATTCCTGCCCCGGGAGCGGTGGGAAAAGGCTATTTGCTTTTTTCCCGCTTGCTGGCGGCCAGGATCACCCCGGCCAGGAGCAAAAGGGTGACAGGAGTGGCGGCCATGGCGACTGGGCTGGTGGTGAAGTAGCCGATCAGTCCGGCGATCAGATATCCCACGGCGCACACAGCGGCGCAGGTCATGGCATAGGGCAACTGGGTGGAGACGTGGTTGACGTGATTGCAGTGGGCTCCGGCGGAGGCCATGATGGTGGTGTCGGAAATGGGCGAGCAATGGTCCCCACACACCGCCCCGGACAAGCAGGCGGCAATGGCAATGACCAGCATCTCCTCCGAATCGGCAAAGACGTTGCACACGATGGGGATCAAAATGGAGAAGGTGCCCCAGCTGGTGCCGGTGGAGAAGGCCAGGAATACCGCCACCACAAAAATAATGGCGGGCAGGAAGATCTGGAAAGCCCCGGCGGAGGCATCCACCAGATCGTGGATGTAGACGTCCGCCCCCAGAAGGCCGGTCATGCCGGACAGATTCCAGGCCATGATGAGAATGATCATGGGGGCGCACATGGAGCGGAAGCCGGCGGCGAAGCACTCCATAAATTCAGAGAGGGACAGCACGCCCCGCCACAGGTACAGGAAGAAGGTGAACACAATGGCAACCAAACTGCCGAAAACCAGGCCCATGGCGGAATTGGAGTCTGCGAAAGCGTCGATGAATCCCACGCCGTCAAAAAATCCACCGGTGTAGACAATGCCGATGATGCAGGCAGCGATCAGCACTACCACCGGCAGGACCAGATCGATCACGGCCCCCTTTTCGGAGGGGGTCTCGTTGTCCGCGTCGGCGTAGGGCCGGTCCGGCGTGGTGAACAGGTCCCCAGAAAGGGCGTTTTTCTCGTGGGTCTTCATGGGTCCATAGTCTAGGCGCAAGGTAACGATCAGGAGCATCATCAGGATGGTCCCCAGGGAATAGAGGTTGTAGGGGATCGTCCGCAGGAACATTTCAAAGCCGTTGATCCCGGAGCCCTCCGGGACGGAATAGGTGACCGCCGCCGCCCAGCTGGAAATGGGAGCGATGATGCAGATGGGGGCGGCAGTGGCGTCGATCAGGTAGGCCAGCTTGGCCCGGGAGACCCCGTGCCGGTCCGTCACCGGCCGGATGACGGAGCCAACTGTCATGCAGTTGAAGCCGTCGTCCACAAAGATCAGCACCCCCAGCAAAATGGTGGCCAGCTGAGCGCCCACCCGGGATTTGATGTGCTTGGAGGCCCAGCGCCCGAAGGCCGCGGAGCCCCCGGCCTTGTTCATCAGGGCCACCATGGTCCCCAGCAGCACCACAAAGACCAGAATGCTGGAATTCTGCACGGTGGCGATATTGGTGACGAAGCCGCCGCTCTCGCTGTACAAAATGGTGTTCAGGGCCAGCTCCAGATTCCCACGGGCGTAGAGCAGGCCGCCGATCAGGATGCCGAGAAACAGGGAAAAATAGACCTCCTTCGTGATCAGCGCCAGGGCAATGGCCGTCACCGGCGGCAGCAGCGCCCAGGCGGTCTGGAAGCCGAAGGGCCGGTACCCCTCCCCCACCTCGGCCGGCGTGCGGAAGGACACAATGACAAGGGCCGCGATGGCAATCAGCGCCAGGATCAGCAGCCCGCAGCGAATAGCCTTGGATCTTTGCATGGACTGTCCTCCTTAAAGGGATTTGCTATCTTTATTATAAGGCGTCGGCTCCCATTCGTCAATCCTTAGTTTCTTCCCCCCTCGCGATTCCATGATATGCCGCCGGGAGCCCCAAAAGCACAAAATAAACCCACTCCGGCAATGGTCAGAGGGGATATTCATACTCAAACGCGGCTCGGTCGGTGATGAAGTCAAACACCGTCTTCCCGCCGATTTCAAACCGATAGGCGCCCTTGCAGGCGGCGCTTTCGTGGATCGTCCTTGCCATTTTTCCGTTCACCGGCGCATGCAGCGGATGGGACTTCTTCTCGATCAGTCGTGCGGTAAAACGCCTGTCGCCCTGCTGGATCGTGACCTCTTGATTGCCGATTTTGACGGCCCGCGCGCCCAGGTAGGTGGCCAGCCGGTACTCCTGACCGTTCCACAAAATCACGCCGATAATGCCCGTAAAGCGCAGTCCAAGCATGGGAATGTCCGCCGCGCTCAGCATCAGGCAGCCGCCTTCAAAGTGGCACTGTGTCCAAAGATATTCCTTTGGAAAGGAACAGCCCCGATCGCCCTCGATATATCCGGAAGCGTTGTCAAAGCGGAAAATCTCACCGTTTACGTTGATCTCTCCCGTGACGGAATGTTTCATACTGACAACGCTGTGGCGGCACTCCAGGAACGGAACGTACTGAAACGGGCCCATAATATCGTAGCGGATCGGGGTAAGAGGTCCGAAACGCACTTCTCCCGCGGCGGTGCAGGAACCGTTTTTCAGATGGAACCGGATGCCGCTCGCGTCAAAAGTATTTCCGCCCACACGCACACCGAAGCCTTTTTTCGTCTCCTGATATGCCTCATAGGGAAAATTGAATTGCCATACGCCGCTTTCGGTGATCAGCTGAACGGATGACGAAAGAACCTTCCCGGATCGCAGCGACGCGGGAATCACCGCCAACGTCTGAAGGTCGCTCTGGCATTTCAAATACCACCCGCGAAAAGAATCCATCATATCACCCCAAATCAGTTTGGGCGGAAAAAAGTGGGATTATACATACAAACATCCCCCTCCGACCACGGGGCCGGAGGGGGATGAACTTTGGAAAAATAGATTGGAATACCCTGAAAGCGGAATGTCCCGTGGCTGGCAGACAAAGCGCGCGGATACACCCTCGCGCCCTCAGCCGTTGGGGAGAATTATTTCTTTCCGCTCTTGATGGCAGCCTGGGCGGCGGCCAGACGGGCGATGGGCACCCGGAAGGGAGAGCAGGAAACGTAGTCCAGGCCGATGGAGTTGCAGAACTCGATGGAGGAGGGATCTCCGCCATGCTCGCCGCAAATGCCGCAGTGCAGCTGCGGGCGGGTCTTCTTGCCCAGCTTCACGGCCATGTCCATCAGCCGGCCCACGCCGGTGGTGTCCAGCCGGGCAAAGGGATCGGACTCGTAGATCTTGTTGGCATAGTAGGCGCCCAGGAACTTGCCGGCGTCGTCCCGGCTGAAGCCGAAGGTCATCTGGGTCAGGTCGTTAGTGCCGAAGCAGAAGAACTCGGCCTCGGTGGCGATGTCGTCGGCGGTGAGGGCGGCCCGGGGGATCTCGATCATGGTGCCCACTTCATAGTGCAGCTGCACACCGGCGGCCTGGATCTCGGCGTCGGCGGTCTTCACCACCACGTCCTTGACGAACTTCAGCTCCTTGACCTCGCCCACCAGGGGGATCATGATCTCCGGCACGATGTCCCAGTCGGGATGGCGGCCCTTGACGGCCAGGGCGGCCTTGATGACGGCCTTGGTCTGCATGGCGGCGATCTCGGGATAGGTGACGGTGAGCCGGCAGCCACGGTGGCCCATCATGGGGTTGAACTCGTGGAGATCATTGATGACCTGCTTGATATACTGAACGGTCTTGCCCTGGGCCTTGGCCAGCGCCTCGATGTCCGCCTCCTCGGTGGGGACGAACTCGTGCAGCGGGGGATCCAGGAAGCGGATGGTCACGGGCTTGCCGCCCAGGGCCTCGAACAGGCCCTCAAAGTCGGCCTGCTGCATGGGCTCGATCTTGGCCAGCGCGGCCTCCCGCTCCTCCACGGTCTCGGAGCAGATCATTTCCCGGAACGCGCCGATCCGGGCGGGGTCGAAGAACATATGCTCCGTGCGGCACAGCCCGATGCCCTGAGCGCCGAAGGCCGCGGCCTGCTTGGCGTCATTGGGGGTGTCGGCGTTGGTGCGGACGCCCATGGTCTTGTACTTGTCGGCCAGCTCCATAATCCGGCCAAAGTAGCCGGAGCTGGGGTCGGCGGGAATGGTGGGAATCAAAACATCATAGATGTTGCCGGTGGAGCCGTCCAGGCTCAGTACGTCGCCCTCCTTGTACAGCTTGCCGTGGAGGGTGAAGCACTTGTTCTCCTCGTCCATCTTGATCTCGCCGCAGCCGGAGACGCAGCAGGTGCCCATGCCACGGGCCACCACGGCGGCGTGAGAGGTCTGGCCGCCCCGGACGGTTAGGATGCCCTGGGCGTACTTCATGCCCTCGATATCCTCGGGGGAGGTCTCCAGACGAACCAGAACCACCTTCTCGCCCTTCTTGCCGTGCTTCACGGCGTCCTCGGCGGTAAAGACGATGGTGCCGGCGGCGGCGCCGGGAGAGGCGGCGATGCCCTTGGACACGGCCTGGGCCTTCTTCAGGGCGTCGGGGTCAAACTGGGGATGCAGCAGCATATCCAGGGACTTGGCGTCGATCTGCATCAGCGCCTCCTCCTCGGAGATCATGCCCTCGTCGATCAGGTCGCAGGCGATCTTGATTGCGGCGGCGGCGGTACGCTTGCCGTTCCGGGTCTGGAGCATATACAGCTTCCGATCCTCGATGGTGAACTCCATGTCCTGCATATCCCGGTAGTGGGTCTCCAGGGTGTTGCATACCTCCAGGAACTGGTCGTAGACCTCGGGCAGGACTTCCTTCATCTGCTGGATGGGCATGGGGGTCCGCACGCCGGCCACCACGTCCTCGCCCTGGGCGTTCATCAGAAACTCGCCCATCAAGCCCTTTTCGCCGGTGGCGGGGTTCCGGGTGAAGGCCACGCCGGTGCCGGAGGTGTCGCCCATGTTGCCGAAGGCCATCATCTGCACGTTGACGGCAGTGCCCCAGGAGTAGGGGATGTCATGGTCCATCCGGTAGACGTTGGCCCGGGGGTTGTCCCAGGAGCGGAACACGGCCTCGATGGCCTTGAACAGCTGCTCCTTGGGGTCGGTGGGGAAGTCGGCGCCCAGCTGCTTCTTGTATTCCGCCTTGAACTGGTCGGCCAGGGCGTGGAGATCCTCGGCGGTCAGCTCGGTATCGTAGGTGACGCCCTTGGCTTCCTTCATGGCGTCGATGAGCTTCTCAAAGTACTTCTTGCCCACCTCCATGACCACGTCGGAGAACATCTGGATGAAGCGGCGGTAGCAGTCCCAAGCCCAGCGGGGATTGCCGGACTTCCGGGCGATGACCTCCACCACCTGCTCGTTGAGGCCCAGGTTTAGAATGGTGTCCATCATGCCGGGCATGGAGGCCCGGGCGCCGGAACGGACGGAGACCAGCAGCGGATTCTCCAGGTCGCCGAACTTCTTACCGGTGATGGCTTCCATCTTCACCACATACTCCATAATCTGTTCCCGGATCTCGTCGTTGATGTGGCGGCCGTCCTCGTAATACTTGGTGCAGGCCTCAGTGGAGATAGTGAAGCCCTGGGGCACCGGCAGACCTAGGTTGGTCATCTCCGCCAGGTTGGCGCCCTTGCCGCCCAGAAGTTCCCGCATTTTGCCGTTTCCTTCGGTAAACAGATAAACGTACTTATGAGACATTCGATTGTTTCCCCTTTCGTTTTGAATGGGCTTTTCGCCCAGTATTCTCGCTTTGTTGGTTTCGCCAAAATAGTATACCATGTTCTGGGAGAAATTGCAAATCCTTTTCCAAAAATTCTGAAATATTTTCCAAAAAAACGCCGGCCTGGAAAGGATCAAGCCCCTCCCCTGCCGGCGAAAACGCCCTATTCATCGATATTCCCGAATCACGGCCTTGACAAGCCCGATCATCTCCGCCTCGGAGCCGTCGATGGGGGTATAGGCGTCGTTTTCCGGCATCAGCCAGATCTGCCCATCCCGGCGGCGGAGGCGCTTCACTGTGGCCTCGTCCCCGATCCGGGCCACCACGATCTGCCCGTCCTCGGCAGTCTGCTGGGGCCGTACCACCACCATGTCCCCGCTGAGGATCCCGGCGCCCACCATGCTGTCCCCCCGCACCCGGAGAGCAAAGCAGTCCGGTCCGGCGTCATAGGTCATGTACCCCTCCAGATTCTCCACCGCCAGAATGGGCTGGCCCGCCGTCACCACGCCCACCACCGGGATCTGCCCGGGGCGCTGGGCGGTAACGATGGACCGCTTCCGGCCCTTGGCCGCCGGCGCCTGGAGATAGCCCTGCTGCTGGAGCTTTTGCAAGTGATAGCTCACCGTGGCGGTGGAACGCAGACCCACTCCCGCCCCGATCTCCCGGACGGAGGGGGCGTAGCCATTTTCCTGAATAAAATCATTGACATAGCGAAGGATCTGCTCGGCACGGTCGGTTCCCTTTGACATGGGACACACCTCCCTTTCTTTTTTCCATTATAGCACAAATGAGCGAAAAAGAAAAGCACTTTTTCTGGCTCCGCCGACATTTTTGGAGAAAAAATTTTGCCCTTCCCGACTATACTGGTAGTGAAGCCCATTCGGGAGGTGATTTGATGGACGCTTACGATCCGGCGCTGGCCGCCCGGGTATGGCAGCGAGTCCGGGGCCAGCAGGAGTCCCAGCCGCCACGGCAGGAGCTGCTACCCCTGCTGGCGGATTCCTGGGCCGCTGCCTCGGCCTACCTTTCCCTGGCGCGGCAGGTGGGGCCCCAGGCGGCGGCGACTCTGCGGCGCTTAGCCCGGGAGGAGCAAACTACCGCCGACGCCCTGCGGGGACTGCATCTGCTGATCAACGGCAGCCGCCCTGCCCTGCGGACCCCGCCCCCGCTCCGGGAGACCCCGGAGGCGGGTCTGCGCAGACGCTACACTGAAAGCCTAAAGGCCGCCGCCGCTTATGAACGGCTCTCCGGTGACCCGGAGTACGGCCCGGTTTTCACGCGGCTGGCACAGCAGGAGCAGGAACACTGCCGGCAGGTGCTGTCCGTATTGGGAAATTGGGAAAAGTAAGCCGCTAGTCCTGGCCGGAGGGGGCATCCTCCTCCGGCCCCGGGACATCTCCGGCCTGTTCGCCGGGCGCCCCATTCGGCGCTTCATTCGGATCTTCCGGCGCCTCTTTAGCGGTCTCCGGGGACTCCGGAGCAGGCTCTTGGGGCGCTTCCGCCGCTTCGGCGGCGGCTTTTTCCGCCTTCGCTCTTGCCACCAGCCGGACGAACATCTTCTCCGGGTCATGGGCGCGGAATGACTGGTAGAGCAGCACCGCCGTGGCAACCAGGCAGCTCACCGCCGCCAGCACCTGGCTCACCCGGAAGGGACCCCAGTAGAGGCTGTCCATTCGTAGGCCCTCGATAAAGGCCCGGCCCAAGCCGTACCAGGCGACATAGCCCAGGGCAATCTGCCCATCGTACTTCCGGCGCTTGGACAGGAAGTGGAGCAGCACAAAGCCGGCAATGTTCCACAGGGATTCATAGAGGAAGGTGGGGTGGTAGTATTCATACGCCCCGGTCACCTGATTAAACAGGCCCATCCGCCAGGGCAACTCCGTGGCGGCCCCGAAGGCCTCTCGGTTGAAGAAGTTGCCCCAGCGGCCCATGGCCTGGCCGATGAGCAGACCCAGGGACACCAGATCCAGCGCCGCCGGATAGGAGATCTTCCGCCACCGGCAGAACACCGCCGCGCCCAAGACCGCACCCAGCACGCCTCCGTAGATGGCGATACCCCCCTGCCAGATATACAGAACACTGATGGGATCGCCGGCAAATTCATCCCAGGCGAAGACGCAGTAGTAGATCCGGGCGCAGATCAGGGCGAAGGGGGTGACGTAGAGGACCCCGTCCGTCAGCGTATCCGCGTCGATGCCAAATTCCGGGCACCGGCGGCAGCAGTAGAGTACCGCCAGCACCAGGCCCGTGGCGATGATGATGCCGTAAAAATGCAGGGTCAACGGTCCCAGGGAAATGCTCCTGGGGGGATCCAACTCCAGCCCAAAAAGGGGAAAAAAGATCGTGGTATAGTTCCAGGGGTTCATGGCACTGCCTCCTTTGGCGGCCGGACAGGACCGCGGCAAGCATTTTGAACGAATTGACACTATTATACTTCATATCCCGGGAAAATGCTAGATACCCGGAAAAAAATTCACAGTTTCTTGGTTGTCATTTCCCCGGTTTTGCGCTACAATGGTGCTGACCGGCGGAAAAGCCGGAAACTGCGTTTTCTGGAGGAACCGGGCATGGCTTGGCTGGAATTTGCCGTGGGTGCGAAACCGGATACGGTGGAGGATGTGGTGGCGCTCCTGACCGCCGCCGGCTTCGAGGAGCTGATCATTGAGGATCAGGCGGAGCTGGAGGGCTTTCTGGAGGAAAACCGGGCCTGCTGGGACTATATCGACCCCAGCCTTGCCCGGCAGCTGGAGGGGCTTTGTCAGGTCCGGCTGTACCTGGAGGACACCGATCAGGCGGGCCGGGCCCGGTTGGAGCGGTTGGTCCGGGAGCAGGGGCTTCCTCTGAACGTGAAGGCTCTGGGCGATGAAAACTGGGAAACCGGCTGGCAGGACAGCTACCCGCCGCTGGAGGTGGGTAGCAGGCTCATCGTCCTGCCCTACTGGCTTGCGGAGAAAGCGCCCGCCGGACGGATCCCCGTGATCCTGGATCCGGGTCTGACCTTCGGCACCGGGGCCCATCCCTCCACACAAATGGTAATGGAAGCCATGGAGGCCCGGGACCTGACCGGGGCGGACTGCCTGGACCTGGGCAGCGGCAGCGGGATCCTTTCCATCACGGCGCTGGCCCTGGGCGCGAACCGCGCCTTGGGCGTGGATATCGATCCCAAGGCCCAAGACGCGGGCCGGGAAAACGGCCAGCGGAACGGATTTTCTGCCCCCCGCCTGGAATTTTTCACCGGAAACGTGGTGGAGGACGCTGCCCTACGGCAGTGGCTTGCTCAAAAAAAGTGGGATCTGGTGCTGGTGAATATTGTGGCGGACGTGATCATTGCCTTGGCGCCGCTCCTGCCGGGGCTACTGGCGGAGGGGGCAGTCGTGATCTGCTCCGGTATCCTGGACAGCCGGCTTGATCAGGTGGAGACGGCGCTGAACCAGGCGGGACTGGCCATTACGGAGCGCCGAGCCAAAGAGGAGTGGCGTTGCCTTACCGCCGGAAGGAGGAACGGATGAATATCCCCTACCGTATGCGGCGATTTCTGCGGGGACTGTGCTATGCAGGGCTGATCCTAGCCCTGGTAGCCGCCGTGGCCTGGCTGGTGTGGCTGGTCTGGCTGGAACGGTATGTGGTCTACTCCGACGAGGGGGCCAAGCTGGACTTTTCCCTGTCCTGGAACGGAGTCCAGGGGGAGCTTGCCGTACCGCCTGAGCCGCTGGAAACCATTTCCATCTACTATAACGAGGGAGAGAATGCCATCAATACCAGCACGGAGCTGGTGCAGCTGATGGGATTCTACGCCGACACCGAGGCCCTGTCTTCCGATCTGAGCGAGATCCGGCGGCAGGTGGAGACCTTCCCCACCGGGACCCCGGTGATGCTGGACATGAAGAGCAGCTGGGGCTACTTCTACTATACCTCCCGACTGGGCGAAACATCCTCGGAGGTGAGCGCGTCGGGGGTAGAGGATCTGATCCAGTACCTGAAGGAACGGGGAATGTACCTCATTGCCCGGATCCCGGCCTTCCGGGATCGGGCCTACCTGATCGAACACACCGACGTGGGCCTGCCTGTCTCCAGCGGGGCATACCTCTGGTCGGATGACGACGGCTGCTACTATTTCGACCCCACTAAAAGCGGCACCATCACCTATCTGATGCAGATCGTGTCCGAGTTGAAAAACCTGGGCTTTGACGAGGTGGTGTTCTCCGAGTTCCGCTTCCCCGATACCGACGACATTATTTTCGACGGGGACCGGAACCAAGCTCTGGCAGAGGCGGCGGCCAACCTGATCTCCTCCTGCTCCACAACCACCTTTGCCGTCTCCTTTGTCACCACCCCCGGCGTCTTTACCCTGCCCCAGGGGCGGGCAAGGCTGTACCTGGAAAATGTGGCGGCGGCGGACGTGGCCACCCAGGCCCAGCTCTCCGGGGTAGCGGACACCGCCGTAAACTTGGTGTTCATCACCGAGACCAACGACACCCGGTACAACGACTACGGGGTACTGCGGCCCATCTCCGCCGCCGACGCCGCTCTGGACCAGCAGCAACAGCCGGAGGAGGGCGGTTGACCTCCCCCGGTCCTTAATGCCGATCCCGGGCCGCTTCGGCTGAATGGAATGATGAAAAATCCGGCGCTTCCTTTCTGGCGGGAAGCGCCGGATTCTCTATTGTCTTCTTTAGCTCCGCGCGCCGACCTGGAGCTGTTCTTTGTTGTATTGCAGGGTGTAGAGCTGATAGTACCGGCCATGGAGGTGAAGCAGCTCCTGATGGGTGCCCTGCTCCATGATCCGGCCATGGGACAGCAGAATGATGTTGTCCGCGTGCTGAATGGTGGAGAGCCGGTGGGCCACGATCAGCATGGTGCCGATGTTCTTCATCCGCTCCAGAGAGTCCTGGATCAGCACTTCCGTCTCGGTATCGATGTTGGCGGTGGCCTCGTCCAGGATCATCACCTCGGGGCGGTGGATGATGGTCCGGGCAAAACTGAGCAGCTGCCGCTGACCGGCGGAGAAGTTGTTGCCCCGCTCCCGCACCACCTCGTCCAGGCCGTTTTCCAGCTTGTGGATGAAGGAATCGGCGTTGACATAGCGGCAGGCCTGCTCCACCTGCTCGTCGGTGACGCCCTCCTCCCGGAGGAGGATGTTGCTCCGGATGGTGCCGGAGAACAGGAACACGTCCTGGAGCATCTGGCCGAAGTGCTTGCGCAGGGAGGAGATCTTGATGTGGCGGATGTCGATGCCGTCGATGAGGATCTGGCCCTTCTGAATGTCGTAATTCCGGCAGATCAAGGAGAGGATGGTGGTCTTGCCCGCGCCGGTGGCCCCCACGAAGGCCACGGTCTGCTTGGGCATGACATGGAAGGACACGCCTTTCAGAACCCATTCGCCGGGCTTATAGGCAAACCACACGTCCTTAAATTCGATCTCGCCCTCGATATGCTCCAGCTCGATGGCGTCCGGCTCGTCCACGATCTCCGGCACCATGTCCAGCACCGTGAAGATCTTCTCCGCCGAGGCGAAGGCGCTTTGCAGGAAGTTGAACTGCTCCGCCAGGGCCTGAATGGGGTTAAAGAACCGGGATACATAGAGGTAGAAGGTCACAATGATGTCGCTGGTGATGGGCTGGCCGAAGAGGACCCAGTTGCCGATGGCGCCCCGGCCGCCCATGTACAGCAGGCACAGCACGGAGCTGATGTAGAGCATGTACACCATGGGCCGGAAAATACCGAAGACGAAGATCTGGTTCTGCTTGGCCTTTTTCAGGGCCTCGCTCTTTTCCAGGAAGTCCCGGTTCTTTTTCTCCTCCCGGTTGAAGATCTGAGTGACCTTGATGCCGGAGAGGTTTTCGGACAGGTAAGTATTGATATCCGTCGTCCGATCCTTCACCACCCGGTAGACCCGGCGGGAGAATTTCCGGAAAATGACGGTAAAGAGCAGCACGAAGGGCACAAAGCACAGCACCATCAGCGTCAGGGCGTAGTTGAGGATCAGCATGGCCCCCAGGACGCCCACCACCACCATGCAGTTTTTCACCATCGTCACCAGGATGTTGGTGAACATCATGGAGATGGCGTTGGTGTCGTTGCAGACACGGGTCACCAGCTTGCCCACGGGAATGTTGTTCAGCTGCTCGTGGGACAGCTTTTCAATGTGGGTGAACACGTCCAGCCGGAGCTGGGAGAGGATCTTCTGCCCCGTTTTCTGGAGGATGATGGCCTGGAAATAGGTACACACCAGGCTCACCACCAAGATGCCGGCGTAGACCGCCACCAGGGTGAACAGGTAGCTCAGCTCAAACTCCCCCGCCACGATCTTCTCAATCCGGCCCACCAGAATGGGAGACAGCAGATCGTAGACGATGGAGAAAAGCATGATGATCAGTACCAGCACAAAGTCCTTCCAGTAGGGCTTGGCATATTTCAGCAGCCGCAGGGCCAGCTCCCCGTCCTCCATGTGGCGGTCAAAGCCCATGGTCTCCTTTTTGTTCTTGATGGCGGCGTAGGCCAGGCAGAACGCGGCGGCAAAGGCGCCGATGATGGCCCCGACAATGAGGATCGGCAAGTATTCACGCATTGGCGTATTCTCCTCCTTCCTCCTCCAGCCGCTGCAGATCCACCATTTTCCGGTAGGAATCGCACTGGGCGTAGAGCTGGGCGTGGGTCCCCACGGCCACCAGATTGCCCTCGTCCAGGAACAGGATCTGATCCATTCCCTCGATGGTGGAGATCCGGTGGGCAATGAGGATGGTGGTCTTGCCCGCCCGGGTAGTGCGGAGGTTTTCCAGAATGGTCTTTTCAGTACTGGTGTCCACCGCGGAGACCGAGTCGTCCAGAATCAGGATGGGGGCCTGGCGCATCAGCGCCCGGGCGATGGAGATCCGCTGCTTCTGCCCACCGGAGACGGTGACGCCCCGCTCCCCCAGGACCGTTTCGTAGCCATTGGCAAACTCCCGGATGTTGTCGTCCACGTCGGCCATTTTGGCGGCGTTCTCGATCTCAGACTCCTGGGCCTGGTCCACGCCGAAGGCAATGTTGTTGGCAATGGTATCGGAAAACAGGAAGTTGTCCTGGGGCACATAGGCGCAGCCATCCCGCACCTGGCGGATGGGCACGGTGTTCACGTCCCGGCCGTCGATGAAGATGGTGCCGTCCGGCACATTGTAGGTCCGCAGGATCAGGTCCACCAGGGTGGTCTTCCCCGCCCCGGTGCGGCCCACCAGACCCACATTTTGACCGGGCTGAATGGTAAAGGTCACGTCCTTCAGCACATCGTACTCCCCATCGGGATAGCGGAAGGTCAGGTGCTTAAACTCAATGCCGCCCTTCACGGGGCCCAGGTCGGTGACGTCTTCCCGGTCCACCACGTCCTGCTTGGTGTCCAGCAGCTCGCTGATCCGGTTCAGGGAGGCCCGGCCCCGGCTGGTCATGTCGATGAGCTCGGACACGGCCATGATGGGCCAGACCACGGAGTTAAAGTAGCCGATGTACTCCACCAGCTGGCCGGCGTTGAAGCTGCCCTTATACACCAGGTAGCCGCCGTAGCCCAGGATCACGCAGATCACGCTCTCCACAAAGAGCGTCACCAGGATTCTCAGCATCACGGAGACCCGTGTATAATCCACATTGGCGTCCTCGTTCTCCTTGTTCAGCTTTTTGAAGGCCATCAGCTCCTTGGCCTCCTTGACGAAGGCCTTGATGACGGCAATGCCGGAAAAGCTCTCCTGGGAGAAATCGGACAGGGCGGAAAAGGCTTCCTGGCGCTTTTTCCACTTGGTGGTCATGTACCGGCCGATCAGCGTGGCGCTGGCCAGCAGCAGCAGCATGGGGATCAGGGAGAGGAAGGTCAGCAGCGGGTCCATCATCAGCATTTTGCCGATGGACATGATGCCCAGAAACAGGGCGTCAAAAAACATCATAAAGCCGGAGCCGTAGCAGTCCTGCACCGTCTCCAGATCGTTGGTGAACAGGCTCATCAGGTTGCCCACCTTGTTGACCTGGTAATACTGGCAGGACAGGTCCTTGGCGTGGCCGAACATCTCGTTGCGCAGGTCCGCCTCCACCTTGATGGCGGAGCCGAAAATGCACACCCGCCAGGTAAACCGCCCCACCACCAGGGAGAGAATCACGCCCACCAGAGGCATGCACACCCGATCCAGCAGAAAGTCGATGTCGAAGGGCATCATGGTGCCGTTGACTTCCACCTGGCCCTCGTTCATGCCGTTGATGACCATGCGGTACATCTCTGGAATGATCAGCTGGAAATAGTCCACCAGCCACAGCGCCGTTAGGCCAACCAGGAGCCAGAGTGCATATTTTAAGTAATAGCGGTTGATATGCTTGCCAAAAATCATACTCCGCCCTCCTTCTGAAAATTAGTGGTAATCGCAACTATCCCATTTGCAACTTTTTGCATTTTAGCACATAATGGGGAAAAAGGCAATAGCCTTTTTATCTGAAAAGTGGGTACGGAACAACTCTAATTTTGTCTCTTCTAACTGCCGCCACCCGGACATATTCTGAAGAACGGGAGGTGGTCGCATGAGCCGCAGAATGCCGATTTTTTACAGCGCTCTGGCGCTGACCGGGGTAAATCTGCTGCTTCGGATGGTGTCCACCTCGTTCCAGGTCTACCTCTCCGGGCAGATCGGCGCGGCGGGGATCGGACTGCTGCAGCTGGTGCTGTCCGTGGGGATGATGGCCACCACCGCCGGCATGGCGGGGGTGCGCACCGCCGCCATGTATCTCACCGCCGGGGAGCTGGGCCGGAAAAAGCCGGAAAACGTCACCTGGGTGCTGCGGGGGTGCTTTTTCTATGCCCTGTGCTGCGGAGGAGCGGCGAGCCTGGGCCTTTTCTTTGCCGCGCCGGCGCTTGCAAGCCGGTGGATCGGGGACCCGGCGGCCCTGGGCGCCCTGCGGCTGTACGCCAGCTTCCTGCCGGTGATCTGCCTGTGCGGGTGCCTGACGGGATACTTTACCGCCGCCAACCGGATCGCCTCCCTGGCGGCGGTGGAGGTGGCGGAGCAGCTCTGCTCCATGGCCGTGACCATGACCGCCCTGACCCTCTGGGCCAGAGGGGACCCGGGGCTCTCCTGCCAAGCGGTGGTGCTGGGCAGCGGCGCCGGGTCCGTGCTGACCTTCCTGGCGCTGCTGATCCTGCGGCTCCGGGAGGGCCGCCGTCCGGGAGCGCCGATCAGAGTGGCAAGGCCCCTGCTGCGAACGGCGGTGCCCCTGGCCCTGGCGGATGATCTGAAATCCGGCATCTCCACTGCGGAAAACCTGATGGTCCCCAAACGGCTGGCCCTCTATCCCGGGGAGGCGTCCCCGCTGGCGGCCTTCGGCATGGTCAGCGGCATGGTATTCCCTGTGCTTATGTTCCCGGCGGCGATCCTGTTCGGCCTGGCGGAGCTGCTGCTGCCGGAGCTGGCCCGGTGCGCGGCGGCGGACAGCCGGCGCAGGATCCGGTATCTGGTGGGCCGGAGTCTTCGGGCCGCCATGCTCTACGGCTCCTTTTTCGCCGGGGTATTGTTCCTGCTGGCCCCCGAGCTGTGCCAGGCCCTCTACGGCAGCGCCCAGGCGGGGCAATATCTGCGGTGGTTCGCGCCCCTGGGGCCCATGCTCTACTGCGACGCCATCACCGACGCCATGACCAAGGGCCTGGGCCAGCAGCGCGCCTGCGTGCGCTACAACATCCTCACCAATTCCATGGATGTGGCGCTGCTGTTCCTGCTGCTGCCGAAATACGGCATGGCCGGCTACTTTTTCAGCTTTCTAATCACCCATCTTCTGAATTTTATCCTCAGTCTCCGGCTGCTGCTGAAAATCAGCCGGTGCCGGATCGCCTTTCACATTCCCGCCTTTACCGCCGCCGCCACGGCTCTGGCCGTCTTGGCAGGGACCCGGGTGGCAACCCCGGCGCTGCGGCTGCTGGCCTATCTGGCGGTCTGGGGCAGCTGCCTGGTCCTCTTTGGGGTGGTAAGCCGGGAGGACGCGGCTTGGCTCCGGGGCCTGGTGAAGGGCATATAAAACGCCCGCGCTTGGGGCGGGCAAATGTCGTAAAAAAACGATAAACCGTCTGTACGGACAGTTGATTTCTTCACATTTAGGTGGTACAATGGTATATATCGAGTGGGCGGCTGTTCGATAAATCTCAGCATGTGGAGGCGCGGAAAATGATCGGTGAAAAAGAGATACGAAAAGCAAAGCGCGTCAATTATATCGCTTTCGGCATTGCGATCGTTGTGATCCTCGGGATCATCATTGCAGGCGCGATCGCAAGTAACGCAATTACTGTTTATGACCGGAATCACACATTCAGCACGTCCAAATGGCTGGACGATCCGGGAAAACGCACGGCAATCGTCGATGATCTGCTCAAAAAGCACGAACTTGTTGGAATGACCGAGGAAGAGGTCATCGCGCTGTTGGGGGAGAACAATAACGACTACGGAGCATTTAATGCTGAAGGCCGTTATGTGTACTACTTGGGGCTGGATCAGGGGTTTCCCATCGACTGCCAATGGCTGATTCTTGATTTTACAGACGGCATTGTTTCCGATTCCTTTGTCACAACAGATTGAGCAATTAATTCCCATTGCATATCGAAAGATTGACCGCCCGCGCGCCGGGGAGCCGGCACGCGGGCGGTCTTTTGCTGTTTTACGATAGCTGCCCCCGGGGCGGCGCTTTATGCCAGGGGGTCGTAGGACTGGATATCCACGCAGGTTTTGCCGTCGAAGGTGAAGCGCATGACCCAAGGCTTATGGACCTTGACGATCAGAAATTGGTCATAGCCGAAGCTCGGGTCATAATAATTATATATTGTACACATGGCGGTGCCGTGGCTGCCGATAAGGATATTCTTCCCCGGATATTGGTCCAAAACCCGGTCGATGGCCGCCACGTTCCGGGCTTGGACCTCCCGGAGGCACTCCCCGCCGGGAAGGCGATAGTCAAAGTCCATCCACTGATTGTGGGAGTATGTGGTGAAGTCCATCTGGAGCCATCCGTCGGTGACCTTCCGCTCCCGGAAGTCCGGGACAAGCCCGATAGGCAGGCCCTTTTTCTCGGCAAATTCCGCCACCGTGTCCACCGCCCGCTTATAGGGGCTGGACAGCACCAGATCGATGGATTTGTCCTCAAAAAACGCCGTCACCTTGGGCCGGTCGGCCAGGCCCTTGGCCGTCAGCTCCCGGTTCATATCGTCCAGGTTGTGGTAATTGGGCTGGCAGTGGCGGACAAAATAAAGCGTTGTCATGAAAAATCTCCTTATTATGGCCCCCGCCGGGCGGCGGGGGCCATGGTTGCGGTTGAAAACGCGGGGGTTAACGGGTACTCTTGTCGTAGGGGACGCCCTCGGCCTTGGGGGCGCGGGACTTCTTGGAGGTGAAGGCCAGGACCACCAGGGTGATGATGAAGGGCAGCATCCGATAGATATTGGGGTTGATGCCGATGTCCCGGAGGAGGTACACCCCGTCGCCATTGATGTCGATGGTGGAATAGGCGGCGGCGATACACTTGCAGAAGCCGAAGAGGAAGGCCGCCAGGGCGGTGTTCAGGGGCTTCCAGTTGCCGAAGATCATCACGGCCAACGCCAGGAAGCCGAAGCCGGCCACATCGCCGTTGGACGAGCAGTTGGCGGTGGTCAGGGCGAAGGCAAAGCCGCCGATGCCCGCCAGGGCGCCGGAAATGGTGACGCCGGCATAGCGCATGACGTAGACGTTGATGCCCAGGGAATCCGCCGCCTGGGGATTTTCGCCGCAGGCCCGGAGCCGAAGGCCGAACTTGGTCTTATACAGGATGATGGACAGCACCACATACAGCACGATGCAGATGTAGGTGGTCAGGTAGAATTTGTCCAGGAAGGTGCCGCCCAGGACGCCCAGCTCCGCCCCCCGATCAAAGCCCAGATCGGTCTTCTTGATCATGAACCAGGAGGCGGCGTCGCCGGTGAACATGCCCAGCACATTCTGGCTGGTGAGGATGTTGATGAAGAACAGCGTCAGGGCCGGGGCCAGCAGGTTCAGCGCGGTACCGCCAATAGTCTGATCCGCCCGGAGGTTGATGGCCGCGAAGGACAGCAGCAGGGAGAACACCGCGCCCATCAGGGCCGCGGCTCCCAGGGCCAGGAGCATGACCAGCTGGCCGCTGTCCTTGGTAAAGATCCCCGCCTCCTGGAGCAGATAGACCGTCAGCACGCCCACAAAAGCGCCCATGATCATAATGCCTTCCAGTGCCAGGTTAATGACGCCGCTGCGCTCCGCGAAGATGCCCGCCAGAGCCACAATGAGCAGCGGAATGGTGTAGATCAAAGTCTGCTGCAATAAGAATGTCATTTTCCATTCTCCTTTCCGGTCTTCTCCCCGGCGGCAGCGGGAGCGGGGGCGGATTCCGTGGTCTTTTTCTTGCCCCGGCTGCTCAGCCACATTTTAATAATCAGGCTGAAGGAGCTGAGGTAGACGATGGCCGCGATAATGATGTCCGTGATGTACTCGTTGAAGGCCGTCAGGTTTTTCAGCTGGGTACCGCAAATGTTCAGCAGGGACATGAAGATGGCGGTGAAGATTACGCCGATGGGACTGTTTGCCGCCAGCAGGGCCACGGGAATACCGTTGAAGCCCACCGCCGGCAGGGACTGATAGGTGGACCAGAAGAACTCGGTGTTGCCGGAGAGCCAGTACAGCGCCGCGCCGGCGCCGGCCATGGAGCCGGCGATGGCCATGGACAGCACGATGTTCCGCTTATCGTTGATGCCGGCATACCGGGCGGCGTGGCGGTTGCTGCCGCAGGCCTTGAGCTCATAGCCCAGGGTAGTCTTATTCATCAGGATGTAGACGCCGATGGCGATGAGGATGGCCACCAGGATGCCGGCGTTGACCTGGGACTGGGGCAGCAGCTTGTCCAGACCCAGCTTGGCGGTGGCCACGCCGTTGGCCGCGGTGGGTTTGATGTAGCCCACCTTGCCCGCCTCGGCGCCGTTTTTCAGGTCGCTGATATCAAAGAGGAAGGTGACCAGGTTCGCGGCGATCCAGTTGGTCATAATGCAGGCCAAAACCTCGTTGATGTTCCGGGTCGCCTTCAGGAAGCCGGGGATCGCGCCCCAGATGGCGCCCGCCAGCATGCCAGCCAGCAGCGCCAGGGTCCAGACGATCCAGGAGGGGACCACGCTGGTGGGAATGGAGAGGGCCACGGTCAGGGAGGCCCAAGTGCCCATCAGGTACTGCCCCGGGGCGCCGATGTTGAACAGGCCCGTCTTGTTGGCAACCGCCACGGAAAGGCCCGTCATCAGCAGGGGGATGGCCCGGAAGAGCATATTGCCGATGCTGGTGGGGTTAAAGCCGAAGGACAGTTCGCCGGCGGCGTCCCGGCCGGTGCTGAACAGGCCCAGGAACACCAGCGACACGCCTTCCAGTCCGCCCTTGGGGGAGATGCTCTCACTGGAGAAGGCCACGATCAGCACCAAAATGGAGCCGAAGACCAGGCCGATCAGAATAGAAAGGATGGAGGAAAGCACCGTCTTGGCGCCCTCCCGCTGGAGCAGAGGGGATTTTTGTTTCATTTTTCGCCGCCTCCTTACTTATCCCGCTTGGCGCCGGCCATATACAGGCCCAGCTCCGCCACGGTGGTCTTCTTGGGGTCCAACTCGCCCACGATCTCGCCCTCGTACATCACCAGGATCCGGTCGGACAGGTTCATGACCTCGTCTAGCTCCAGGCTCACCAGGAGCACCGCCTTTCCGGCGTCCCGCTGGGCCACCAGTTGGGCGTGGATGTACTCGATGGCGCCCACGTCCAGGCCCCGGGTGGGCTGGACCGCGATGATCAGGGGATTCTCCCGGTCGATCTCCCGGCCGATGATGGCCTTCTGCTGGTTGCCGCCGGACATGCTCCGGGCAATGGTGACGGGCCCCTGGCCGGAGCGGACGTCGTACTGATCGATGATTTTTTCCGCGTAGGAGCGGACCGCGTCCCGCTTGATAAAGCCCATGGTCTGGAACCGGTCCTGCCGGAAGGTCTGGAGCACCAGGTTGTTTTCCAGGGTGTCGTCCAGCACCAGGCCGTGCTTGTGCCGGTCCTCGGGAATGTGGCTCATGCCGGCGTCGCTGCGGCGGCGGATGGTGGACTTGGAAATATCCACGCCGCAGAGAGTGACTTTCCCGGCGCTGGCCTTTTCCAGGCCCGTGATGCCGTAAACCAGCTCGCTCTGGCCGTTGCCGTCAATGCCCGCGATGCACAGGATCTCCCCGGCGTGGGCCTGGAAGGAGACGCCCTTGACGGCGTTGTTCTTATGGACCTTGGAGGGAACCACTAGGCCCTGCACATCCAGAATGGTCTGGCCAGGATGGGCCTCTCCTTTCTGGACCTGGAGCTGCACCGGGCGGCCCACCATCATGTTGGACAGCTCCTGCTTGTTGGTGTCCTTGGTGTTCACGGTGCCCACATAGCGGCCCTTCCGCAGCACCGTCACCCGGTCGGACACGGCCATGATCTCGTTGAGCTTGTGGGTGATGAAGAGGATGGACTTGCCCTCCTTGGCGAAGCCCCGCATGATCTCCATCAGCTCGTCAATCTCCTGGGGGGTCAGCACGGCGGTGGGCTCGTCAAAGATGAGGATCTCGTTGTCCCGATAGAGCATCTTCAAAATCTCGGTGCGCTGCTGCATCCCCACGGAGATGTCCTCCACCTTGGCGTCCAGGTCCACGTTCAGGCCGTACTTTTGGGACAGGGCCTCCACCTTGGCCCGGGCGGCCTTCTTCTGAAGAAAGCCCAGCTTGGTATCCTCGGCGCCCAGGATGATATTGTCCAGCACCGTGAATACCTCCACCAGCTTGAAGTGCTGATGGACCATGCCGATCTTCAGCGCGGTGGCGTCGTTGGGGTTGTTGATCTTGACCACTTCGCCGTTTTTCTTGATGACGCCCTTTTCCGGCTGGTAAAGACCGAACAGGACGCTCATCAGGGTGGATTTCCCCGCGCCGTTTTCCCCCAGCAGCGCATGGATCTCCCCCCGGCGGAGCTGGAGGGTGATATCGTCGTTGGCGACGATACCGGGAAACTCTTTTCTGATGTTGAGCATTTCGATGATGTATTCCGATTCCATCGAAGAAGCCCTCCCTTCCTCTTATTGATTGCAAATGGCTGTCCTTATTATACAGCACCATCTGGGGAAAAGCAAGACAAAATAACAAAAATTCCTACACTTTTCAACGAAAAATATAGCAAAATCTCCAATCTTCTTTCCCGCTCCAACCCGGTTCCTCCGCAGGTTGAACAAATTCTTCCAAAAATCGAAGGGACGGATCATGACATTTAAAAATTCGGCCGGAAAGCAAACGCTTTCCAGCCGAATCGAATTAAAACAGGAAGGAGCTTATTTCCCGCTGACGGTGAGGCCCTCCACCAGAACGGCAGGGGCACAGAAGGCGGTCATGCCCATGCCTCTGGGGGGCTTGACGGTGTCAGAAAGAGCGGTGATGTTTTTCAGCAGGTCGTAGAAGTTCCCAGCCACGGTAAAGCTCTTGACATGGCTGGTCTTCTTCCCGCCCTCGATCAAAAAGCCCGCGCTTTGCAAGGAGAAGTCCCCGGAAACGGCGTTGGCCCCTGCGTGGAGACCACCCAGCGAGTTGATATACACGCCGGTGCCCGCCTTTTCCAGCAGCTGCTCCTCAGTCAGATCCCCGGGGGCCAGGTACATGGTGAAGGGCCGGATGTCCACGGAGGCGGCGTAGCCGCCCTTGAAGGCGTTGCCGGTGGTCTCCACCCCCGCCTGATGGGCGGTCTTCAGATTGTAGAGCAGGGTTTTCAGAACGCCCTTTTCAATGATGTTCTTGGTGTAGGTGGGGCAGCCCTCGGCGTCGAAGGGCATGGGCATGGCGCTGTCCGGGTAGAACGGATCGTCCACCAGGGTCACCATAGGCGCGGCCACCGTCTGGCCCTCCTGCCCCTTCATCCGGGTCAGGCCCCGCAGAGCGCTCTCGGAGGAGAAGACGGAGGAGAAAGTCGCCAGCAGGCTCGCCATGGCCTGGGGGGCGAAGACCACGGGATAGGCCCCGGTGGGGGCGGGCTCGCCGCCCAGCTCGTCGATGGCGTCGGACACGGCCTTGGCAACCATTTCATCGGTGTTGATGGCGGAAAGCTGCCCGTGCTTCATTTCAAAGGCGTTGGACATTTCCCCGTTCTCCTTCACCACCGCTACGGCGGCGATGCCGGCCCCGGCATGGGTATAGGTCAGATCCAGGCCCTTGGAATTGCGGATGGCGATGGTCATTTTCTCCCGGTAGACCTCGGCGGCGCTGCCGTCGATGACCTTCTCATTGGCGGCGTAGAGCTTATCCACCACCGCCAGGGCAGTAGAGACCATCTCCTCCGTCTCCGGCAGGGGGTACTCCTGCGCTTTCAACTGGGCATACTCCTTGCCCCCCTCGCAGAGGAACACCGGCTCCTCGGATTCCAGGCTCCGGGCATTTTCCACGGCCCGCTCCACCAGGGAAAGGGCCTCCTCCGCGCTGAGCGCCTCGGTGGAGGCGTAGCCCATTTTCCCGTTCACGATGCAGCGGAAGCAGACGCCGCCATCATTGGAGGAGGAGAACTCATTGATCTCCCGCTGGAAGGTGCCCACGGAGGTGCTCTCCGAAGCCCGGTAGTACAGCTCGTACTCAGTCAGGCCCTCGGCCTGGGCCCGGTCCACAACGATTTGTTGAAATTCATGGTACGTCATAGCGATTCCTCCTTATCTGCCGCCTACGGTGATTGCCTTCACCCGGATCAGGGGCTGGCCCACGTTGGTGGGGATGGAGCCGCTGGACGCGCCGCACATTCCCTGGGCCATGTCCATATCCGTGCCCACCATGTCGATATTCTGGATCACGTCGGAGCCCTTGCCCACCAGGCTGGCGCCACGGACCGGTTCGCAGATCTTGCCGTTACGGATCAGGTAGCCCTCGTTGACGGCAAAGTTGAACTCGCCGGTGGCGGGGTTCACGGAGCCGCCGCCCATGCTCTTGGCGTACAGGCCAAACTCGATAGAGGAAATAATGTCTTCGTTCTTATCCTCCCCGGCGGCGATATAGGTGTTGGTCATCCGGGAGGTGGGGGTGTAGCTGTAGCTCTGGCGGCGGGAGCTGCCGGTGGAGGCCAGGCCCATCCGACGGCCGTTGAATTTGTCGATCATATAGGTTTTCAGGACGCCCTTTTCAATGAGGACGTTCTTCTGGGCCGGCGTGCCCTCGTCGTCGATGTTGATGGAGCCCCAGGCCCCGGGGATGGTGCCGTCGTCAATGGCGGTGACCTTTTCGTTGGCGATCTTCTGGCCCAGCTTCCCGGAGAATTGGGAGAGGCCGAAGGCCACGGAGGAGGCCTCCAGGGAGTGGCCGCAGGCCTCGTGGAAGATCACGCCGCCAAAGCCGTTCTCAATGGCCACGGGCATGACCCCCGCCGGGCAGTATCCCGCCCCGGCCATGGTGACGGCCTGCTGGGCAGCGGCTTTGCCCACGGCCACGGGGTCAATAAACTCAAACATCTCCATGCCCATCCGCCGTCCGGGGGAGCAGGAGCCGGTCTGGGCGCCCTTGCCCTGGTCCGCCACGGCGGTCACGGCGATCCGGGTGCGGATCTGCCGGTCCTGGGCGACAAAGCCCTCGGTGCTGGCGATCAGAATCCGGTGATCCACATCCAGCAGCGTGCCGGTGACCTGCTGGACGTCGGAAGAATACTCCTGGGCGGCAAAGTAGCCGGCCTTCAGCACATCGATCTTCTCCCGGTTAGAGGCCGAGGAGGGCACGATCTTTACCGGGTGGATGTCCCCAAATGTCCGCTCCCGAAGGACGATCTCCATGGCCGCCGTACCCTGGCCCAGGGCCTCCGCCGCCTGCCGGGCGCAGCGGATCAGGCCGGACTCGCTGGTGTCCACAGTGGAGGCCATGACGCTCCTCAGCCCCTTGTACACCCGGACGGAGGCGCCGGCAATTACCCCGTCCTGAATGGAATCCACTTTTCCGGCGATCATGCGAATATTGTGATTGACGGTGTTTTCCGCGAAAAGCTCCGCGTAGTCCCCGCCGGTGGAGACCGCTTCCCGCAAAACACGCTGGCAAATTTCTCTTGAAATCATGGACAGCTCTCCTTTGGAAAAAAATGGATAGGGATAGTATACCACCGCTTCGTTGCGATTGCAACAGTTTTCCGAAAAAACGGCATTTCGCCGCAAAGCCTTTCCCCCGCGAGGGCCCCCCCTGTGCAGTTTGCCGGGGCGGAAGCTACCGGAGAAAGAAGCGAATCAGCTTGCCATAGAATTTTTTGTAGGGCCGGTAGCGCATGGGCAGATCCAGCCAGGTCTTCTTGTCCACAATGCTCTTGAAA
The DNA here is from genome assembly GCA_947600025.1 of uncultured Oscillospiraceae bacterium. Classification (GTDB taxonomy): domain Bacteria; phylum Bacillota; class Clostridia; order Oscillospirales; family Oscillospiraceae; genus Faecousia. Next base: position 29,664 of record CANQFY010000015.1, read on the forward strand.
TGGGTGAAGGCCTCGAAGCCCGCCTTGCCGTGATAGCAGCCCATGCCGCTCTCCCCGAAGCCGCCGAAGGGCATCTGGGTGGTGGCCAAGTGGATCACCACGTCGTTGATACAGCCTCCGCCGAAGCCGCACCGGGCCATGACCTCTCTGGCCTGGGCTGCGTCCTCAGTAAAGTAGTACAGCGCCAGAGGATGGGGCCGGGCATGGATTTGGGAAACGGCCTCCTCCAAATCTCGGTAGGTCAGCACCGGCAAAATGGGTCCAAATATCTCCTGGCCCATGGACGGATGGGACCAGTCCACCCCGGTCAGCACCGTGGGGGTGATTCGGCAGCTTTCTCGATCTGTCTCCCCGCCGTGGACCGTCTTTTCCGGGTCCAGCAGGCCCAGGAGCCGGTTAAAGTGCTTTTCGTTGATGATCCGGCCATAGGTCGGGTCCTTGAGGGGCCGGGAACCGTACTGGCGGAGGATCTCCTTTTTCAGCTCCGCCACCAGGGCGTCCTTCACGGCCTCGTCGCAGAGGACATAGTCCGGAGCCACACAGGTCTGGCCGCAGTTGAGGAATTTTCCGAAGACGATCCGCCGGGCGGCCAGGGGTAGATTGGCGGTCTTATCCACAATGCAGGGGCTCTTGCCCCCCAATTCCAGAGTCACGGGGGTCAGGTTTGCCGCGGCCTTGGCCATCACTTCCCTGCCCACCGTCTGGCTGCCGGTGAAGAAAATATAGTCAAAACGCTCCGACAGCAGGCTCTTGTTCTCTTCCCGGCCTCCGGTAACCACCGTCACATACTCCGGGTCGAAGGTGTCGGCGATCAGGCTTTTCAGCACCTCGGCGGTGTGAGGGGCGTAGGCGCTGGGCTTGAGGATGGCGGTGTTCCCGGCGGCAATGGCGTCGATCAGAGGGTCCAGGGTCAGAAGCAGGGGGTAGTTCCAGGGACTCATGATCAGGCACACCCCGTAAGGGGACGGCAGGCGGTAGCTTTTCGCCGCAAACTGGGCCAGAGGCGTGGGGACAGTCCGGGGCTTGGCAAACCGGCGCAGATGCTTGCGTTGATAGCTCAACTCGCTGAGAACCATACCGGTCTCGCTGAAATAGCTTTCAAAGGCGCACTTCCCCAGGTCCTGCTCCAGGGCCCGGTTGATCTCCGCCTCCCGGTTCCGAATCGCCCGGCGCAACGCGTCCAGCGCCTGCTCCCGGCGGCCCAGATCCAGAGTCGCGCCAGTGCGGAACCAGGCCCGCTGGGCCTCCACCAATCGGGAAATTTCTTGCTGCTCCATGTTATTCCTCCAAAATTCGCAGGTATAACCCCTCCAGTTCCTTCCGATCCATCAGCACCGGCACGGGATAGAGGGGGTTGGCCTCCCGCGCGGCATAGCCGGCCAGCTTGGGCATGTCCTCCCGGCGGAGCTGGGGGATGGTGTCTCCAATGGAAAAGCGTCGCTTCATGGCCCGAATTGCCCCGATCAGCGCCTTCGCGGCCTCTTCCTCCCCGGCGTCTGCCGGAGCGATCCCCGCGCCCCGGGCCAGCTCCGCCAGCTTTTTGTACACCGCCGGACCGTAGGCCGTCAGCACTTGGTCCAGCAGTACCGCGTTGGCATAGCCGTGGGGCACGTTGTACTCCCCGCCCAGGGAGTGGGCCACGGCGTGGACATAGCCCACATAGGACTTGGTAAAGGCGCACCCGGCCAGGTAGGCCGCCTGGAGCATCTGCTCCCGGGCCTCCAGGTCGCCGCCGTTTTCATACGCCCGGGGAAGGTAAGCAAAGACCCGCTTCACCGCCTCCATCGCGTCCCGGCGAGTGTCCGCCGTGGTGGAGCGGCCGATGTAGGCCTCCACGGCGTGGGTCAGAGCGTCTAGCCCTGTGGAGGCGGTCAGGGCCGGGGGCAGGCTGACGGTGAGCTTCGCGTCCAGCACCGCGTACCTGGGGATCAATGGAAAGTCGTTGATGGCGTATTTGTGCCGGGTCTCGGCGTCGGTGATCACCGCCGCCAGAGTGGTCTCGCTGCCGGTACCTGCGGTGGTAGGGACGGCGATAAGCAGGGGCAGCCGGGTCCGCACCTTCAAAATGCCCTGGCACTTGCCCAGGGGCTTTCGAGGCTTGGCAATGCGGATGCCCACGGCCTTGCCGCAGTCCATGCTGGACCCGCCGCCCAGGGCGATAATGGCCCCGCAACCCGCGGACCGGTACAGCGCCGCCGCCTCCTCCACGGTGGCGGTGGTGGGATTGGCCACCGTCCGGTCAAATACGGCGCAGCCGATCTTCGCCTGGGCCAGGGCCGCCTCCAGCTCCCGAGTCAGGCCGTGGGACGCCACCCCCGGGTCCGTCACCAGCAGCACCTGGGAGACGCCGGCCTGGGCCAGGACCGGGGGCACCTGCTCCACATGGGTCAGCGGTTTTGGTTTTCGGTAGGGCAGCAGCGGCAGCGCCGTCCGGAGAGTCAGCTGAAAAGCGCGGCAGTACAGTTTTTGCAGGGGATGCATGGGTCGGTTCCTTCTTCCTATTGTTTATAGATAAACAATAGGATAACAGACCTCTTCCCATTTGTCAAGTCCCGCCTTTCGTCCCGAATTTCTGTTTTTTCCATGATATCACAGCAAAAACACCACTGTCAATCCCTTGACAGAAGGGAAAAAGGGGGTATAATGGGGTTATAGAAAGGAGTGGATCTTGAATGGCGGTTCGGCTGAATGAGGACAAGGAAATGGTCCGCACCATCCGGGAGGGCCTGAAGCGCACTGGCGGCTACTGCCCCTGCCGCCTGGAGCGGACGGAGGAAAACAAGTGCATGTGCAAGGAATTTCGGGATCAAATCGCCGATCCCAAGTTCAAGGGCTACTGCCACTGCATGCTCTACTACAAGGATTGAGGGCAATTTTTTCTATTTTCCCCCTTTACAAACCGATCAAACCCTGCTATAATAGCGGAGCAACAAAAAATGTACGCGCCAGTGGCTCAACGGATAGAGCATCGGATTCCGGTTCCGAGGGTTGGGGGTTCGAATCCCTTCTGGCGTACCAAGAGCCGCACCTGTGAGGGCGCGGCTCTTGATATGCCGGGAGGGATTCGAACAATCAAATGCGACCTGCCGGTGGCAGGTCGCCGCCCAGTTTCCTAACTGGGC
>CANQFY010000016.1 GCA_947600025.1 uncultured Oscillospiraceae bacterium
GGCAAGCGGCTGCGCCGCCCTTGACCCCTCGCACCCTGTCCGCTACGAGATAACCATGGCGGTTTCACCGCCTAAAGTAACGGATTCCTACCAGACTCATTAAATTTGCGCATAACTCTTGACAGTACCCCCCCATCAGGCAGGATGCTCTGTGCAGGCGCAAGAATCAATGAATAGAAAAGCGCTAATAGACGATCACAAAAGTCTGTTAGCGCTTTTCTCTGAATAATCTGAAAGTGTTGTCACTTGTTGCTACCATAGATCATCAAAATTGAAGAAATATCTCTATATTATCTGAAGAATATAAAGTAATATAATAATCCATAAAATTGTAAAAGAAATTGGCAGCATTAAATCAATTTTAATTCTAGAATATCTCATATTATGTTTTAGTTTTGGCTTATTCATTTCATCAGCCAATTTAGAATTTACTTTTTTGCGAATCTGTCGGTTTTTTACATAAGTATCTTCATCTAAAACTAAAATATTATTACACTTATTAAATTCTGAAGAAATTCTTTCACCATCCTTGTAAAACTTACTGCTTAAATTAAATTTGTAAAAATCGGAAATAATGGTTCGAGCTCTTATCACTCTGAACCAAATAAACCACAATTGAAATAAAGCGATTCCCACACAGGTACAACCTAATACTGTTCTATCAATAGAAAACGTACCCGCGGCTAATAAAAATGATTGCGAAGCAATCATACTTGATCGGTATGCTTGTACATTTGCCTCATATACTTCCCATTTATTGTTCATCAATATAAGCTCCTTATCATAATTTTAATTACAAGAATACTATCATGCTTAATCAATTGAATTATCGCTTAAGAAAACTATCCGTCGTTCCTGTATGTCTGTAATAATTTAGCCTAGTTGCCATCTATTATATTATTGCCGCTTATAACAAGAGTCGTTGCGCTGTGGATAAGTCATTATGATGATATACTGATTATTTCGGGCTTTCGCAATCATTCCCACTCAATCGTCGCGGGGGGTTTGGAGGTGATGTCGTAGACCACGCGGTTGATGCCCTTGACGTGGTTGATGATATCGCCGGAGATGGCGTCCAGCAGCTCGTAGGGGATTCGGGCCCATTTGGCGGTCATAAAATCGTCGGTGGTCACCGCCCGGAGGGCCAAAGTATAGTCGTAGGTGCGCCCGTCGCCCATGACGCCCACGGAGCGGGTGTTGGTCAGCACCGCGAAATACTGGCCGATGTCCTTGCTCACGCCGGATTTTTCCAGAGCGGCGCGGAAAATGGCGTCCGCGTCCTGAAGAGCGGCGATCTTCTCCCGGGTCACCTCGCCGATGACCCGAATGGCCAGCCCAGGGCCAGGGAAGGGCTGCCGGTTCACCAGGGCCTCCGGAAGGCCCATGGCCCGTCCCAGCTCCCGAACCTCGTCCTTGAACAGCAGCCGCAGAGGCTCCAGAATCTCTCGGAAGTCCACATGGTCGGGCAGGCCCCCCACATTGTGGTGGCTCTTGATTACGGCGGCGCTGCCGCTGCCGGACTCGATCACGTCGGGATAGATGGTGCCCTGGGCCAGATAGTCCACCTTGCCCAGCTTCTTGGCCTCCGCCTCGAACACCCGGATAAATTCCTCCCCGATGATCTTCCGCTTGGCCTCCGGGTCCTCCACGCCGGCCAGGCGGCTCAGGAACCGGTCCTGGGCGTTGACCCGGATGAAGTTCAGGTCCATTTTGGAGAACACCGCCTCCACCTGATCCCCCTCGTCCTTCCGCAGCAGACCGTGGTCCACAAAGATGCAGGTCAGCTGGCTGCCCACCGCTCGGCTCAGTAGCGCCGCCGCCACCGAGGAGTCCACGCCGCCGGACAGGGCCAGCAGTACCTTCTGCTGCCCCACCTTCTCCCGGAGCTGCCGGACGGCGGTGGTGACATAGTCCTCCATGACCCAGTCGCCGGTGGCGCCGCAGGCCCCGTAGAGGAAGCTGCGGAGCATCGCCAGCCCATGGTTGGTGTGGGACACCTCGGGGTGGAACTGGACGCCGTAGAAGCCCCGCTCCGGACAGGCGAAGGCCGCCACGGGGCAGGCGTCGGTGTGGGCGGTGACGGAAAAGCCCTCCGGCAGCCGGGAGACAAAGTCCCCATGGCTCATCCAGGTGATATTTTCCTCCGGCAGGCCCTGGAACAGAAGACTGTCGCTGTCCAGATAGGTGGGGGTCCGGCCGTACTCCCGGGCGTCCTGCTCCCCGGCCTCCTGGACCGTGCCGCCCAGCTGATGGGCCATAAGCTGGCAGCCGTAGCAGATGCCCAGCATGGGAACGCCCAAATTAAAAAGCGCCTGGGGCAGCCGGGGAGCGTTTTCCCCGTAGACGCTGTTGGGCCCGCCGGTGAGAATGATGCCGATGGGACCGTAGGCTCGCACGCTGTCCAGGGTCGCCTTGGCGGCGGGATGCACCTCGCAATAGACGTGGCACTCCCGCACCCGCCGGGCAATGAGCTGATTGTACTGTCCGCCGAAGTCCAGAATCAAGACCTTCTGCATAGTTAATCCTCCCAAAATGTGCCGCCGCTTTCGCCGGCCGATTCAATAAAGTTGGTTCTATTATGCCTGTTTTCGCTGGAAAACGCAAGTGGAAGTCGCGCCGATTTTCCAGGTTTTCCAGGAGCGGGAGTTGGGAAAAGTCTACAAATCCGGCACGTCCATCCGGGAATCCAGGACCATCCGCTCTTCGGTAACCGGGTGGGGGAAGGCCAGGCTTTTCGCGCAGAGGGCCTGCCCCGCAAGCCCCAGCGCCTGGGAACGGGCCATGCTCTCCGGGCTAAAGTACTGGGGATCCCCCAAAATGGGAAAGCCCATCCAGGCGCAGTGGACCCGGAGCTGATGGGTGCGGCCCGTGACAGGCCGCAGGGCCAGTTTAGAGCCCTTCTCGCCCCGGGCAAGGACCCAATATTCTGTTTTGGCAGGCTTTCCCCGGGGGTCCACCTGCCGGAGCAGGCTGGGCAGGGGAAGCCGGGCAATGGGGGCGGCGATAACCCCGCTGTCCGCCGCCGGGCCGGGAAAAACCAGGGCATGGTAGGTTTTTTCCAGCCGGTTTTCCCGGTGCAGGGCTGTCATGGCGGCGTGGATGTGGGAATTTTTCGCCAGCAGCACCAGCCCGTAGGTGTCCCGGTCCAGCCGGGTGACGGGATGGAAGGCGCAGTCCTGCCCGGTCTGCCGGTAGTAAAACAGCACCCGGTTTGCCAGGGTGCCGGTGAGTTGTGACCGGGAGGGGTGGATCAGCATCCCGGCGGGCTTGTCCACCGCCAGCAGGTGATCGTCCTCATATAGGATGGTCAGATCCCCCGCTTCCGGGGGATACTGGGCCTCCGGTTCCTCCAGAAGAACGGTGATCCGGTCCCCGGGAACCACATTGGAGTCCACCCAGACGGGCCGGCCGTTGACCAGGATCGCCTCCCGGTGTTTGAGCCGGTTGATCAGCCCCTGGGACATGGCCAGCTCCTGCCGCAAAAAGCCGGATAACCGCCCGGCCCGGGCGGCGGTGTGGGTCAGTTCCACTTGCCCACCTCCAAAAAGGATAGACCCTGCCCACGGCGGGCAGGGTCCAAAAATAATCAGTTCAGAGCGGCCTTGGCCTGGGCGACCACGGCGGCGAAGGCGTCCTTGTCCTGAATCGCCATCTCAGACAGGCTCTTCCGGTTCAGGGTCACGCCGGCCTTCTTCAGACCGTGCATAAAGGTGGAGTAGTTCATCTCGTAGGGAGCCACGGCGGCGGATATGCGAGCGATCCACATGGTGCGGAAGGTGCGCTTTTTCTGCTTGCGGCCCTCAAAGGCATAGTTGCCGGACTTCATGACGGCCTGCTTGGCCATCTTGAAGTGCTTGGACTTGGAGCCCCAGTAGGACTTCGCCAGGCGCAGGGTCTTATTTCTTCTCTTGCGCGTCATCATCGCGCCCTTGATTCTAGCCATAGTAGTATCCTCCTATCCTGCTTACTTGTACGGGATCATCTTTTTGATGGCCGCGGTGTTGGTCACGTCGGCGTAAGCCGTGCTGCGCAGGCGGCGGGTACGCTTGGTGTCCTTCTTGGTGAGGATATGGCTCTTGTAGGCGCGGGCTCTCTTGACCTTCCCGGTTTTGGTCAGGTTGAACCGCTTCTTCGCGCCGCTGTGGGTTTTCAGCTTGGGCATAGGTGTATCTCCTTCCGTATCTACTTTGCTTACTTGCTGTTCTTGGGGGTGAGGAAAATGGACATGAAGCGGCCTTCCAGCTTGGGGCTCTTCTCCAGGGCGGCCATCTCCTTGCAGGACTCGGCAAACTCCAGCAGCAGTTTCTCGCCCAGATTGGTGTGGGCCATTTCCCGACCACGGAAGCGGACGCTTACCTTGACCCGGTTGCCCTCCTTCAGGAATTTTTGGGCGCTCTTGACCTTGGTATTCAGGTCGTTGGTGTCGATGCTGGGACTCATGCGGATCTCCTTGATCTCCACCACCCGCTGATTTTTCTTGGCCTCCTTTTCCCGCTTCTTCTTATCGAAGCAGTACTTGGAGTAGTCCATAATTTTGCAGACGGGGGGCGTGGCGTTGGGAGAGATCTTCACCAGATCCATCTGCCGCTCCTCCGCCATGGCGAGGGCCTGCGCGGCGGACATGATGCCAAGCTGGGCGCCGTCCGGGCCGATGACCCGAAGCTCCTTGTCCCGAATCTCGTCGTTGAGCTGATGGTCTAATTTGCCGATGGTAAGCACCTCCAATAAAACAACAAAAAAGCGGATGCCGAAACATCCGCATACCGCTTATGATCCCCCCCGAAAGGAGATGGGTATGAACCTCTTTGCCCTGGGCTGGAGGTGAGGCGGATGATTCAGCCTTCTTGATTACCTTGGTATTCTACCACTGAAAGCCGGGTTTGTCAAGGGTTATTTGTCCGCTTTTCCCTAAAAAAGCGGACAAGCTCTCGCATCCGGTTTACTGTATGCCCAAATTGGGAAGCTGATTCCGGGAAAAGCGGCGCCCCGGCCTTTTAGGCCGGGGCGTCTCTTCGTTTTACAGATCAAAGTACCGGGCGGCGTTGCGGTAGCAGATGCCCTCCACGATCTTCTGAAGGGAGGCGTCGTGGTTGGGATATTCCCCATTTTCCACCCACTGGCCCAGGAGGTTGCACAAAATCCGGCGGAAATAGTCGTGCCGGGCGTAGGACAGGAAGGAGCGGGAGTCGGTGAGCATCCCGATGAAGTTGCCCAGCAGTCCCAGGCTGGCCAGGGAGCGCATCTGATCCTCCATGCCGGTCTTGGTGTCGTTGAACCACCAGGCGGAGCCGTGCTGGATCTTGCCGGGAACGGTGCTGTCCTGGAAGCAGCCGATCAGGGTGCCCAGCTGAGCGTTGTCCGCCGGGTTCAGGGAGTAGAGGATGGTCTTGGGGCAGGCCTGCTCCAGATCCAGGGCGGACAGGAGCCGGGCGATGCTCTCGCCGCAGGTGTTCTGGGCGATGGCGTCAAAGCCGGTGTCGGCCCCCATGATGCGGTACATCCGCTCATTGTTGTTCCGGATGCAGGAGTAGTGGAGCTGCATGGCGATGTTCAGCCGGCTGTAAGCCTTGCCCAGGCACAGGAGAATGGCGGTCTGGTACTTTTCCGCCTCCTCCAGGGTTAGTCGCTGACCGGCCAGGGCCTTCTGATAGGCGGCCTCCACCTCGGCGGGAGTACCCTCCCGGTAGGGGATGTAGTCCAGACCGTGGTCGCTGGCCCGGCAGCCCCGGGCGTGGAAGTACTCCAGCCGCTCTACCAGGGCGGCGCAGACCTCGTCCACCGTGGCCAGCTTCTCCTTGCCCACGGACTTGGCCAGGACGGCCAGATATTCTACAAAGCCGGGCTTGGTGATGTTGATGGCCTTGTCTGGCCGGAAGGAGGGGCAGACCTTCACGGAGATCGTGGGGTCGGCGGCGATTTTCTCATGCCACTCCAGGGTGTCCACCGGGTCGTCGGTGGTGCCGATGAAGGCCACGTTGGCCTTGCGGATGATGCCCCGGACGGTCAGATCGGGATCGGTGCGGAGCTTTTCGTTGCAGGTGTCCCAGATCTCCTGGGCGGTGTCCAGGGTCAGAGGCTTGGTGACGCCGAAGAACTGCCGCAGCTCCAGATTGCACCAGTGGTACATGGGGTTGCCGATGGCCATCTCCAGGGCCTCCACGAATTTCAGGAAGCGCTGGTAGGCGGGCTGATCCCCGGTAACATAGTCCTCCGGCACCCCGTTGGAGCGCATGACCCGCCACTTGTAGTGGTCGCCAAAGTAGCTGCCGTCGGGATTCTTGCCTCCCAGCCAGACCTGGGCCAGGTTGTCGAACCGGCGGTCCTCATAGATCTCCTGGGGGGGAATGTGGCAGTGGTAGTCCACCAGAGGCATGGAGGAGGCATAGTCGTGGTACAGGTGCTTGGCGGTGTCGTTGGAGAGCAGGAAGTCTTGGTCCATGAATTGTCTCATAACTTGGTCGCTCCTTTTTATTTTAAGATTTGGGTTCTGAACAGCCCCAGAGGGGCAAAACTACAAATGGAGGGCAGGGAAGGGCCTAAAACGTGGGATAGATGGGCCGGACGTAGAGCTGATGGCTCTCCGCCTCCGGCCGGGCGTGGACGCCGGACACCAGCCCCAGCATGGCGTAGATCGTCACCAGGGAGCTTCCGCCGTAGCTGAAGAAGGGCAGCGTCAGACCGATCACGGGGGTGACGCCCAGGCACATGCCGATGTTGCTCATGATCTGGAAAATCAGGGCCGAGGCCGCCCCGAAGCACACCAGTCGCCGCAGATAGTCCGGGCTCTTGGTCCCCACATGGATGCAGCGCCATACGATGAGGAACAGCAGCACCATCACCGCCACGCAGCCCAGGAAGCCCAGCTCCTCTCCAATGGAGGAGAAGATGTAGTCGGTGTGCTGGGCGGGAAGGGAGTCCGCCTGGACCCGGTTGCCGTTGAAGAGCCCCTGGCCGACCCAGCCGCCGCCCCGGAGGGTGTAGAGACTGCGCAGGCTGTGGTAGCGCTGATCCTCGCCGTTGGGGTCCACGGTGGGGTCCCAGAGGATCCGAAACCGGTCCTTCTGGTATTCCGCCATGACGTAGTTCCACAGGAAGGGAATGGCGGCGGCGATCCCGCCCCCTGCCAGCAGGAACCAGATCAGGCTCACCCCGCCGGCGAAGGCCATGCCGATAAAAATGAAAACGAAAATCAGCGACACGCCGGCGTCGTTGGACATGACGTAGTTCACGCCCACCAGCAGGGCCAGGTGAAAGACCATGTGGAACACCGAAGGAATGGAGGACACCTGATTCTGATGCGAGGCCATGACGGAGGCCATAATGAGGATGTAGGTGATCTTACAGATCTCTGCCGGCTGGATGCTGAAGGGCACCAGGGGGATATCCAGCCAGCTTCGGTTACCGGTGCCGAAGTCCTCGCCGAAAGGGGTGCGCAGCAGGAGGAGGAGGACGGTATTGAACAGCACCAGGGCCAGCCGGTGCTCGGAGAAAAACTCCGTATCGATGGAGGAGAAGACAATGAAGAACATCACGCCCAGCAGCGCCGCCGCCACCTGGACCACCACGGAACGAAACGCGCCGGTGGGGTTGGTGGCGCTGGCGATGGCCAGGCATCCGAAGCCCGTGGTCGCCAGACACAGCAGGAGCAGAACCAGGTCCCCCTTCCGGAAGAAGCTCTTCAATTCGCTGAAAAATTGTTCCATGGGTCCGCCTCCTTAGCTCCTATTCTATCACAACCCGGGGCAAATGTAAACCATGCCGCAGAAAATTCATATTTTTCGCCGGACACGGGAAAAACCGCCTCCAAAGGGAGAGAAAATGGAAAATTGGACTTGACTTTTTCCTTCCCGCCTGATAAAATAAACGGGCCGCATTGAAAAGGCTCTAAGTCCGGGATTTCTTCGGCGCCTTACAAGCGAGACTACATGTTTAAAAGTAGGTGAAACAAACAAATGAAAGCAGTTATCGTCACCGGCGGGAAGCAGTACACCGTTGCCGAGGGGGACACCCTCTACATCGAGAAGCTCGGCGCCGAGGAGAACGCCCAGGTCACTTTCGACCAGGTGCTGGCGGTCCTGGATGGGGAGAATTCCAAGATTGGCGCGCCTGTGCTGGAGGGCGCCAAGGTGGAGGCCAAGGTGCTGAAGAACGGCAAGGGCAAGAAGCTCTACGTCTTTAAGTACAAGGCCAAGAAGAACGAGAAGAGCAAGATGGGCCACCGTCAGCCCTACACCAAGGTGGAGATCACCAAGATCGCCCTGTAAAATGACCAGGTGCGAGTTTTATTCCGACGGTGACCGGATCACCGGATTCACCGTCAGCGGCCACAGCGGCTATTCGGAAGCGGGCACGGACATTGTCTGCGCCGCCGTTTCCGCCGCCGTGACCATGGCCGAGGCCACCATCAACGATGTGTGCGGCGCCAAGGCCAAAGTCCGGGTCAGGGAGGAGGACGCCCGAATCAGCCTGACCCTTCCCGCCGTCTGCGATGAGGAGGAGACAGTCCAGGCCGTTTTGGCAGGGCTGATGCTGACACTGTGCAGCCTGCGGGACGATTATCCTGATTATATCGAAGTTTTGGAGGTGTAAACCCATGCTGAAAATCGGTTTTCAGTTCTTCGCGCACCATAAGGGCGGCGGTTCCACCAAGAACGGCCGGGACTCCGAGTCCAAGCGCCTGGGCGCTAAGCGGGCCGACGGGCAGTTCGTTCTGGCCGGCAACATCCTGGTCCGTCAGAGAGGCACCCATATCCATCCCGGTGCGAACGTGGGCATCGGCAGCGACGACACTCTGTTTGCCCTGGTGGATGGCACCGTCCGCTTTGAGCGGAAGGGCAAGGATCGCCGTCAGTGCTCGGTGTACGCGGAGCAGTAATCGGAAACACAGGGGCTGCCTCGGCAGCCCCCTTTTTTTGGAGGTTCCCTATGTTTGTGGATAAAGTGCGGATCAGCGTTGCCGGCGGCCGGGGCGGAGACGGGGCGGTGGCCTTCCACCGGGAGAAATACGTCGCCGCCGGCGGCCCCGACGGGGGCGACGGGGGCCACGGAGGCAGCGTGATCCTCCGGGTCAACGACAACCTGTCCACCCTGCTGGATTTCCGCTACAAGCGCAAATACCAGGCCCAGTCCGGCGTTGCCGGCGCCGGCGGACGGCGCAGCGGCAAGCGGGGGGAGGACCTGATTATTCAGGTGCCGCGGGGCACCGTGGTGCGGGACGCGGAGACGGAAAAAATCATTGTGGACATGTCAGCCGGGGAGGATTTTGTGCTGGCCAAGGGCGGCCGAGGCGGCTGGGGTAACGGCCGGTTCGCCACCGCCACTCGTCAGCTGCCTCGGTTTGCCAAGGCGGGCCGCCCGGGCCAGGAGCGGGACGTGATCCTGGAGCTGAAGCTCCTGGCGGATGTGGGCCTGGTGGGCTTTCCCAATGTGGGAAAATCCACGATCCTGTCTCGGACCTCCAACGCCCGGCCTAAGATCGCAAACTACCACTTCACCACCCTCTACCCCAATTTGGGGGTCATCTATGTAGAGGAGGGGGTGTCCTTCGTCATGGCGGACATCCCCGGCATCATCGAGGGCGCCGCCCAGGGCGCCGGGCTGGGCCATGATTTTTTGCGGCACATCGACCGGTGCCGCCTGCTGGTCCATGTGGTGGACGTGTCCGGCAGCGAGGGCCGGGACCCGGTGGCGGATTTCGACGCCATTTGCGCCGAACTGGAGGAGTATTCCCCAGACCTGGCCGCCCGGCCCATGCTGGTGGCCGCCAATAAGACAGACCTACTGCCGCCGGATTCGGACAATCTGGAGCGGCTCCGGGCCCACGTCCAGGCCAAAGGGTGCGGCCTGCTGACCATCTCCGCCGGTACCGGCCAGGGGCTGCGGGAGCTGGTTTTGACGGTTGCCCGGCAGCTGCGGGCCCTGCCGCCGGTGGCGTACTATGAACCGGAGTATGTGGAGCCGGAGATCCAGCCCGGAGACCCGGAGGAGCTGGAGATCGAGCATCTGGGCAGCACCTGGGCCGTCACCGGGACCTGGCTGGAGCGGCTGATGCAGGATATCAATTTCCAGGACTATGAAAGCCGGAATTTCTTCGACCTCCAACTTCGGAAATGGGGTGTTTTTGATCGGTTGGAAGAAATGGGCATCCAGGACGGGGATACCGTGGATCTTAATGGCATGGAATTTGAATATCGGAAATAAAAACATTTGCCATTTTCGCTAATCGTGCTATAATAATGGAGTCACCGATCATGTGACTCCATTTTAGCTTTTTCCCGCCGTTTTTGAATTGCGCCGCGATAAGGAGGGCTCGTATGATTTGGAACTTAAACCAAGTGAATTTCCGGCAGTTTGGAACAATCCTGCCGGAGCAGACCGCCCGGAACCGCCGGGATCAGGAGGGCTACCGGGAGCGGCTCCAGCTCAGCGGCCCCGACGCCCCGGTATATCTGGCGGGGGCGGATACCTGGCTGTGCAGCGGGGAGGGGATGACGGTGCTGTCCGTCTCCTCGGACAATGAGAATTTCTCTCATTTCTATCTGGACAAGCCAGTGTTCATCCGGTCGGGGGTCTATTTTTCCCTGGCGCCTCTGACGGACACCGCCTGGGCGGACTATTCCGCCTCCGAGCCGCCGGCGCAGGTGGGTTCCCGGAACCAGGAGGAGGGATATCACGTCCAGACGAACCTCCGGGTGGAGCGATTGTACACCTTCTTCTATCAGGAAAAGGAGCGGGGCTTCGTCTTCGCGGGAGAGGCCCATCCGGCCCTGGAGCTGACCTATGTGGATCAGGGCTCCCTTCACTCCGTGGCGGAGGGACAGGACCTGCTGCTGGAGCAGGGGGATATGGTCCTCTACGGCCCGGGGCAGTGGCATATGCAGTATTCCGATATCGGGGTGGCCCCCCGGTTTGTCACCGTATCCTTCGATATCTCCGGGGGGGATCTTTCAACCCTGTCCAACCGAAAATTTCAGTCCCCCCAGCGGGCGGCTACCATCCTCAAGCAGATGCTCCAGGAGCAGGAGCGGATGGATGACTATTCCAACGATATGATCCTGTGCCTGCTGAATCTGCTGCTGCTGACGCTGCAGCGGGAGGCGGGCGGGCCCACCGAGCGGCTCAAAACCGCCCACGCCCTCCATGCGGAGAATGAGATCATCCGTAAAGCCCAGCAGTATATCAGCGCCCATGTGCGGGAGAAGATGTCGGTGCCCATGGTGGCGAAGAATGTGGACGTGAGTCCCAGCTACCTGACGGCCCTGTTCCATAAGAATCTCCAGATCTCCCCGGGGGAGTATATCCGCCGGGTAAAGCTCCAGGAGAGCAAGCAGATGATCCGGGAGAACAACATGAACTTCACTGAGATTGCCGCCGCCCTGCAATACTCCACGGTGCATCACTTCTCCCGGCAGTTTAAGGAGAAATTTGGCATCACCCCCACGGAGTACGCCAAATCGGTCCGGTAAAAGCCATGGATTTGAAAGTTTTGGCCGTGGGGGACGTGGTGGGCGGCCCGGGAATGGAGATGATCCGCAAGCATCTTCCCCGCCTGAGGCGGCAGCTGGAGGCGGACTTCGTGGTGGTCAACGGGGAGAACGCCAACGTGGTGGGAATGACCCCTCAGCAGGGGGAGGAAATTCTGAACGCCGGGGCGGATGTGATCACCATGGGCAACCACACCTATCGCCACCGGGAGCTGGTGCCCTATCTGGAGGAATGTCCCCGCATCCTTCGTCCTGCAAATTTGGCGCCCCAAAGTCCGGGCCGGGGCTGGGCGGAGTTTGACACCCCTGTTGGAAAGCTGGCGGTGATCGACCTGATCGGCCGGTGCAACATGGACTACGGGCCGGACAATCCCTTTTTGCTGGTGGAAAAACTGATGAAAAAGATCTCCGCCCGGCTGATTTTGGTGGAGCTTCACGCCGAGGCCACCTCGGAGAAGCTGGCCATGGGCTATATGCTGGATGGCCAGGTCAGCGCCGTCTGGGGGACTCACACCCATGTGCCCACCGCCGATGCCCAGGTGCTGCCCCAGGGCACCGGCTATGTGACGGACCTGGGCATGACCGGCCCGGCGATTTCGGTGCTGGGCATCCGGCCGGAGCTGTCCATCGCCCGGTTCCGGGGGGACCTTCCCGATCGGTATCGCTGGGCGGCGGGCCCGGCCAAGCTGGAGGGGGTGCTCTTTACCCTGGACGCCCAGACCGGCCGCTGCCGGAAGGCAGAACGGGTGGATCTCCGGGAGGACGACCACCGGGGCTGATTTCCGCCGCATCTACGGAGGGGCGCAAAATACGACAAAATCCCCGGGAGGCCGCTTGCAGCCTCCCGGGGATGCTCATGGAAAGGATTATTTCGCGAAGACCCGCTTGAGCTGGACGAACCGGGGCAGGCCGTCCTCCTTGACCATGCCGGTCTCCCCCTGGATCAGGGGCAGGCAGTAGTCGATGAAGCCCTGGGTCACGCCGTTGCCGGCCTCGTTGATCCACTCCTGAGGCACCTTCTTCTCGGTGTTGGCCACCAGGCTCAGATCGAACAGCTCCGGCTCGCACTTGTAGCCCCCCTCCCGGGTGCAGCGGAAGCCCACCATCTTGTCGGTGATGCCGGCCACGGCGGACTCCACCGCCACCTTGCCGGACATAAAGGACTCGGCGATGTCGGTGCCGGAGGCGCAGTGGGCGGCGCAGCGCTGCAAAAGGCTCAGCTCGATGGGCCGGACCTTGGCGCCGGTGGCGGCCTTGACGATGTCCGCCAGACGGGCGGCCAGACCGCCCAGCTGGGCGTGGCCGAAGCCGTCGGTGCCGGAGGTCTTGGCCTCGGAGACGAAGGTGCCGTCGGCGTAGTGGACGCCCTCGGACACCGCCACGATGCAGTTCTTCTTCTCGCCGTAGATTCGCTTCACGTCCGCCAGGAAGGCGTCCATGTCAAAGTCCCGCTCGGGCAGATACACCAGGTCGGGCCCGTCCCCCTTGATCCCAGCCAGGGCGGCGGCGGCGGTGAGCCAGCCGGCGTGACGGCCCATGCACTCCACGATGGTGACCATGCCGGTGTCGTACACCTGGGAATCCCGGCTGACCTCCATGAAGGAGGTGGCGATATACTTGGCGGCGGAGGCGAAGCCCGGGCAGTGGTCCGTGCCGGCCAGATCGTTGTCAATGGTCTTGGGCACGCCCATGACCCGGCACTCATAGCCGGCCTTGCTCATATATTTGGAGATTTTGTTGCAGGTGTCCATGGAGTCGTTGCCGCCGTTGTAGAAGAAATAGCGGACATTGTACTTCTTGAAGATTTCCAGGATGCGCTTATAGTCCGTGTCGTCCACGTCCGGGTCCGCGATCTTATACCGGCAGGAGCCCAGGGCGGAGGAGGGGGTGTAGAGCATCCGCTCCAGCTCCTGGGGGTCCTCCTCGTCCATGATCATCAGCTGGTCGTTCAGAACACCCTTGATGCCGTGGAACGCGCCGTAGACCTTGGTGATGTTGGGGTTTTCCAGGCCGGTTTTGATCACGCCGTAGGCGGAGCAGTTGATCACGGCGGACGGGCCGCCGGATTGACCGATGATCAAGGAACCGACCAGAGGCTTTTCAGACATAATTGTTCCCTCCAAGTAAAGAATATCAGACAAAAAATTCCGGCAAGACGGGGCTGTTTTGCCGCTTCTGACTAATTATAGCACGCCAGTGGGAAAATGGCAAATATTTTTATTGAAAACCGGAAAATTCATGGTATAATACCTTTTAGGAAAAAATTGAAAGGAAGGATTTCCCATGCCCCTAGTCACATCCAAAGAAATGTTTAAGAAGGCCTACGACGGCGGCTACGCCATCGGCGCTTTCAACGTCAACAATATGGAGATCGTCCAGGGCATCACCGAGGCCTGCCGGGAGGAAAAGGCCCCTGTGATTCTCCAGGTCTCCAAAGGCGCCCGGGCTTATGCCAACCACACCTACCTGGTGAAGCTGGTGGAGGCCGCCGTGATCGAATGTCCCGAGATCCCCATCGTGCTTCATCTGGACCACGGCCCCGACTTCGAGACCTGCAAGAGCTGCATCGACGGCGGCTTTACCTCCGTCATGATCGACGCCTCCTCCAAGCCCTTCAAAGAGAATATCGAGATCACCCGCAAGGTGGTGGAGTATGCCCACGACCACGGTGTGGTGGTGGAGGCCGAGCTGGGCACCCTGGCCGGCATCGAGGATGAGGTGAAGGTCTCCGCCGAGGATTCCTCCTACACCCACCCCGAAGAGGTGGAGGAATTTGTGTCCAAGACCGGCTGCGACTCCCTGGCCATCGCCATCGGCACCAGCCACGGCGCCTACAAGTTCAAGCCCGGCACCAAGCCCCAGCTCCGCTTCGACGTGCTGGAGGAGGTCTCCCGCCGTCTGCCCGGCTTCCCCATCGTGCTCCACGGTTCTTCTTCTGTGCCCCAGAATTATGTGGAGATGATCAATTCCCACGGCGGCAAGATGCCCGGCGCCATCGGCGTGCCGGAGGATCAGCTCCGCCACGCGGCCGAGCTGTCCGTGTGCAAGATCAACATCGACTCCGATCTGCGGCTGGCCATGACCGGCACTATCCGGCAGTTCTTTGACGAGCATCCCGACAAGTTCGACCCCCGGGAGTATCTGAAGCCCGCCCGGGCCAACATCAAGGAGTTGGTCCGGCACAAGCTCATCGACGTTCTCGGCTGCGCCGGAAAGGCGTAAAAGAAAACACTGCGCCCCCGCCAAAAGCGGGGGCGTTGGACTTCTTCAAGATTTGCCGGCGGGGCTACGAAAGCCCCGCCGGCCTTTGTGTCCTTAATACGTCCAGGGCATCTTCACGGGCGGCATCTGCCGCGGCGTCTGCTCCGGGGGATGGCGCAGGGTCTCATAAGCCCGGGCCAGGGTGACGGTGACATAGTTTTTTGCCAGCAGGATCAGCGCCCCCTGCCCGATCAGGGACAGCCCATAGAACAGATAGAAGGCCGCGTCCTGGGAGATCGGCAGCTGGATCCCCAGCAGAGGCAGAAGAAGATCCCCATAGGAAAGGGCTGTGAGCAGCGCCAGGGCCAGGTAGTACCACCAGAAGCTCAGATCCAGCTTCAAAAGATTCATCCGGCTGCCCCTTGTGATCCGGCTGCTGCGGCGCAGGGCGGAAAGGGCTCCGGCTTGGGGATCCTCCCACAGCGCGAACTCCGCCAACCGGAACCGGTAGAAAAAGGGCGCGCAGACCGCCAGATATACGATGAGGAAAATGCCCAGCATGGGGACCATGGCCTGGGACACCGCCTCCGCCATGGCGTCTGTGATCTCAATAGAACCCGCCGCAGCGGACTGGGAGGCCAGAGGCTCCAGTGCCTCCATCAGGGGCCGGGCCAGCGGGGTCATCAGATACAGACTCATGCTGGGGTAGAAGCAGATCATCCCCAGGGCCAGGAAGATCAGGGCTTTGATCACCAGGAACCGGGCCGCCGGACCGACCCGGCGGATCCCCTGAAGCAGATCCCGGGGCGCGGCATCCTCCCCCCGGGCCAGCTTCCAGGCCACGAACAGGTAGCCGATATTCCAGAAGGCCAGGAGGATCGATACCAGGGGTTGGATCAGCGCCTGGACCGAGGACAGGATCGAGCGGTACCCCATCCCGCTCAGACCTCCGGTGCCGGCAATCTGGCCCTGTAAAACAGCGTTCAGCGCCATCAGCAGCAGCAATGCGCCCACAGTGACCCCGGCGTGGATCCCGACCAGCCGCAAGGGCCTGCTCTGGGACCGGGAAAGCGCTTCCTTTGCCTGGATCTTCAAATCCCGCCGATTGAATGTATCCATCGAGTTCCCTCTTTTCTGTCCACAACTATCTATGTTATAATCCAATTTTCTCAAAATAGCAAATGAAATTTTTGTTACGCTCCAAAACGGCTTCCCCCGCCGGTTTGACAATCCGGCGGGGGGCTGTTATAATGAAAAAAAGGGGGCGAAAACCGTGGGAACCATTGGACAGCGGCTGAAGGAGGCCAGATTGGCCGCAGGCCTGTCCCAGCGGCAGCTGGCGGGGGAATATCTGACCCGGAATATGCTCTCCCTGATCGAAAACGGCTCCGCCACGCCCTCGTTGGACGCCCTGACCTATCTGGCGGCCAAGCTGGGTAAGTCGGTGAGCTATTTTTTGGAGGAGCAGACGGTGACCTCCCCCAATCAGGAGGCCATGGCCCGGGCTCGGGCGGCCTTCTTGGAAAAAGATCCCGCCGGAGTGATGGCTGCACTGGATGCCTACCGGACCCCGGACGGGGTTTTCGACCAGGAATACTACCTGCTTTCCGCCCTGTGCCGGATGGATCTGGCGGAAGCGGCGATCCGCCAGGGGCGGCGGCCCTATGCCTCCACGCTCTTGGAGCAGGCGGAGCGGGCAGGGCAGCGGAGCAGTTATTTTGGCCCTTGGCAAGCCCGGCTCTGGTTGCTGACTGCCCGGGCCGACCCGGCGAGACTCCAGGAGGTGGCGGAGAAACTCCCGGCCCTGGACCCGGCTCTGCTGGCGCTGGGGGCAGCGGCTCTGGATGCCGGGGACCCCGCGGGCTGCGGCAGGCTTTTGGACGCGGCGAAGGATCGGGAGGACCCGGAATGGAGCCTCCTCCGGGGTAGGGCGTATCTGGCCCAGGAGCGTTACGAACTGGCCCGGCCCTGCCTGGAGCGGGGGGAGGCGTTTTCCCCGGAGGCGGCGGCGCCCCTGCTGGAGCAGTGCTGCCGGGAACTGGGGGACTACAAAATGGCGTATTTTTACGCCTGCAAGCAGAAAAAATGACCGAGGGTCTGGTACCCTCGGTCTTTATTCATCTAATAGATAGTGGACGGCGTGGACGGTTTTTCCCCCCTGGCGGTAGAGCCGGGGCACCCGGCGGCTAATGCCGCAGATAAACTCATAATTAAAGCTGTCCGCCGCGGCGGCGATCTCCTCCACGGTGATCTCCCGGTTGCCGTCCCGACCCACCAGCACCACCGCGTCTCCCACCTGGGTTTCGGGGACCCCGGTGACGTCCACCATCATCTGATCCATGCACACCCGGCCCAGGATCGGGGCCGCTTTTCCGTGGATCAGGACGTGGAATTTCCCGGAGAGGCTCCGCCGGTAGCCGTCGGCATAGCCCACCGGCACCGTAGCTACCAGGGTGGGGGCGGTGGTGACGTAGGCGCCGCCGTAGCTGATCTCCCGGCCCGGGGGCAGGAGCTTCACATGGCTCACCCGGCTGCGCCACTGCAGGGCGGGGGAGAGGGGCAGGTCCTGAGGGTCCACCTGGTCGCTGGGGTACAGGCCGTAGGTGACGATGCCGGAGCGTACCATCTCATAGTGCCGGGAAAAATTCATCAGCCCGGCGGAATTATCAAGGTGCCGGATGGGAATACGCAGCCCCAAATCCCGCAGCCGGGCGTCAAATTCGTCAAACAGAGCCGCCTGGGCCTGGGACCGGGTGAGGTCCGCCCCGTCAGCGGTGGCAAAGTGGCTGAACAGCCCCTCCGCCCGGAGCCCGGGCAGGGCGGCGATTTTCGCACAGGTCTCCGCCGCCTCCTGGGTGGCCTGGAAGCCGATCCGGCTCATGCCGGTGTCCACGGCGAAGTGGAAGGGGGCGGCTTTTCCCTGGCGCATCGCCTCGGCGGACAGGGCCAGGGCGTCCTCCCAGGAAAAGAGGGCTGGCCGAATGTCCTGGGACACCAGGGCGGGATAGGCGGTGACGGGGGTGTGGCCTAAAATGAGAATGGGGATTTGGATCCCCGCCTGGCGCAGCTCCAGGGCCTCCAAAATGGAGGAGACCCCGAAAAAGGCGCACCGGTCCTCCAAATACCGGGCGATCTGAATGGCTCCGTGGCCGTAGGCGTCGGCCTTGACCACCGCCATTACCGGTACGCCGGCCTTTTTTGCTACCGCGTCGATGTTTTTCCCCACGGCGTCTAAGTCGATGGTCACATAGGTGCTGTCAAATTCCGCGAGACGGCTCAAACACTCTTCGCTCCTTTCCGGGCCATCTCCTCCTCCAGACGGGACAGGAGCAGGTTGACGGCAAAATACATGGTTTCATATTTAATGTACATCAGGGCGTTCTCATCCCAGAGCCAATAAAGCCGGGGAGCGAACTCCTCGTCCCCCTGCCAAAATTGCATACAGACCTCCAGACCCAGAAGCAGGGGGAGGGCAAAGCTTACGTCCGCCCCGGGCAGCGCTTTGCCGCCCAGTGCCCGGCAGGCTTGGGCCAGTCCCGCCGGGTCCCGGTCAAAGGCCAGGGCCTCCCTTGTGGGCCGGTCCTCCAGCAGGGTGCGGTGGAACTGAAGGCCAAAATTCTGCATACTCTTCCACCGGCCGGAGAGGAACCGGTCTTCCCTGGCGTCGCAGATCACGTCCAGGGCGGTCATGACCTCGCTGTGGCTGTTGCCGTCCCGCCAGAGGCCAGCTACCATTTTTTCCAGGGCGGCGTCCGACCGGCGGAGCCGGTAGGGCCGGGCGGCCATGGTAAAATAGAGGTAAGTCTCGTCGTGGGCTAGGGAAAACTTACGGATCAACGCCTCCTGGTCGTAGTTTTGAAAATAGGCCTGGGCGGCCTGCATTTGGAGCGCGTAATTGTCCCGATGTTCCATTTCATCCCCCTAAACCGGCTGGGCGGCGGGCTTTTTCCGCCCGTAGACCAGGGCGTACCCGGCGGCGCAGACCACCAGGGCCCAGAACACGTCTACCACGCTGTGCTGCTTGACGAACACCGTGGACACGGAGATCAGGGCCGACATGGCAAAGAAGCTGAGTTTCCAGAAGAGACTCCGGAACCGGGGGGTGTCCCAGGCGGCGAAGGCCACGGCGAAGGAACCGATGCAGTGCAGGGAGGGACAGACGTTGGTGTTGGTGTCGAACTCGTAGAAGGCAATGGTCAGCCGGGTGAGGAAATTGTCCCGGGGGAAGACCGTGGGCCGGAGATACTGACAGGTGGGGTAGATCAGATAGACCAGCAGGGTCACGCCGTAGGTGGCGATGATGAAGTACATGAACCGCCGGAACGCGGCGGTGTCGTACAGCGCCAGATAAATCAGCATCCCCGGGATGTAGAAGAACCAAAGTAGGTAGGGGATCAGAAACCACTCGTTGAAGGGGATCAGATTGTCCAGAGGGCACCACACCGGGTGGCAGGCCGCCAGAGGCCGAAGCTGCTCCACCGCGGCGAACAGGATACCATGAACCGGCCAGTACAGGGCAGGCAGCAGATGATTAAATTCAGGAGAGGTGAGATTGGAAAGCCGCAGCCTTCGGTAATCCACCATAGGGGGCTCCCCCTTTCTATGGGATGTATACAAAATACCCCGAATGGGCTGGTTTGTCAATAGGAGAATCCGATTTCCGCCCCCGGCCCGGGGCCGGGGGCGTTGATTGATCGCTTAAGCGGCCCGCTGCCCGGCGCCGATGTGGGTCATGGGGTGCCAAACCTTGGGCGCGGACACCAGAGAAATGATATGCAGCGGGTACCAGGAGGCGACAAAGACAGGGTAAAGCGCGATGGTTTTCCACATCCGCCGGGGGCTCCGACCCGCCGCCACGCACAGAAATAGAGCGGTGACGGTAGCGCCTGCCCAGAAGCCTGCCAGACCAATGCCCAGCGCGGCCAGAGCCGCCAGAGGCTCCATGTGAATCAGCCCCCAGCACACCGGCAGCAGGGCCAGCAGCTGCAAATAGATCCG
The DNA here is from genome assembly GCA_947600025.1 of uncultured Oscillospiraceae bacterium. Taxonomy (GTDB): domain Bacteria; phylum Bacillota; class Clostridia; order Oscillospirales; family Oscillospiraceae; genus Faecousia. The sequence continues at coordinate 19,683 of CANQFY010000016.1, forward strand.
GGAGAGGAACACGGCAAAGTCCCACTGCAGCGGCCCCCAGGTTTTCAGCAGGGAGGGGATGTACCGCCGGGCCACATTCTGAAGCCCGGCGCTCCAGCGGCGGCGCTGCCGGAGGGAGGCGGAAAAGGAGGTGGGCTCCTCGTCATAGTGAACGGCGTCGGGCACATAGCGCACACGCACGCCGTTTTTGGCGCAGATTGCGGCAAATTCCGCGTCCTCGGCTATGCTCCGGGTGTTCCAGCCCCCCAGCCGCTGGAGAAGCTGGTCCGTCACCATGAAGCCGGTGCCCACCAGCTTGCTGCTCAGACCCAGCCGCTCCCGGGGGCGGGAGTAGAGGAGATTGGCGTTGGAAAAATGCAGCTCGTAGCACCCCGCCACCCAGTTGTCATAGGGATTGGAGGCGACGATTCGGCCCTTGGCGGCCTGGGCGCCGGCGGCAAACGCGTCGTTCATCCGGGCCAGGAAGCCCGGAGCTACCAGATTGTCCGCGTCGAAGACGCAGTAGGCGTCGTATTTCCCCATCAGGTGGGCGAAAGCCTGGTGCAGCACCTCGCCCTTGCTCCGAACCGGTCCCCGGCAGCGGAAAATCCGGGCGCCCGCTTTCCGGGCGGCCTCCTCGGTATGGTCCGTGCAGTTGTTGGGCAGCACATACACATCGAACAGCTCCCGGGGATAGTCCTGCCGCAGAAGGCTGCGGACGCTTTCTCCAATGACCGCCTCCTCGTTCCGGGCGGGCAGAAGGACGGCGAACCGGGCTTTGGGCGGGACGGTGGGGAACCGGCGGCGGGGCAGTAGGAAAAAGGCCCCGACCAGACCGGTGTACAGCGCGAAGAGTTTAAGGACCAGCGCCAGAATGTCCATCAATAGATCCATAGAAATTCCTCCCTTGATGGGAGTATTTTAGCAGAAAGGGGATTAAGAAAAAAGTAGGAAAAGGTTTAAGATTTGTTTAAGACCGGATTTTTTATTCCATTACGGTGCCATCCGGGTGGAACAGGGGCAGCTTCTCCAGGTAGATGAGGTCGGGCCGGTCCTGGGCGTCGCCCTCGGCCAGAATGGCCATCCGTCCGGCAATGATGCCCCCGGCCTTCTCCACCAGGGCCTCCAGAGCGGCCAGGCTCTCGCCGGTGGAGATCACGTCGTCCACGATGAGGATCTTCTTGCCCTTCATCAGGGCGGCGTCGGCAGTGTCCAGGTACAGGTGCTGCTCCTTGGCGGTGGTGATGGAGTGAACGGTGGACTCAAACACCCCGGTCATGTACAGCTTGGGACCCTTCCGGGCCAGGAAATACTTCTTCGCCCCGCTCTGCCGGGCCATCTCGTGGATCAGGGGGATGCCCTTGGCTTCGGCGGTGATCAGGTAGTCGTACTCCGGGGCCCGCTTCAGCAGCTCCCGGGCGCAGGCCACGGTCAGCTCCGCGTCCCCAAAGATCACAAAGCCGGCGATGGACAGATGCTCATTGACCGGGCAGATGGGAAGCTCCCGGCGCAGCCCGGCGACGGTCATAGGATATACCATAGTGATTACGCTCCTTTTTCTATTCTAGCATGGTCAATTATACATCGTCAGATGAAAATGTCAAGGCGTAAAGCACTTGACAAGATGGTGAAGCGCTGTTATAATAAGCATAGAAAGGTGCTGCCGGCAGACGGTCAGCCCCCGGATTTGGTTAGAAGCAACCGCGTCTCATGGGCATGAAGGGGCGGTTGCTTCTTATTTTTTCATCAGCTGAATAAACAGGTTGATGATGCCGATGATCACAAGACAGAATGTAAGTACTTCCATCGTCGTCATGGCCAGCCCCCCTTTCTGAAACAGGGGGGCAAGAAGCTCCCCCTGTAACTCGGGGGAAAACCGCCTACCGTTATACTGGCAGCACCTGGTCCCTTGGGGGACCGGGTGTATTTTATCATTTTTTGCCTGCGCTGTCAAGAATGGGCTATTTCTTTTCAGGGTGGGCCCTTCAAGGATGATCCCCGCAGCCATTTGGCTGCGGGGACCCGCGCGTTGTGATTTTTAGGAAAGAAGAGAGGTAGAAAAGAGAACCAACGTAGAAGCCAGGCGGCTCACGGCTTCCGCCGGACTTCATGTTTATAAATTAACGGAAGCCTTTGAACGGGTCATGACGGCAATGAAAACAATCCGTGAATTTTACGTCGGGAAGGTCAAAACGGCCTTGAACAGGTCCCCGTCCACGGTCAGCTCCAGCGTGCCGCGCTGCAGCTCCATCAGGCTTTTGGCGATGTTCAGCCCCAGGCCGCTGCCCTCGGTGTTCCGGGAGGCGTCGTCCCGGACGAACCGCTCCAGCAGCTCCTCGCCAGTGTGGCGCAGCTGCTCCCGGGACACGTTTTTGATGGAGAGCCGTACCCGGTAGCCCTCCTGGGCCAGCTCGATATACACCCGAGTCCCCGGCAGGGCGTACTTGACGGCGTTGTTCAGCAGATTGCTCATCACCCGCCAGCACAGCCGCCCGTCGGCCTGGATCCACACCGGCTCCTTGGGCGGGTCGAACACCACGGTCAGATCGGCCCCGGCCAGCTTATCGGAAAACTCGCCCAGCGCCTGGGTGACGGCCTCGACCAGGTCCAGCCTCCGAATCTCCGCGGTGAGGTTGCCGGTGGAGGCCTTGCTCATCTCCATCAGGTCGTCGATGAGCTTCTTCATCCGCTGGCTCTGCCGGTCCAGCACCTCCAGATAGGAGACTCGCTCCTGGGGATCATCCGTTTTTTGCAGCAAGTCAACATAATTTATAATAGAGGTCAGGGGCGTTTTGATGTCGTGGGACACGTTGGTGATCAGCTCCGCCTTCATCCGCTCGGAGCGCATCTGCTTTTGCGCGGCCTGGATGGCGGCGTCGCCTAGGGCGTTGAGGGCTTGGGCAAAGTCCTTGAAGCTGCCGATGAGATACTTTCCGTCCACCTTCTCGTTCAGGTCGCCCTGGCTCATCCGCTTGGCCCCCTTCAGGAGCAGGCCGAAGCTGTAGGAGCCATAGAGCACCACCAGGACGCACACCACGATCGCCCAGAGCATCCAGAACAGCCCGGATCCCCGGAACAGATGCCAGATGCCGAACAGCAGCACAAAGAACAGCCCCATGCCCACAAGCAGCCACTGCCAGATCAGGGGCAGCAGTTCATAGATTCGGCGGATAAACCGGCCCACGGCCCGGAACGCCCCGCCGATCAGCCCCACCACGCCGTGTTTCCAGAGCCATTTCAGCCCCCGCAGGAGCATCCTCAGGCAGAAACCCACGGCGCTGTGCCGCAGCCAGTAGAAATCCTTTGTCTTAAACTGGGCCGCAGCCGCGAAGCAGAAGCCCACGAACAGCAGGCACCCGGCCAGGGCGCACACCCCCGCCAGGCACAGGGCCCCGACGTTCATTGAGATGGGGGAGTTTACATAATTTATAAAATAGCTCGAGTCTAAGGCGTAGTCCAGCAGCCGGAAGCAGACGTAGACCAGCTCGATCTCCGCCAGGACTGTCCCCAGGGCGTACAGGTCCAGGGGTAGGCGATTCAGTCCGCCGGGGACGATCTCCTCCCGGCCCTTCTTCCGGCCGGCGGCGCAGCACAGGTACACCGCCGTCACGGCGAACAGCAGCAGCCCCCCGATCAGCAGGCCGATCATCCAATACCGGCTCCCGACGAGGTACTCCAAAAGGACGATTCGCAGATCCTGGAAGGCCCCCTGGGGCAGGTAGACCTTCACCTGGTAGTGTTCCTGGGTGGTCACCTGGCCCAGCCGGATGACGTTGACGTGGCCCAGGGTCTCGTCGTAATATGCCATGACGAAGATGCTGTCCACGTCCTGAATCTGCTCCTCAGTCAGCCCATCCTGGCGCTGGTCGCCGGTGGTGGGGGCGGTGGTATTCGGTTCCCCAGTAAATGCCATGTCGGGGAGCCACATGCTGCCGTTCTCGGGCAGATCCCATCCGTCCCAGATGACCTTCCCCTCCGGGGTTACCCAGTATTGCTCTCCGTCCTCATGGACCTGCAGGTGGCCGTAGACCCCAAAATAACGGTAATACACCCCACGAATGGCAAAGTCATAGACCTGGGGGTACGGCCCCGTCCCCCGGGTATCCGCCAGGACCTTGCCTGACGGGTCCGTGATCACATAGGCCCCCGATGTGATCACGTCCATAATGCTGCCGTTGTATAAAACCTGGAGCAGTGGGGCACCGCAGCCCCCCAGCTTCTCGGACAGCTCCCGCCCCAGCTGGCAGTTGGCCCAGGAGTACGCCAGATCGTTTTTCTGGTCCTCCACGATACTGTCGGGTTCCGTGTACACATCCTCGGCGGCCATATGCGCCACCAGCAGCCCGCTGCCCAGGCTCACCAGCAGGGCGCAGGCGCACAGCAGCACCGCCAAAAATTTCATGGGAATGGAGTAGCGCATATCAGTTCCCTCCGTCCATTTTGTACCCCTGGCCCCAGACTACCTTCAGATACCGGGGCTGGGAGGGGTTGATCTCAATTTTTTCCCGGAGATGCCGGATGTGGACCGCCACGGAGCCCTCGCTGCCTAGGGCGGCCTCCTGCCACACGGCCTCGTACAGCTCCCGGGTGGAAAAGACCTTGCCCGGGCTCTTCATCATCAGCCGGAGGATGCTGTACTCCGTGGGGGTCAGGGAAATGGGCTCGCCGTCCACGGTGACGGTCTTGGACCCGTCGTCCAGGGTCACGCCCCCCACCACCAGAGAGTGGTCGCTCTCCACCCGGCTACCCAGCCGGGCGTACCGCCGGAGGTGGGACCGGACCCGGGCCAGCACCTCCACCGGCACAAAGGGCTTGGTGATATAGTCGTCCGCCCCGATGTTCAGCCCCAGCACCATGTCCTCCGTCTCGCTCTTGGCGGTGAGGAACAGAATGGGGGCGTTGGAGATCTTCCGGATCTCGGAGGTGGCGGTGATGCCGTCCATCTGGGGCATCATAATGTCCATCAGGATCAGGGAGACGTCCTCCCGCTGGACGATTTGCAGCGCCTCCCGCCCGGTGTAGGCTTCCAAGAGGCGGTAGCCCTCCGGCGCGAGATAGATTTTTAAAGCGTTGACGATATCCGGCTGGTCGTCGCAAATCAGAATGGTATACATGGGGCGGCCTCTCTTTCTATTTTCTGAAAATATTATAACAATCGGAACTTTAAGAATAAAGAGGGAAAATCCTTAAGATTTCTTTAAGGCCCCCTTGCGCGGCGCCTTTTTTCCCGTTATAATAGTAGCGCGGCCGGGGGCCGACACTGAATATTACGGGGGCCTACTTATGCTGGAAGCCATTCAATCCTGGGGCGTCACGGCGGGGAGCTATCTGGTGGAAAATCTCATTCCCGCCGTGTGCATCACCGCTGTGGGCCTGCTGGTCAACAACATCGTTCTGCGCCTGACCAAGAAGGCGTTGGGCCGCTCCAAGCTGGAAAAGGTGGCCCACAGCCTGATCATCTCCGTGGTCCAGGCGGCGCTGGTGATCATCCTAGTAGTCTCGGTGGCGGCCAAGCTGGGCATCGATGTGACCAGCATCGTGGCCCTGGCCAGCGTGCTGACACTGGCGCTGTCTCTGGCCCTGCAAAACGCCCTGACCAACGTTATCGGCGGCTTCACCCTGCTCTATACCCACCCCTTCGCCTCCGGCGACTATGTGGAGATCGCCGGCCAGGCCGGGACGGTGCAGGAGATCGGCCTGGCCTACACCAAACTTGCCACCATCGACAACAAGGTGGTCTCCATTCCCAACAGCGCCGTGGTGGCGGCGGAGATCATCAATTTCTCCGAGGGAGGCATCCGCCGGATCGATCTGCACGTCTCCTGCTCCTATGACACCCCGGTGGACGAGGTGCTCTCCGCCCTGGTGGACGCCGCCCGGGATGTGGGAACGGTGCTGGACGATCCGGCCCCCTTCGCCGGCGTCCGGGAGTACGGGGACAGCGCCATCATTTATGAGCTGCAAGTCTGGTGCGCCTGCTCGGACTACTGGGCCACCCACTTCGGCACCAACAAGCGGATCAAGGAGATCTTCGACGACCGGGGCCTGGAAATGACCTACCCCCATCTGAACGTCCACATTCAAAAGGAAAATCAATAAATATAAGGAGTATTTATGGAGCACGACACCTATGTTTCCCCCCTGTCCACCCGCTATGCCAGCCCGGAGATGCAGCACCTCTTTTCCGAGGACTTCAAATTCCGCACCTGGCGGCGGCTGTGGATCGCCCTGGCCCGGGCGGAGATGGTCCTGGGCCTGGACGTGACCCAGGAGCAGATCGACGAGCTGGAGGCCCACAAGGACGACATCAACTATGAGGCCGCCCAGGCCCGGGAGCGGCAGGTCCGCCATGATGTGATGAGCCACGTCTACGCCTACGGCCTCCAGTGCCCCAAGGCGGCGGGGATCCTCCATCTGGGGGCCACCTCCTGCTACGTCGGGGACAATACGGATATCATCATTCTCCGCCGGGCGGGGGAGCTGGTGCTGAAAAAGGCCGCCCAGGTGGTGAAAAATCTGTCGGCCTTTGCCGAGACCTACAAAAATCTGCCCTGTCTGGGCTATACCCACCTCCAGGCCGCCCAGCTCACCACCATGGGCAAGCGGGCCACCCTGTGGATCAACGAGCTGATCCAGGACATGGAGAATCTGGACTTCCAGCTCTCCCGGCTGCGGCTCTTAGGCTCCAAGGGCACCACCGGCACCCAGGCCTCCTTCATGGAGCTGTTTGGCGGCGACGAGGAGAAGATCAAGCGGATGGAGGAGCTCATTGCCCGGGAAATGGGCTTTGAGGGCGTGGTCCCCGTGTCCGGCCAGACCTACTCCCGGAAGGTGGACAGCTATATGCTGGGGGTGCTGTCCGGCTTTGCCCAGAGCGCCATGAAATTCGGCAACGATCTGCGAATTTTGCAGTCCTTTGAGGAGCTGGAGGAGCCCTTTGAAAAGGACCAGATCGGCTCCTCCGCCATGCCCTACAAGCGCAACCCCATGCGCTCCGAGCGGATTTGCGCCCTGGCCCGGTATGTGATCTGCGACAGCCTGAACCCGGCCTTCACCGCCGGGACCCAGTGGATGGAGCGGACGTTGGACGACTCCGCCAACAAGCGGATTTCGGTCAGCGAGGCGTTTTTGGCGGTGGACGCCATTTTGAATCTGTATATGAACGTGTCGGCGAACCTGGTGGTCTACGAGCAGGTGGTCCGCCGCCGGGTGATGGAGAAGCTGCCCTTCATGGCCACGGAAAACATCCTGATGGAGTCCGTGAAGCGAGGCGGCAACCGCCAGGAGCTCCACGAGGCCCTGCGGGTCCACTCCCACGCCGCCGCCGCAAAGGTCAAGCTGGAGGGCGGCCGGAACGATCTGATCGACCGGATCGCCGCCGATCCCCGCTTCCCCCTGACCCGGGCGGAGATCGAGGCGACTCTGGACCCTGCCGCCTTTACCGGCCGGGCCGGCAGCCAGGTCACGGAATTTTTGAAAACTGTGGCGGGACCGGTGGTCGCCCGATTCGGCGGCGAAAATTTGGAAGCGGCAGTCAATCTGTAAAAATTCCGGCCCGAAAGGGCCGGATTTTTTCCGTTTTTTTATGTAGCTTTTTGGGAGAAAACAGTATATAATGGGAAAGCTGAAAATATAGAAAAAGCGAGGAACCTCCATGGACGAACAGGAACTGAAATTTAAAAGAATGACCGAACCCCCGGTGGAGAGGCTGATCTGCTCCCTGGCGGTGCCCTGCATCATCAGTATGCTGGTCACCAGCTTTTACAACATGGCGGATACCTTCTTTGTGGGCATGCTGAAAAGCAACGCCGCCACCGGCGCGGTGGGCGTGGTGTTTTCCATGATGGCGGTGATCCAGGCGGTGGGCTTTTTCTTCGGCCACGGCAGCGGAAACTATATTTCCCGGGAGCTGGGGGAGAAAAACTATGAGGAAGCCTCCAAAATGGCCTCCACCGGCTTTTTTTCCGCTCTGGCCACCGGCGTGGTGATCTGCGTGCTGGGGCAGATCTTCCTGGAGCCTCTGGCCTATGCCCTGGGCTCCACGGACACCATTCTACCCCACGCCATGGCCTATCTCCGGGCCATCCTCTTTGGCGCCCCTTGGATGACCGCCTCCCTGGTGTTGAATAACCAGCTCCGGTTCCAGGGCAGCGCCTCCTATGCCATGGTGGGCATCACCGCCGGGGCCGTGCTGAATATCGCCCTGGACCCGGTGATGATCTTCTGGATGGACATGGGCGTGGCGGGGGCCGGCTGGGCCACCATCATCAGCCAGTTTATCAGCTTCCTGCTGCTGTTGGGCGGCACCTTCCGGGGCAGCAATATCAGCATAAGGCCATCTAAATTCCAATTCAAGTTTTTCTATTATAAAATGATTGTCAAGGGCGGTCTGCCCTCCCTGGCCCGGCAGGGCCTGGCGTCCCTGGCTACCATCGCCGTGAACCACGCCGCCGGACCCTATGGGGACGCGGTGATCGGGGCCATGGGCGTAGTTCAGCGGATCACCACCGCCGGCAGCTCCGCCATGATCGGCTTTGGCCAGGGCTTCCAGCCGGTGTGTGGCTTCAACTATGGCGCCAAGCTCTATGACCGGGTGCGGCAGGGCTTCCGGTTTTGCGTCAAGGTCTCCTTCGTGGTACTGTTGGCCCTCAGTGCCCTTGGTTTTGTGTTTGCCCCCCAGCTGATCGCCCTTTTCCGAAACGACCCGGAGGTAGTGGAATGTGGGGCCCTGGCCCTGCGGATTCAGTGCGTCACCTTCCCGGCCCAGTGCTGGATCATCAACAGCAACATGATGCAGCAGGCCATTGGCCGGACGGGGCCCGCCACCTTCCTGGCGGCGGCAAGGCAGGGCATTTTCCTGATCCCCCTGGTGATGGTACTGCCCAGGCTGGGTATGGGGTTGCTGGGCATCCAGTCGGCCCAGGCCATTTCGGATCTGCTGACCTTGGCCTGCGCCATTCCGCTGCAAATTTGGGTTATGAAGACCTTGGAACGAGAATAAAAGCAAGGGCCGGGAAACCGGCCCTTGAAAATTTCCGCCCAAAAATGCCAAAACCTGTGTTCTTTTCCGAAAAAGAACAGGGATATTGCCTTTATTTTGGGCTAAGCTATGGTTGCGGAAAAAACCGCGAACAAACGCAAAGGAGAGAAACGGTATGAAGAGCAACAGCAATCAGATCAATGTCCCCGAAGCGCGGCAGGCCATGGACAAGTTCAAGATGCAGGCTGCTTCCGAGGTTGGCGTCAACCTGAAGCAGGGCTACAACGGCGACCTGACCAGCCGGGAGGCCGGCTCCGTGGGCGGCCAGATGGTCAAGAACGTGACCCCCATGCGAAAGACGAGTTTTTGGCGAAATGACCGCACCGCCCCGGGACATGCGGTGGAGGTTAGGTACATAGCGTGTCTAATTATATAAGAGGAAAAGAGAATAAAAAAGCTTATCAAATGCGAGTTTAACATGGACACGGCCTGTGTGGAACTGCGCTTCTCTGATGGAAGCGGAATCGACATCGACACCATTGGCGTGGAGAACGAGGTGGCCGATAACCGCTATCAGCGCGGCGATCTGGACTGGCTGCTTTACAATAAGCCGCTGGAGTACGCCCAACTTGTCCTCGGTGGGGACTTAGAGGAGTACATACAAGGAACGGCGGAACATAGGTTGGAGGATTGAGCAGAATAGAGGGTACTGTCAAGAGTTATGCGCAAATTTAATGAGTCTGGTAGAAATCCGTTACCTTAGGCGGTGGAACCGCCATGGTTATCTCGTAGCGGACAGGGTGCGAGGGGTCAAGGGCGGCGCAGCCGCTTGCCTTGCCCTTGACGC
>CANQFY010000017.1 GCA_947600025.1 uncultured Oscillospiraceae bacterium
GCGAACATTTCAAAATACCGGCCCTGAAATTCCTGGGTATTCCAGGCGCGGATCAACTCCTCCGTCTCTTCCAGGCCGCGTCCGCCGCCCTGGGCCTCCCGCAAAGCGGGCGCGTCGGACGGGGCAAAGTGTCGCAGCGTTACCATCTTCGTCCCCTCCCGGCGGTCAATCCAGCTTCAGGTCCCCCGGCTTGATCCAGCCCAGCTTCCGGAAGAGAAAGCCGAAGGCCCAGCACAGAAGGGCCGGAAGGACGAAGGAGATGAGAACCAGGCCCAGATAGTCGAAAAAGGTGGGGGAAATGACCGCCGCGCCGGCGGACACGGCCTCGGCGCTAGGGGCCACCCAGCCGGTGAGGACCCCGATCTGCCCCACCAGACCGCAGGTGCCCATACCGGCGGACACCGGGGGGCCGTTCATCTCCAGGTGGAACACGCAGGTAGCCAGGGGGCCGGTGATGGCGGAGGTAAGGATCGCCGGGAGCCAGACCCGAGGATTTTTCAAAATGTTGGGCATTTGCAGCATGGAGGTGCCCAGGCCCTGGCTCACCAGGCCGCCCCACCGGTTCTCCCGGAAGGACAGCACGGCGAAGCCCACCATGTTGGCGCAGCAGCCCGCCACCGCCGCGCCACCGGCCAGGCCCGTCAGCTTCAGGGCCGCGCAGATGGCGGCGGAGGAAATGGGCAGGGTCAGGGCCATGCCCACCGCCACGGACACCAGGATGCCCATCCAGAAGGGCTGCAGGACCGTTGCCCACTGGATGAAATTCCCCACGGCGGAGGCCGCCGTGCCGATAGCCGGAGCCCACCAGACGGAGAGGCCCACCCCCACCAGGATGGTCACCAGAGGGGTCACCAAAATATCCACCTTGGTCTCCTTGCTCACCGCCTTGCCGCACTCCGCCGCCACAATGGCGATGAACAGTACCGCCAGGGGTCCCCCGGCGCCGCTGCCGCCAGACAGAGTGGTGGAGCCTAGGGCGTTGGCGGCGTAGCCAACGGTTGCCAGGGAGAACAGGACCATGGCCGGGGCCTTCAAGGCGTAGCCAATGGCCACCGCCATGGCCGCCCCGCTCATGGACGAGGCGAAGTCCCCCACCTGGACCAGAAATTCCAGCCCCAGCTGCTGGCCCAGAGTCTTGACGATGGTGCCCACCAGCAGAGAGCAGAACAGGCCCTGGGCCATGGCCCCCAGGGCGTCGATCCCGTACCGCTTGGCGGAAAAAACAATGTCCTTCCGCCGCAGAAATGCCCGCAGCTTTTCCATTTTGCAGCCTCCCCGGCTTTTTTCACACATTATACGCCGATTTAAGGATTTGTCAATAGCGCGACTTGGGAAAAGGGATTGCAATTTGTTCCTTTTTCTGGTATGATGGGCCCTGGAAGGAGACGAAGTACCATGACCCAAAAACACAAGCGGGGCGACCGGCGGGACGCCGTCTGGCTCCGAGACCTGCCGGCGCTGCATCAGATCATGCCTCCGCTGATGCCCAACCGGGCGGACAACGAGGCTTACGTCAGCATCGACGTGGACCTGCGGCCGCTGGACGCCTACCTGGAGAAGAAGAACAAGGATCTGCCCCACGACGACCGCTACACCTACTTTCATCTGGTCAGCGCCGCCATCGCCCGGGCCTTCATCCTGCGGCCCAGAATGAACCGGTTCATCTGCAACAACAAGCTCTACCAGCGCAACAACGTGACCGTGGCCTTTGTGGTGAAAAAGAAATTTGAGGACAAGTCCGAGGAAGGGCTGGCCTTTCTGGAAATGGAGCCCGGGGACACCATCGACACCTACCACCAGAAGATCCTGGAGGTGATCCACGCCACCCGCCGGGAGGATGTGAAGGACGCCTCCACCGGCGCCATGGATCTGCTGGTGAAGCTGCCCCACTTCGTCACCGTCGGGGTCGTGAAATTCGTCCGCTGGCTGGACAAATTCGGCATGGCGCCCCAGGATATGATCGCCACCGATCCCAATCACGCGGCGGTTTTTTTGAGCAACTTAGGCTCCATCGGCCTGAACTGCGGTTACCACCATCTGGTCAACTGGGGCACCAACTCCTGCTTCGTGGTGGTGGGCCGAATTCACTACACCGCGGACTACGGCCCCGACGGGCAGGCGGATGTTCACCAGGTGCTGCCCCTGGGGGTGACGCTGGATGAGCGGATCGCTGACGGCTACTACTATTCCGGCACTGTGGCCCTGGTCCGGGAGCTGCTGACCCATCCGGAGCTGCTGGAGCAGCCCGCTTCGCAGCCGGTGGAGTTTGCCATTCGGCGCTAATGCTCTGCTTTTTCCCGTCCGGCGTCTGTTTTTCGGCATTTTTTCGGTGCTGGACCGGAAAAACCAGGGAAAACCCCCGGGTTTCGACTTGCTTTTTAAACGGTCGCGTGATATACTGTTAGTATTCTCATATTTTGGAAAGGCAGGGATATGCCATGGATGAATTCACCAATGAATCCGGTAGTGAATCCACCAATGAGTCCGGCAGCGAATTCACCCGCCCGGTCAGACGGCGGCGGCGCTCTCAGGCGCAGGTCTTTAAGGAAAACTATCTGCCGATCATCTTTATCGCGGCGGCTCTGATCATGATCATCATTTTTATTGTCGGCGCTGTGGGCCGCTCCAATGCTCAGAAAAAGGAGCAGGCCCGGCAGGAATCCATCGCCAAGGAGGAGAGCGCCCGGCAAGCCAGCCTCCTGGAAGCGGAAGTGGTAGATATCCTCAACCGCTCCGAGGCACTGGCGCTGCAATATGACTATGTGGGGGCCATCAAGGTGATCGACAGCTTCTCCGGCGACCCCAACGCATATCCGGAGCTGGCAGTCAAGCGGGACAAATACGCAAAAGCCTATTCGGAGATGACTGAATGGGGAAGCCTGGACCAGGTAACCCACCTGTCCTTCCATCTGCTGATCGCAGATCCCCAGCGGGCCTGGAACAATGCCGAGTACGGCGATTCCTATAACCGCAATTTCGTCACCTGCGAGGAGTTCTCCAAGATTTTGCAGCAGCTCTACGACAACGGGTACATGCTGGTAGACTACAACGATTTCGTGGAGATTACCAAGGACGCCGACGGCAACAATGTGTACACCGCGAAAAAGCTGTACCTCCCCGCGGGGAAAAAGCCCCTGATGATCACGGAGACCCAGGTCAACTATTATCAGTACATGACCGACAGCGACGGGGACGGCAATCCGGATAAGGACGCCGCCGGTTTTGCCAGCCGTTTGCTGGTGGACGAAAACGGCCAGTTCTCCTGCGAATTGGTGGACAGCAGCGGCACCACCGTCACCGGCAACTACGACCTGGTACCTATTCTGGAATCCTTTATCCAGGAGCACAGCGACTTCTCCTTCGGCGGCGCCCGGGCGGTGCTGGCGGTCTCCGGCTATGACGGAATCTTCGGCTACCGCATCGACTCCGACGGCCGGGACAAAGGCTCCGATTACTACAACCAGCAGGTGGAAGGGGCCCAGAGAGTGGTCAACGCCCTGCGGGATCGGGGTTACATTCTGGCCTGCTACACCTACGGAAACGAGTCCTACGGGGAATTCAACGCCTCGGAGATCCAGGCCGATCTGGACAAGTGGAACAATGAGATCGTCCCTGTGCTGGGCCAGACCGATGTGCTGGTCTACGCCCGAAACTCCGACATCGGGGACACCTACTCCGGCGCGGCCTACGAGGTGCTGAAGCAGGCGGGCTTCCACTACTATCTGAGCTTCTGCCAGACCTCCGCCCCCTGGGCCAATATCACCAGCGAGTACGTCCGCCAGGGCAGGCTGCTGGTGACCGGTCAGACCATGCGGGAACATTCCGATTACTTCCAGGGGATGTTCGATCCCCTCACCGTGCTGGATACCACCCGGCCGGCGCTGGACGACTAAATCAAAGGGATTCTAAATCAAGGCGCTCTCCTCCGGGAGAGCGCCATTTTTTGGAAGGTTCGTCAAAATATTGTCCCCTTTTTTTGTAAAAAATCCCAGGATGTTCATGCTCCGTTCATATCCGTTTGGTAGCATGGAATGAAAATGAATTTGAGGTGAAAACGAGTATGCTGAAATTAACCAACGTGGTCAAGGACTACCGGGTAGGCGCCAACATCACCCACGCCCTCCGGGGGGTGAGCATTGCCTTCCGGCCCTCGGAATTTGTGGCGATCCTGGGCCATTCGGGCTGCGGCAAGACGACCCTCCTGAATATCATCGGCGGTCTGGACCAGTACACCTCCGGAGACCTGGTCATTCGGGGCCGCTCCACTAAAAAATTCAAAAGCCAGGACTGGGACACTTACCGGAACCATTCCGTGGGCTTTGTATTTCAAAGCTACAATCTGATCCCCCACCAGTCCGTGCTGGCCAACGTGGAGCTGGCGCTGACTCTGTCCGGCGTCAAGCGGGCGGAACGCCGCCGCCGGGCTGCCGCCGCCCTGGAAAAGGTGGGCCTGGGCGATCAGCTCCACAAAAAGCCCAACCAGCTCTCCGGCGGCCAGATGCAGCGAGTCGCCATTGCCCGGGCCCTGGTCAACGACCCGGAGATCCTCCTGGCCGACGAGCCCACCGGCGCCCTGGACTCGGAAACCTCTGTCCAGGTCATGGAGCTTCTGAAGGAAATCGCCCGGGATCGGCTGGTGATCATGGTCACCCACAACCCGGAGCTGGCGGAACGGTACGCCACCCGGACCGTCCGGCTGCTGGACGGAAAAATCACCGCCGACTCCGATCCCTATGACGACAGCGAAGAACAAGTCGAGAAGGACGGCAAGGGCCGCCGGGCCTCCATGTCCGCCCTCACCGCCTTTACCCTTTCCCTGAGCAACCTGATGACCAAGAAGGCCCGGACCATTCTCACCGCCTTCGCCGGGTCCATCGGCATCATCGGCATTGCCCTGATCCTGAGCATTTCCACCGGCATCAACAACTATATCGCCGGGGTGGAACAGGATACTCTGTCCAGCTATCCCGTGACCCTCCAATCCGCCGCCATGGATATGTCCAGCATGATCACCGCTATGGACTCTGGTCTGGAGGAAATTGAATACCGGGAGGACACCATCTACTCCGCCAACGTCATGTCCGGCATGATGGATATGATGTTCTCCAGCGCCACCACCAACAACCTGACTTCTTTCAAGGAGTTCATTGAGTCCGGAAACAGCGGCCTGGAAGCGCTGACCAGCGAGATCCGCTATGTCTACTCCACCCAGCTCAACGTCTACAAGTCCGACACCTCCGACGGAGTCTACCAGGTCAATCCCAGCCAGGTCTTCTCCTCCCTGGGGATGGGCAGCCGGATGGCCATGGCCTCCGACGTGTGGGTGCGGCTCACCGGCAACGACGACCTTCTGAAAACCCAGTACACCCCCCTGGCCGGACGGCTGCCCCAGGCCTGGAACGAGGTGGCTCTGGTTGTGGACGAGCAGAACCGGGTGACGGACTACACCCTCTATGCCCTGGGGATTCTGGACGTTTCCACCCTTCGGGACGCCATTCAGGAGAAAATGGAGGGCGGAGACCCGGAGATCGACACCACAACAAAGGAATATTCCTTCGACGACTTCCTGGGCATGACCTTCAAGCTGGTGCCCACCTCCTCCTACTATGCCGAGGAAGACGGGATCTGGGTGGACAAATCGGAGGATGAGGTCTACATGACCGGCGTTCTGAAGGACGCGGAGGATCTGACCATTGTGGGCATCCTCCGGCCCGAGGGAGACGCGGGCGCCAGCGCCTACGGCGTCATTGGCTACACCGGCGCCCTGATGGATCACCTGATTGCCCAGGTGGACGGCTCAGAGGTGGTGGCCGCCCAGCGGGAGGACCCGGACACGGACATTCTGACCGGGCTGCCCTTCCCCGATCCCGACGCGGAACCGGTGGTCTACACCATGGAGGAGATCCAGGCCATGCTTCCCGGAATGCCGGAGGAGCAGGCCGCCCAGATCACCGGCAGCATCGCTCAGATGCGGCAGGCGGGAATGTCCGACGATCAAATCGCGGAAATGCTCTCAGGCCAGCTTGCCGGGGATTTTTCCACCTCCACCTATGAGGACAATCTCACCGCCCTCGGCGTCTCCAATCTGGATGAGCCCAGCTCCATCAACCTCTACCCCATCGATTTTGAGGCCAAAGACGCCATCGCGGACATTATCGCGGACTACAATAAAGAGAAGGACAGCGAGAATCAAATCACCTACACGGACTATGTGGGGCTGATGATGAACTCTGTCACCACGATCATCAACGCCATCAGCTATATTCTCATCGCCTTTGTGGCCATCTCCCTGGTGGTGTCCTCCATCATGATCGGCATCATCACCAACATCTCCGTTTTGGAGCGGACCAAGGAGATCGGCATTCTCCGGGCCGTGGGCGCTTCCAAGAAGGATGTGGGCCGGGTGTTCAACGCCGAGACCGTCATCGAGGGTTTAGCGGCGGGCCTGGTGGGCATCGGGATCACAGAGCTGCTGATCGTGCCCATCAATCGTCTGATCGAGACCATTGCCGGCATCGCCGCCAAGGCTTATCTGGACCCGATAGCGGCAGTGATTTTGGTGGGAATTTCCGTGTTTTTGACCTTTATCGCCGGCCTGATCCCCGCCCACAGCGCCGCCAACAAGGATCCGGTGGTGGCCCTGCGGACCGAATAAACTGCTCGAATCATTCATTTATAAGTTACGCCGCTCCCCAGCCGGGGAGCGGCGCGATTTTAGGAGCCCTTCCGAAGTTCGATGATCTGATCCCGCAGGACCGCCGCGTATTCGTATTCCATCATCCGGGCGGCCTCCTTCATCTGCTTTTCCAGCCGGGCGATCTCCCGCTCCTTCTCCGCCTTGGTCATCTTGATGCCGTTGCGGCCCTTCCGCTCGGCGGTGGGGCTGGAAATTTCGATCAGGTCCCGGACGGATTTGATGACCGTCTTGGGGACGATGCCGTGGGCCCGGTTAAACTCGTCCTGGATCTTCCGGCGGCGCTGGGTCTCCTGAATCGCCACACGCATGGAGTCCGTCACCGTGTCGGCGTACATGATTACCTTGCCCCCGGCATTCCGGGCGGCCCGGCCAATGGTCTGGATCAGACTGGTCTCGGAACGGAGAAATCCCTCCTTGTCCGCGTCCAGGATGGCCACCAGACTCACCTCCGGCAGGTCCAGGCCCTCCCGCAGCAGGTTGATGCCCACCAGCACGTCAAATTTCGCCATCCGCAGGTCCCGGATGATCTCCATCCGCTCCATGGCGCCGATATCCGAGTGCATATAGCGGACCTTGATCCCCGCTTTTTGAAGGTAAACCGTCAGATCCTCCGCCATTTTCTTGGTCAGGGTGGTCACCAGCACCCGCTCCTGCCGGGCGGTCCGGGCGTTGATCTCCCCGATCAGATCATCGATCTGGCCCTGGATGGGCCGGACCTCCACCTCCGGGTCCAGCAGGCCCGTGGGGCGGATCACCTGCTCCACGATCTGGCCGGAGCGAGACTTCTCATACTCCGACGGGGTGGCGGAGACATAGATGATCTGGTTGAGCTTGCTGTCAAATTCCTCAAAATTCAGGGGCCGGTTGTCATAGGCCGAGGGCAGGCGGAAGCCGTAGTTCACCAGGGCCTCCTTCCGGCTCCGGTCCCCGGCGTACATGGCACGGCATTGGGGGATGGTCACATGGCTCTCGTCAATGAACAGGAGAAAGTCCTTGGGAAAATAGTCCAAAAGGGTGGTGGGGGGCGTCCCCGGGGCCCTGCCGGAAATCACCCGGGAATAGTTCTCAATGCCGTTGCAGAAGCCGATCTCCGTCATCATTTCCAGGTCGTAGGCCGTCCGCTGGGCGATGCGCTGGGCCTCGATGAGCTTGTCGTGGGCCCGGAACCAGGCCACCTGCTCGTCGCACTCCTTCTGGATCTCCAGCATGGCCCGCTGCATCTTTTCCTTGGAGGTGACGTAGTGGCTGGCGGGATAAATCGCCACATGCTCCACATACCGCTCCGCCATGCCGGTGACGGCGTTGATCTCCGCGATCCGGTCGACCTCGTCCCCGAAAAACTCCACCCGGATGGCCCGGCCGGACCAGTAGGCGGGATAGACCTCCAGGGTGTCCCCCCGGACCCGGAATTTGTTCCGGGAGAAGTCCAGGTCGTTCCGCTCATAGCGGATCTCCGCCAGCTTGCGGAGAATCTCATCCATGGGCCGCTCCTGGCCCACCCGGAGGGAAATGACCATGTTTTTATAGTCGATGGGGTCGCCCAGGCCATACAGGCAGCTCACGGAGGCCACCACGATCACGTCCCGCCGCTCAAAAAGGGCGGAGGTGGCGCTGTGGCGCAGCCGGTCGATCTCCTCGTTCACGGCGGCGTCCTTTTCAATATAGGTGTCCGTGTGGGCGATATAGGCCTCGGGCTGATAATAGTCGTAGTAGGAAATGAAATACTCCACCGCGTTGTTGGGGAAAAACTCCCGAAACTCGGAGCAGAGCTGGGCCGCCAGGGTCTTGTTATGGGCCAAGACCAGGGTGGGCCGGTTTAAGTTGGCGATCACCGAGGCCATGGTGAAGGTCTTACCGGAGCCGGTGACCCCCAGCAGCGTCTGCTCCCGCAATCCCCAGTTCACCCCGTCGGTCAGAGCCTGAATGGCCTCCGGCTGGTCCCCGGCGGGGGTATAATCCGATACAAGGGTAAATCGATCCATTTTACTTCCTTTCACCGGGCCGGTAGTACCCGGACTGGGCCAGGGAGACATAGTCCCCGTCCGCCACCACGATGTGGTCCGCCAGGCACACCTCCACCGCCGCCAGGGCGTCCGCCACCAGCTGGGTGGTGCGCACGTCTTCCCCGGAGGGCAGGGCCAGGCCGCTGGGATGGTTGTGGGCCAGCACGACAGAGGTGGCGTTGGCCCAGAGGGCCACCTCCACGATCCGGCGGATGGACACGGCGGCGGAGTTGATGCTCCCCTCCCCCACCTTTTTACAGCACAGCACCTTGCACTTGGCGTCCAGGCACAGGAGAAACACGGTCTCCTCAGGCAGGCAGTGGAAATAACCCAGCAGGTATTCCCCGCATTTTTCCGTGGTATTCAGGATCCTGGCGCCGGTGGTGCGGTTTACTAAATAATACCGGGCCAGGGCCGGCACCAAACGCAAAAGCGTGGAAGCGTTCTCCCCCACGCCCTCTACCCGCTCCAACTCCTCCGCCGGAGCCTCCAGTACCTGGGCAAGGGAGCCGAAGTGCTCCAGCAGCGCCTCGGCGATGGGCCGGGTGTCCTTTCTGGGCACACAATAGAACAGCAAAAGCTCCAAAACGTACACCTGCTCGAAATTATCCAGCCCTTCCGCGCGGAAACGGTTTTTCAGCCGCTGACGGTGCCCCTCATGATTGACCATATTTTTCACCTCTGCCCTTGTTTCCCCTTGCTATTTTTTTACTTTTTCGCTAAAATAGGATTATCGAATTTCGTCGAAACCCGCCGCCGCAAGTTTTTTGAAATTCTGCGCAAGATATGCCTTGGGGTCTGCCCCAGGCTGACCAGGCATGGGGCCTCGCCCCCCGCCGTCGTGAGGAGGAAATGTCATGGAACGACCCGATGACGCAATGGAACTGCTGGATCTGATACTCCAGCCCGCATTCTGCGTAAAAGATGGCCGGATTCAGAAGGTCAACGCCGCGGCCGCCAGCCGGATGCTCTCCGTAGGGGATTCGCTGAGCCCGCTGCTGCGCACCGGTCAGGAGGAATACGCCGCCTTTACCGGCGGATGTCTCTATCTAGTCCTGGAAATCAGCGGCGCGCCCTGCGGCGCCTCCGTCACCCGCCACGGGGATACGGACGTGTTTTTATTAGAGCAGGACGAAGAGCAGGAGAATCTGCGGGCCATGGCCCTGGCAGCTCAAGAGCTGCGGGAGCCCCTGTCCGTGATCATGACCGTCACCGACGCGCTGTTCCCGCTCTTGACTTCCCAGGAAAAGGGCATGGACGCCCAAACCGCCCGGATCAACCGGGGGCTTTTCCAAATGCTCCGGGTAGTGAGCAACATGTCCGACGCCGCCCGGTTTTCCGGGGAGACCGCCGGCCACATGGAGACCCGGGACATCTCCCAGATCTTCGACGAGCTGTTTGAACGGGCCGGGGGACTGATGGCCCACACCGGCCTGACCCTCCACTACACCGGATTGCGGCAGCGGGTTTTCTGCCTGGTGGACGGGGAACGGCTGGAACGGGCGGTGTACAACCTCCTGTCCAACGCCATGAAGTTCACCCCCAAGGGCGGCGCCGTGGAAGCCAAGGTCCAGCGGAAAGGAGAGAAACTCTACCTCTCCGTTCAGGACAACGGCTGCGGCGTGCCGGAAGCAATCCAGTCCACCATCTACTCCCGCTATCTGCGGCAGCCGGGGGTGGAGGACGGACGGTACGGCATCGGCCTGGGCATGCTGCTGGTGCGTTCCGCCGCCGCCTGCCACGGCGGCACCGTGCTGATGGAGCAGGTGCCCGGCGGCGGGGTGCGGTTTACCATGACCGTGGCTATCCGCCAGAACGCCCGGCCCGTCCTGCGCAGTCCCATGCTGCAGGTGGACTACGCTGGGGAGCGGGATCACGCCCTGACAGAGCTTTCCGACTCTCTGCCAAGCCTTTTATACAACCACATCAACTGATCTGCTCCCCGGTTCGCCGGGGAGTTTTTTCAGCCCTCCAGGTACCGGCGGAGATATTTGCCGGTATAGCTGGCCGGACACTGGGCCACCTCCTCGGGGGTGCCCTCCGCCACCAGATAGCCGCCCTCGTCGCCCCCCTCGGGGCCCAGGTCGAGAATATAATCCGCCGTTTTGATCACGTCCAGATTATGTTCGATCACCACCACGGTGTTGCCCATATCCACCAGTGCCTGGAGCACCTGGATCAGCTTCGACACGTCCGCCGCGTGAAGGCCGGTAGTAGGCTCGTCGAGAATATAGATGGTCTTTCCCGTGGAGGCGCGGGCAAGCTCCGTTGCCAATTTTACCCGCTGGGCCTCGCCGCCGGAAAGAGTGGTGCTGGATTGACCCAGCTTTACATAACCCAGACCCACCTCCACCATGGTCTGGGCCTTTCGGCGGATCTTGGGCAGATTTTCAAAGAAATCCACCGCCTCCTCCGCCGTCATGTCCAACACCTGGGCGATGTTTTTGCCCTTATAGAGCACCTCCAGGGTCTCCCGGTTGTATCGCTGCCCGTGACAGACCTGGCAGGGAACGTACACATCCGCCAGGAAGTGCATCTCAATTTTCACCAGGCCGTCGCCGCAGCAGGCTTCACAGCGGCCGCCCTTGACGTTGAAGGAGAACCGGCCCGGGCCGTAGCCCCGCATTTTCGCGTCGGCAGTGGAGGCGAACAGGTCCCGAATGTCGTTAAACAGCCCCGTATAGGTGGCCGGATTGGAGCGGGGGGTGCGGCCGATGGGGCTCTGGTCGATATCGAT
The DNA here is from genome assembly GCA_947600025.1 of uncultured Oscillospiraceae bacterium. Taxonomy (GTDB): domain Bacteria; phylum Bacillota; class Clostridia; order Oscillospirales; family Oscillospiraceae; genus Faecousia. The sequence continues at coordinate 11,438 of CANQFY010000017.1, forward strand.
GACCTTGTCCAGGTTTTCCAGGCCCGTGATGCCCCGGCAGGCCCCCGGACGGGTCCGGGCGTGGTTCAGCTTGCTTAAGAGGGTCTTGTTCAGCACCTCCCCCACCAGGCTGGACTTACCGGAGCCGGAAACGCCGGTGACGCAGGTAAAGGTCCCCAGGGGGATTCCCACGTCGATGTCCTTCAGATTGTTCTCCGCCGCGCCCAGAATTTGCAGATACTGCCCGTTTCCCGGACGGCGGCGGGCCGGCACCGGGATCCGCTTGGCGCCGGACAGGTACTGCCCGGTGACGGACCGGGGCTCCGCCATAATATCCGCCAGGGTGCCGGCGGCCACGATCTCCCCGCCGTGGCTTCCCGCGCCGGGGCCCACGTCCACAATAAAATCGGCGGCGCGCATGGTGTCCTCGTCATGCTCCACCACGATCAGGGTGTTCCCCAAGTCCCGAAGGCGCTTCAAGGTGGCCAGCAGCTTGTCGTTGTCCCGCTGGTGCAGCCCAATGGAGGGCTCGTCCAGGATATACAGCACCCCCATCAGGGAGGAGCCGATCTGGGTGGCCAGGCGGATCCGCTGGCTCTCTCCGCCGGAAAGGGTAGCGGAGGAGCGGGACAACGTCAAATATTGGAGCCCCACGTCCTTCAAAAACTGGAGCCGGGAGCGGATCTCCCGCAGGATCTGCTGAGCGATCACGGCCATATTCCCTTCCAAATGGAGGCCGTCCACAAATTCCAGGGCCTTGCCCACGCTCATGCGGCAGAAGTCCATGATGCCGATGCCCCCCACGGTGACGGCCCGGGCAATGTCCGAAAGCCGGTCCCCATGGCACTGGGGGCAGGGAGCGGTGGCCATGCAGCTCTCCAGCTCCTTCCGGGCGGCGTCGGACTGGGTCTGCCGGTAGCGGCGGCTGATGTTGGGCAGAATCCCCTCGAAGGGCTGCTCCAGCACCCCCATGCCGCTGCCCCGGTTGTAGGTCATCCGCAGTTTCTCCCCCTGGGTGCCCCAGAGGATCACGTTCATGGCCTCCTGGGACAGCTCCTTCACCGGCGCGGTAAGGGAAAAGCGGTATTTCTGGGCCAGGGCCTCAAAATACATCCGGAAAATGGAGTCGGTCCGGGCACTGCTCCACCCTGGGGCCTGGATGGCCCCGTCAAAGATGGATTTGTCCCGGTCCGGGATCACCAGGTCCTCGTCCGCCACCAGCTGGAAGCCCAGGCCGGTACAGCTGGGGCAGGCCCCGGAGGGATTATTGAAGGAAAACATCCTTGGCTCCAGCTCCGATAGACTGATGCCGCAGTCCTCGCAGGCGTAGTTTTGGGAGAAGGAGATCTCCTCCCCCCGGTCCGGCAGCTGAATGATCACCAACCCCCCGGAACGGGCGCAGGCGGTTTCAATGGAGTCGGTGAGACGGCGGCGCTGGCCGGGGCGGAGCACCAGCCGGTCCACCACCAGCTCGATATTGTGCTTTTTGTTCTTTTCACAGGGAACCGGCTCGTTGAGATCGTAGAGGATCCCGTCCAGCCGGGCCCGGGTAAAGCCCGCCTTCCGGGCATCCTCAAAGACCTTGGCGTGCTCACCCTTCTTCCCCCGGATCACGGGACTGAGCACCACGAACCGGGTCCCCTCCCCCAAAGCCTCCACCCGGTCCACGATCTGGTCGATGGTCTGCCGGGCGATCTCCTTGCCGCACTTGGGGCAGTGGGGGATCCCCACCCGGGCCCAGAGGAGGCGGAGATAGTCGTAAATTTCCGTCACCGTGCCCACGGTGGAGCGGGGGTTTTTGGAGGTGGTCTTCTGGTCGATGGAGATGGCCGGGGACAGTCCCTCGATGGAATCCACGTCCGGCTTGTCCATCTGGCCCAAAAACTGCCGGGCGTAGGAGCTGAGGCTCTCCACATACCGCCGCTGGCCCTCGGCAAAAATGGTGTCAAAGGCCAGGCTGGACTTGCCGGAACCGGACAGCCCCGTAAAAACCACCAGGGAGTCCCTGGGGATGGTAAGATCCACGTTTTTCAGATTGTTTTCCCGGGCGCCCCGGACGCGAATCGTGTCGTTCATTTCTTGCTCCTTGAATCCAATATTTTCGTTTTATTGTACCACGTTCCAGGGCGGGGCGCAAGAGGAATCTCAAACAAAATTTCGTTTTTGCCTTTCGTCGCTTTTACAGAAGTTTCTTTCCGATCCCCGGCAATTTTCGGTGGAAATTCCGCATTTCCGGTGTTGCTTTTTCCCGGGAGAGGGTGTTATAATAGGGCAGTACCGCTTCCCGGGAGGGAGCAGAAAAAAATAAAGCGAGGTATTCCAAAATGGTTGCGTACGAGGATATCATCAAAGTATTCTGCGGCAACTCCAGTCCGTCATTCGCCAAGACCATTTGCCAGGAGCTGCAAGTGGAAATGGGGAAAAGCACCGTCACCACCTTCGCGGACGGCGAAGCATCCGTTTCCCTGGAGGAGACCGTTCGCAACGCGGACGTGTTCCTGGTCCAGTCCACCTGTAAGCCCGTCAACGACCGGCTCATGGAGCTGCTGGTCATGATCGACGCCTGCCGCCGGGCCTCCGCCGGCCGGATCACCGCCGTTATCCCCTACTTTGGCTATGCCCGCCAAGACCGAAAGGCCAAGAGCCGGGACCCCATCTCCGCCAAGCTGGTGGCCAACATGATCACCGCCGCTGGCGCGGACCGGGTGCTGACCATGGACCTCCACGCCGCCCAGATCCAGGGCTTCTTCGACATTCCCGTGGATCATCTTTTAGGCAATCCCTCCTTTGTCAAATACTATCTCAGCAAATTCCCCGAGGATCAGTTTAACCACGACGAGTTTGTAGTAGTCTCTCCCGACGTGGGCTCCGTGGCGCGGGCTCGGGCCTTCGCCGCCAAGGTCCACATGGGCCTGGCCATTGTGGACAAGCGCCGCCAAAAGGCCAACGAGTGCGAGGTCATGAACGTGGTGGGCGACGTGAAGGGCAAGACCTGCCTGCTCTACGACGACCTGGTGGACACCGCCGGATCCCTCTGCAACGCCGCCAAGGCGCTGGTGGAGGTGGGCGGAGCCAAGGAAGTCTACGCCTGCGCCACCCACGGCGTGCTGTCCGGCCCCGCCTACCAGCGGATCCAGGACAGCTACATTCAGGAAATGGTATTCCTAAACACCATCCCCCTGCCGGAAAACGTGCCCTGCGACAAGATCCGCCAGCTGGACGTGGCTCCCATTTTCGCCCGGGCCATCTCCCACATCCACGGCGGCACCTCTATCGCGGACCTGTTCTAACGTGTTGTTCGGCTCGAAAAAGGAGACCTGGCTCATCGCCGGTCTGGGAAACCCCGGTGTAGAGTACGAGAAAAGCCGCCACAACAGCGGCTTCCGGGCTCTGGACGCTCTGGCGGGGAAACTGGGCTGCAAGGTGGACAAGCTGAAATTCCAGGGGCTCTACGGCCAGGCGGACTACCAGGGGCGGCGGCTGCTGCTGCTCAAGCCCCAGACCTACATGAATCTGTCCGGCCGGGCGGTGCTTGCCATGTCCTCCTACTACCAGATCCCGCCGGAACGGATCGTGGTGCTGTTTGACGACATCTCCCTGGAACCGGGCCGACTCCGGGTCCGGGGTGACGGCTCCGCCGGGGGCCACAACGGCATCAAGTCCATCATCGGGGAGCTGGGGAGCCAGGATTTTCCCCGGGTAAAAATCGGAGTGGGCGCCAAGCCCCACCCGGACTACGATCTGGCGGACTGGGTTCTGTCCCGGTTCTCCGCCGCGGAGGAGGAAAAGCTCCTTCCCGCCCTGGACCGGGCGGCGGAGGCGGCGCTGTGGGTGGTCACCCGGGGCGTTGGCGAGGCCGCCAACCGGTTCAACGGAAAAATCGATTGAAAATACGGTCATAACGCCACGGAAAGGGGAAAAACTCCCCTTTCCGCGTTGTGACGTGGAGGAAAAAATATGTCTGTGCTTCTTTCTGCCCTCAACGCCCTGCCGGAATACCCCATTTTGCTGAAAACCCTGAAAAAAGGCCGCTCCGCCGCCGTCACCGGCATCGGGCAGATCAACCGCACCCATCTGATCGCGGGGCTGCGGCAGGATCTGTCCGCGCCCATGGTGGTGCTGTGCCAGGACGACATGGCCGCCAAGCGGCTTCAGGAGGAGCTGAAGGATTTTCTGGGCCGCGCCCCGTCCATCCTCCCCGCCCGGGAGCTGACCCTTTACGACGCGGCGGCGGTAAGCAGGGAGTGGGAGCAGAAGCGCCTGGCCGCTCTTTACGCCCTGGCCTCCGGAAAGGAGGACTTACAGATCTGGCCCTGGGCGGCTCTGAGCCAGCGCACCATGCCCAAAGAGGTCCTGCTACGGGCGGTATTCACCCTGGAGCTGGGGAAGGACTATCCCCTGGACGATCTGCTGGCCCGGCTGACCCAGGGCGGCTACAACCGGTGCGCCATGGTGGAGGGGCCGGGGCAGTTCGCCCTCCGGGGCGGGATTTTGGACGTGTTCTCCCCCGGCGACGCCCAGCCCTTCCGGGCGGAGTTTTTCGGAGACACTCTGGACGCCCTGGGCAGGTTTGACCCCTACACCCAGCGGCGGACGGAAAATGTGGAATCCGTTACGGTCCTGCCCGTGGGGGAAACCCAGCCGGCCCTCCACCCGGAGGGAATCCAGGGGCTGTGCCAGGATCTGCGGGGTCTGATCGCCCGCCAGAGGCGGCGGAAGAATAAAAACGAGGCCCTGATCGCCACCCTGGAAAAGGACCTGGAAAAATATGAAAACGGGGCTCAAAACACCGCCTCCGACCGATACATGGCCCTGATCTATCCCCAGATGGCCACCGCGCTGGACTATCTGCCGGAGGGAGCGGTGGTGGTCCTCTGCGACCAGGCGGCGCTCCACCGGGCCGCCCGCACCCGTACCGAGGAGATGGGCCTTCAGCTGGACAGTCTGCTCCAGTCCGGGGCCGTCATGGGCGAGCTGTGCGACTACGTCTGCCAGTGGGAGGACTTCTGCGGACTGCTGAAGGGTAAAACCCTGGTCTACCTGGACGCCTTCGGCGGGGCCTCCTACCCCGCGGAGAATCCGCCCCGGCAGCTGCTGCCTCTCGCCGCCAAGCAGCTTCCCAGCTACGCCGGCAGTCTGGATACCGCCGCCGGGGACCTCAAGCACTATCGGGATCTGGGCTTTGCCAGTCTGGTCCTGTGTGGCACCCGCCGGCGGGCGGAACTGCTGCTGGAGCTGCTCCAGAGCCGGGGCATCCAGGCCTCCATCCGGATCCCTCTGGAGGAGCTTCCGGGGCCGGGGCAGATCTTCCTGGCGGAAGGGGCTCTGCCCTTCGGCATGGAGTACCCCCAGGCCAAGCTGGCGGTCCTCACCGAGGGGCAGCTGATCACTCGGGAGGCCCCAAGGCGGAAGGTGAAAAAGGCCGCCACCAACCGGCAGAAGCTCCGGTCCTTTACGGATCTGACTCCCGGGGATCTGGTAGTCCACGAAAGCTACGGCATCGGCCGGTTTGTGGCCATGGAGCAGATCAAGGTGGACGGGGCGGTGAAGGACTATATCAAAATCGCCTATCAGGGCTCGGACACCCTCTTCGTTCCCGCCACCCAGCTGGATTTGGTGAGCAAATACATTGGCGGCGGGGAGGACGCCAACGTCCGGCTGAATAAGATCGGCTCCGACGCCTGGCAGAAGACCAAGGCCAAGGCCCGGAAGGCCGCCAAGGATATGGCCGGGGAGCTGATCCAGCTCTACGCCGCCCGGAAGCGGCAGCCCGGCTTCGCCTTCGCCGCCGATTCCCCCTGGCAGAAGGAATTTGAAGACAACTTCCCCTACCCGGAGACCGACGACCAGCTCCGGTGCGTCGGGGAGATCAAATCCGATATGGAATCCCCCGCCCCCATGGACCGGCTGCTCTGCGGAGACGTGGGCTTCGGCAAGACCGAGGTGGCCCTCCGGGCGGTGATGAAGGCCGTGATGGATTCCAAGCAGTGCGCCATTCTGGTGCCCACCACGGTGCTGGCCCAGCAGCATTATCAGACCGCCGTCAGCCGGTTCCGGGGCTTCCCGGTGAATATCGAGGTGCTGAGCCGGTTCCGCTCTCCCAACGAGCAGAAGAAGACCCTGCAAAATCTCCGCACTGGCTTGACCGACGTGGTCATTGGCACCCACAAGCTGCTGCAAAAGAATGTGGAATTCAAGGACCTGGGCCTGCTGATCGTAGACGAGGAGCAGCGCTTCGGCGTCAGCCACAAGGAACGGCTCAAGGAGATGTCCAAGGGGATCGACGTGCTGACCCTCTCCGCCACCCCCATCCCCCGGACGCTGAACATGGCCCTTTCGGGCCTGCGGGATATGTCCACCATCGAGGAGCCGCCGGCGGACCGATATCCGGTGCAGACCTTCGTCATGGAGCACAACCCCGCCATTCTGGACGACGCCATCCGGCGGGAGCTTCTGCGGGGCGGTCAGGTCTACTACCTCCACAACCGGGTGGAGTCCATCGACCAGTGCGCCGCCGCCCTGAAAAAGCGGATCCCCGGGGCCACCATCGCCGTGGCCCACGGGAAGATGGGCGAGGACGCTTTGGGCGAGGTGATGCAGGCCATGGCGGACGGGCAGATCCAGATCCTGGTGTGCACTACCATCATCGAGACGGGCCTGGATATTCCCAACGTCAACACCCTGATCATTGAAAACGCCGACCGGTTCGGTCTAAGCCAGCTCCACCAGCTCCGGGGCCGGGTGGGTCGGTCCACCCGCCACGCCTACGCCTACTTCACCTACCGGCCGGACAAAATGCTGACGGAGGTGGCGGAAAAACGGCTCTCCGCCATCCGGGACTTTGCCGAGTTCGGCTCCGGCTTTAAAATCGCCATGCGGGATCTGGAAATTCGGGGCGCGGGCAATCTGCTGGGAGCGGAGCAGTCGGGGCATATGCTCTCCGTGGGCTACGATATGTATCTCAAGCTCCTGGACGAGGCGGTGCTGGAGGAGCGGGGGGAAAAGCCCCGGGAGCCGGACTGCACCGCCGATCTCAACGTCACCGCCAACGTGGACGCCTCCTATGTGGCCCGGGGCGAGGAACGGATGGACCTGTACCGCCGGATGGCGGCGATCCGTACCCAGGCCGACGCAGACGACCTGCTGGACGAGGTGGTGGACCGGTACGGCGAGCCGCCCAAGGGGGTCCTCAATTTGATCGACATCGCCCTGCTCCGGGCAAAGGCCAAGGGCCTGGGCATCCGGGACATCCGGCAGAAGGCCGGGGATCTGCTGTTCACCCTGGGGCAGCTGGATTTCCAGGCAGTCAGTGCCCTGTGCGCCACGCCGGAATACAAAAACCGGGTGCAGCTGCTGGCAAACAGCAAAGTGCCGGTGCTGCGGCTCCGGCTGGCCGGCGGGGTGGACAGTCTGAAACAGGCCAAGGCCTTCCTCGGAAAATACGCGGGCGTGGTCCCCGGAAATTAACAATTTGTTACAATTTATCCCGAGCCATTGAATTTACGGAAAACTGTGATACAATAATACCACAGAAAAGAGGAGTTCTCACTTTGCGGAGGAGGAAAGGAAATGGCTCGTAAGAAAAAATACCGGGGCAAGCATCAGGCCGCCCGGCAGGAGCCTCCCGTTAATGCGGCATTGATCGCCGTGCTGGCCACCGTTTTACTGGTGGCGGTGCTGGTCGCGCTGTTCCTGCTGATCACCAAGCCCTGGGAAAGCGGCGGAACCATCTACCAGGGTGTCTTCGCCGCCGGGGTGGACCTGGGCGGTATGACCCAGAAGGAGGCGGAGGACGCCCTGCGCAGAGCCGCCGGCGACACCTACGACCGACAGGCCATGGTGGTTCGGGTGGGTGAAAAGAGCATCGAGCTGAACCCCGAAAGCACCCAGGCCCAGTTGGACGCGGCCGCCGTAGCCCGGGAGGCCTATGAATACGGCCGCCAGGGCAGCAAGACCCAGCAGGAGCAGGAGCAGCTTCAGGCCCAGACCGACGGCTATACGGTAGATCTGACAGATCACCTTAACCTGGATATGGACGCGATCAACCGGGCGGTAAGTATGTTGGGCGCGGAATTTCAGACCGGCGCGGAGTGGCATTTAGAGGGAGAGCAGCCCAGTCTGGCGATGGATCAGCCCAACGCGGGAAACCAGACCCTGGTGATCACTCTGGGCACCGAACTGGGCTTGGACGCCGACGCCCTGACCCGGCAGATCCTGGAGGCTTACAACGAAAACCGGTTCCTGGTGGAGATCCCCCAGGAGCAGATGGGCATCGCGTCGGTGGATCTGGACGCGATCTATGAGAGCTGTTACGTGGCCCCGGTGGACGCCGAGATCGACGAGAAAACCTATACCGTCCTGTCTCCGGGAAGCTATGGCTACGGCTTCGACCTGGAGGCCGCCCGGGCCCAGCTCAGTGCCGCCCAACCCGGCGACGTGCTACGGATCCCCCTGGAACGGATCGAGCCCGCAGTCACCGCGGCCACCGTCACGAATCAGTTCCGGGATGTCTTGGCCTCCTACTCCTCCCCCTACGACCCCAGCGACACAGACCGGACCCAGAACCTCCGCCTGGCCTGTCAGGCCATTAACGGTCTGGTAATGCAGCCGGGGGACGTGTTTTCCTACAACGACACCCTGGGCCAGCGCACCGAGGAGAAGGGCTACCGCCCCGGGGACGCCTACGTCAACGGAGAGACGGTGAAGACCATCGGCGGCGGCATCTGCCAGGTGTCCTCCACCCTGTACTACTGCACCATGGTGGCGGATCTGGATATCCTGGAGCGGGACTGCCATATGTTCGCGCCCACCTATGTCCCCCTGGGCATGGACGCCACCATTAACTGGGGAACCATCGATTTCAAATTCCGCAACTCCACGAACTATCCCCTCCGCATCGAAGCCGGTCTGGAAGCGGATCAGGTCACCGTCCGACTCCTGGGCATCGACGACAAGGACTACTATGTGAAGCTGGAATATGAAATTTTGGAGACCATCGATTACACCACCGTGTATCAGGAGATGGAGTTCGGCAACGAGGGCCACTATGTGGACGGCGACGTGATCGTCACTCCCTACACCGGCTACGAGGTGCAGACCTACCGGTGCAAATATGACCGGGATACCGATGCCCTGATCTCCCGGGAGGAGGAGGCATACTCCCGCTACGATCCCCGGGACGAGGTCATCTGTAAAATCGTTATCAATATTCCTGACGATCTGCTCACCGGCGGCGGCGTAGGCGCCGGCGGCAGCGGTTAACAAAAAAATTACCGGCTTCGGGCTTTTCGCCCGGAGCCGGTGTCTTTCAGTTGGATGGGATAGGGCTTACCTCCAGGTGATAGTCAATGTCCCCCGCCGCGGACTGCTCGATCTCAATGTGGTAGGCCAGGTCGATGGTTCCTCCGTTTTCGCTGAGCTCATAGGTCACCTCCGTGGCGGTGACCGTGACCATCAACGCGCCAAAATCCATCTGGTACAGGGAATCGTGGCTCATGCCCTTGCGGAACACCATCTGGGAGCAGAGGGGTCCCTTCCGGGTCAGGGTGATCTGCCCCGGCTCGGCAGTGAAGGTGGTGGTAACGCCCTCCAACCCGGTCAGGTCGCTCTCCTCATAGCTCAGGAGCCATCCCTGTTCCCAGGGCGTCAGGGTACCCTCGGTGACCAACTCCACCGTCTCCGGATCCTGGCCGGAATAGGACTGGCGGCCCCGGATGGACAGCAGCACCGGAATACTCATCGTCTGACCTCCCTGGCCAGCCTCAGCAACTCGTCGATGAGCTGGCCGTAGGGGATGCCGCTGGCGGCAAAGAGCTTGGGATACATGGAGATAGAGGTGAAGCCCGGCAGGGTGTTGATCTCATTGAATACCGGGCGGTTGTCCTGATAGGTCACGAAGAAGTCCACCCGGCTCAGGCCCCGGCAGCCGATCACCCGGTAGATCCGTACCGCCATATCCCGGACCCGCTCCGCCACCTCCTCGTCGATCCGGGCGGGAATGTAGGCCGTGGAGGTGTCGGTGATATACTTGGCATTGTAGTCGTAAAACTCCGCGCCGGAGTCGATCTGCCCGCAGATGGAGGCCACCGGGCTTTCGTTGCCCATCACGGCCACCTCGATCTCCCGGCCGTCGATAAATTCCTCCACCAGAATCTTTTCGTCATAGATCCCCGCTTCCAGCAGGGCGCGGCGCAGATCCTCCCGGGAGGCGGCTTTGGAGACACCCACGGAAGAGCCGGTCCCCGCCGGCTTGACGAACATGGGATAGGAAAAACGGGCCTCCAGGCTGTCCAGAACAGCGTCCATCCGGTTGTCCAGGTCGCCCAGGCGCACCAGGCTCCACTTGGCCTGGGGGATGCCGGCGTTGTCCACCACCAGCTTGGTCAGGGTCTTGTCCATGGCCACGGCGGAGGCCGCCACATGAGAGCCCACATAGGGAATCCCGGAAAGCTGAAGCAGGCCCTGCATAGCCCCGTCCTCCCCGTTCTCCCCGTGGAGCACCGGGAACACCACGTCGATATGCTCCCGCACCACGTTTTCCCCCTCGAAGCTCAGCAGGCCCTGGCCCCGCACCGGAGAAATGGCCGCCCGACGGTTGCCGGGATAGGTGCGCCACTGGCCCGAGGGCAGCATGGAATAGTCCCGGCCGGTGAACAGCAGCCAGTCCCCCTCCTTGGTGATGCCCACAGGGAAAATATTGTATTTTTCCGGGTCCATGTTGTTCAGCACCGATTCTGCCGAGCGCAGAGAAACCTCGTGCTCCGGACTCATGCCGCCAAACAGGACGCAGACGCTTAATTTTTTCATGGAAGAACCCTCCCAGTGCCCACGGAAGAAAAAACCGCGGTTTTTTCAAAAATCATCTGGAAATACGGAAACAACGTGCTATAATATAGGGTAGGACAGGGGCGCGCACCCAGAAAGGAGGCCCAATGTGCAGCTTGAACTGACGCCCAAGGAATTTCGCCGTCTGCTGGATCTGGTGTATATCGGAAACTGGGTCCTGAACTCCACCCGGGGCGACGACCGATTCAAAGACTATGACGATCTGGAGAGCAAGCTCTTCGGCCTGTGCCGCAGCGTGGGCATGGGCGCTCTGGTGGAGCGGTGGCAGGGGGAAAACGTCCCCTCCCAAGCCTACACCGAGGGCGGCATCCACGAGGCCATCGCCTACTACGAGGACAACGTGTTCTATGAGATTCTGGCGGAGGAGCTTTCCCGCCGGGACATGGATTACGCGGAAATCACCGACGAAAACTATGAGGAGATCGTCTCCCGCATGGATCGATACATGGATGAGTTCCAGCTCAGCGGTGTGGACCATCTGGTTCTGGAAGACGAATAGATCCCGGTCGATCCCAGCCCCGCCAATTTGGCGGGGCGTTTTTTATCGCAGGAGCGCCTCGCCCGCCCGGTAGATGTCCCCAGCGCCGACCGTGAGGATCACGTCCCCCGGCTGCGCCAGCTCCCGCAGGCAGGCGGTGACCTCCGGCAGGGTCTCGCAGTACACCGAGCCGGGGATCTGCTGCTGCAGATCCATGGAGGACACCCCGAAGGTATTCTGCTCCCGAGCGGCATAGATCTCCGCCAGGATCAGCTGATCCGCCTTTTTCAGCTCCCGGACAAAGTCATCGAACATGGCCCGGGTACGGGAGTATGTATGGGGTTGGAAGGCCAGGACGATCCGTTTGTAGCCCAGGGAGCGCACCGCCTCCATGGTCGCCGCCAGTTCGTCGGGATGGTGGGCGTAGTCATCATACACATCCGCCCCGTTAAAGTGACCCTTAAATTCCAGCCGCCGTCCGGCGCCCCGAAATTCCGCCAGTCCGGCGGCTACCGATTCGCCGGGGACGCCCAGCATCCACGCGGCGCCCGCCGCCGCCAGAGCGTTCTTGGCGTTGTGCCGCCCCAGGACTCCCAGGGAAAGGTGGCAGTATTTTTCCCCGTCGCAGATCACGTCGAAGTGCCGCCAATCGGGGCTCATGTTCCCAGTGTGGATCCGGTTCTGCTCCCCCAGGCCGAAGGTGACATAGGACAGACCCTCCAGCGCCTGGGCAACATGGGGATCGTCCCCGTTGGCCAGCACTCCCGCGGAAGCCATCTGGGCAAACTGCCGGAAGGACTTCTGAATGTCCTTCAAATCCTTAAAATAGTCCAAGTGATCCTCCTCGATATTGAGGATCACGCTGATGGTGGGGGAAAAATTCAAAAAGGAATCGCAGTATTCGCAGCTCTCCAAAATAATGGTGTCCCCCTTGCCCACCCGGTGCCCGGCGTGGAGCAGGGGCAGGTAGCCGCCGATCATCACCGTGGGATCGGCATTGGCGGCCATGAGAATGTGGGTCACCATGGAGGTGGTGGTGGTCTTGCCGTGGGTGCCGGCAATGCACACCGCGTTTTTATAGGCCCGCATGATATAGCCCCAGGCCTGGGCCCGCTCAAACACCGGAATACCCATCATACGGGCCGCGGCGATCTCGGGATTGTCGTTGTGGGCGGCGGCGGTACGGATGATGCAGTCCGCCCCCCGGATATTTTCCGCCTGATGGCCGATGACCACGGGGATCCCCTGGTCCATCAGCTCCTGGGTGGAGGCGGAGGCAGTCATATCCGAACCTGTAACGTTCAGGCCCATGCCCTTCAGCACCAGCCCCAGAGGTCGCATAGAGACGCCGCCGATGCCCACCAGATGGACGTGGGTGCCGGGAACCAGGTACTTCGCCAAAAGCTGGCCGCGATTGCGAGAAATCAAGAAAATGCCCCCTAATGATTCTAGTCCGTTAACTAATGTATTATACAATGAATCCCCCGCATTTACAACCAGCAAATTGCCCAAAAAAATCCAAGCGGGACGGAAAAATGAATATTATTCATTGGAAGCACAAGTATATTCCGCTTCTAAAATGGATATTTCAAGCGGATATCCGTTTATTCTTTTTTAATTTGAATATTTTTGGTGGGTTTTCCCAGTTTCCTAGGGCGTTTTTACAGGAAAGATTGGGTGATTATCCACTTGACTATGGATAATATGCGCTGTATAATGCACACGTTCAAAAAAGAAGCCGCAATATTCAGAGAATTGAAAAAGGAGATATTTGGATATGAAAAAATTCTTTGCGCTGACCCTCTGCGCCTGCCTGCTGCTGAGCCTGCTGGCGGGCTGCAACACCGAACAGGCCCAGGACGACACCGACTACGCCTCCATGAGCCTGGAGGAGCTGAAACCCCTGCTGAACACCGTGAAGGAGGGCACCCTGACCGTGGCCACCTCCCCCGACTTTGCCCCCTATGAGTTCTACACCCTGGAAGACGGCGTTCCCAAGCTGGCGGGCTTTGACATGTCTCTGGCCCAGTACATCGCGGACCAGCTGGGCCTGACCCTGGAGATCGTGCCCATGGACTTCGACGGCACCATCAATGAGCTGGGCGCCAAGCGGTGCGACCTGAGTATGGCAGGCTACTCCCCCGACCCGGCCCGGGAAAAGTCCATGGACTTCTCCGACGTGTATTACACCGGCGGCCAGTCCTTCGTCACCGTTCAGGACAAGGCCGATCTGTTCCCCTCCCTGGCCGACGCCAACAAGGCGGAATACCACATCGGCGCCCAGATGGGCTCCATCCAGTACGGCCTGGCCCAGGAGAACACCCCCGACGCGGACATCGTGCAGCTGCCCAAGGTCACCGACATCATCGCGGAGCTGATCTCCGGGAAGCTGGACGGGGCCTTCATCGAGAGCGTGGTGGCGGAAACCTACGCCAAGAACTATCCTGAGCTGAAGGTGCTCCATCCGGTGCCCTATGACGCCGAGGGCTCCGTCATCGGCGTGAGCAAGGGTAACGGTCCCCTGTTGGCCGCCGTGAACAAGGTCCTGGCCACCGCTCTGGCCGACGGCACCTTCGCCGGCTTCGTGGAGGAGGCCAACATTCTGGCCAGCGGCAATACCTACGAGGGCCTGCTGGGTGAGAACGGCCAGCCCACCGAGGCCACCGAAGCGCCCACGGAATAAGCCTTCCCAATTTTAGTCTACATCTAAAAATCCATTCTTTCCCCCGGGGCTCCCTCCGGGGGAAAGGGCTGAAAGGAGCAACGCGATATGATCACCATTGAAGGCTTTCAGGCCGCGTTCAAATTCTGGATGCTGTTCCGGGACGGCCTGATCTGTACCCTCTGTCTGTCCGCCCTTACCGTGCTGTTCGGATTTATCCTGGCGCTTTTCGTCGCTCTGGCCCGAATGAGCAAATTCTGGCCCCTAAAGGCCCTGGCCACGGTGTATGTGGAGGTCCTCCGGGCCACCCCCATGCTGGTACAGCTGTTCATTGTCTACTATGTCCTGCTGGCGGGAGTGCAGCTGCCCACCTTCCGGCTCTTTGGGATCATCCCCTTTGAGCGGTTCTTCCCCGGCGTCATCGCCCTGTCCCTCAACTCGGCGGCCTACTTAAGCGAGATCATCCGATCCGGCATCCAGAGCATCGACCTGGGCCAGACCGAAGCGGCCCGGAGCCTGGGCATGACCCAATTTCAGACCATGCGGTTCATCATCCTGCCCCAGGCCATTAAGAATATCCTCCCCGCCATCGCCAACGAGTTCGTGACCATCATCAAAGAGTCCTCCATCTGCTACACCATCGGCGTCCAGGAGCTCATGTTCGCCGCCAACTCGGTAAAGACCGCCATCTACTCCATGGGCGAGCCGGCCATCATCGCGGCCTGCGTCTACTTCTGCCTCACCTTCCCCACCAGCAAGATCATTGCCTATTTTGAAAGGAGAATGCGCCGTGGCGACAAGCGATAAGCTGATCCAGGTCCAGGACCTGTGCAAGCACTACAATCACGGCGCCCTCCACGCCCTGGACGGCGTCACCGTGGATGTGAACAAGGGCGACGTGATGGTGGTCATCGGCCCCTCCGGCTCCGGCAAGAGTACCTTCCTGCGGAGCCTGAACCTGCTGGAAACGCCCACCTCCGGCTCCATCCTCTTCGACGGGGTGGACATCACCAAGAAAAAATACAAAGACGAAACGGGCAAGACCGTCAAACTCAACATCGACATTCATCGTCAGAAAATGGGCATGGTCTTCCAGCACTTCAACCTGTTCCCCCACATGACCATTCTGGACAACATGACCCTGGCTCCCATTCAGGTCAAGCATATGTCCAAGGGGCTGGCCGAGGAAAAGGCCAAGGGTCTGCTGGCCCGGGTTGGTCTGGAGGACCGGGCGGCGGCCTACCCCATCCAGCTCTCCGGCGGCCAGAAACAGCGGATCGCCATTGTTCGGGCGTTGATGATGGAGCCGGAGGTCATGCTCTTCGACGAGCCCACCTCCGCCCTGGACCCGGAAATGGTGGGCGAGGTGCTCAGTGTCATGAAGGAGCTGGCCCAGGCCGGCATGACCATGGTGGTGGTGACCCACGAGATGGGCTTTGCCCGGGAGGTGGGCAACCGGGTGCTGTTCATGGCCGACGGGAAGCTCTTAGAGCAGGGGCCGCCGGAGCAGATTTTCGGCAATCCCGTCCATCCCCGGCTGAAGGACTTCCTTTCCAAGGTGCTGTAAATGGAAAAAGAAGCCCTCTACGCCGCGGTGGAGGCTCACGCCTCCCTGCTCACCGGTCTCAGCGACAAGATCTGGGGCCTGGCGGAGCTGTCCTGCCGGGAATACCGGTCCCGGGACGCCTATCTGGAAATCTTGGAGGAACAGGGGTTCCGGGTGGAGACCAATTTGGCCGGGATCGCCACCGCCTTTTCCGGGTCCTTTGGCGCTGGGCGGCCGGTGATCGGGATCTTGGGGGAATTTGACGCACTTTCCGGCCTTTCCCAGGAGGCGGGGGCGTGTACCTGCAAGCCCCTGGTCGTCGGGGGCAGCGGCCACGGCTGCGGCCACAATCTATTGGGCGCCGCCGCCCTGGGGGCCGCCATCGCCGTGAAGGAGGCCATCCAGGCGGGGAAGCTCCCCGGCACCGTGGTGTTCTACGGCTGCCCCGGCGAGGAGGGCTGCGCCGGAAAGGCCTTCATGGCCCGGGACGGGGCCTTCCGGGAGCTGGACGCCGCCCTGTGCTGGCACCCCGGGGACGTGAACCAGGTGACTACCGGCTCCTGCTCCGCCTCCTTGCAGGTGGAGTATACCTTCACCGGCGTGGCCGCCCATGCCGCCGGAGCCCCGGAGCTGGGCCGCTCCGCCCTGGACGCGGCGGAGCTGATGAATGTGGGGGCCAATTTCCTCCGGGAGCATATGCCCCGGGGCTGCGCCCTGCACTATTCCTTCCTGGACGCCGGGGGCGTCAGCCCCAATGTGGTCCAGCCCACCGCCCGGGTATTATATATGCTCCGGGGGGAAAATGTGACCCAGACCAAGGTCCTACGGGCCCGGCTGGAAAAGGTGGCCCAGGGGGCCGCCATGATGACGGAAACCGCCGTGGCTTCCCGGCAGATCGACGGCACCGCCAGCACGGTATCCAATCCGGTGCTGGAAAAGCTGCTGTTTGGCAATCTCGCCCAGGCGCCCATGCCCGGCTACACGGCGGAGGAGCTTGCCTATGCCAAAAAGCTGAAGGCCACCTACCCGCCCCAGGGGCTGCCCGGCGGCGGGGTGGAGGAGAACGCCGCGCTGGCGGCCTTTGTGGCGGAACACAGCGAAGGTGGCGCCAAGGCCCTCAACGATTTTTTGATGCCCTACTATCCCTCCGCCCGGAAAACCCCCGGCTCCACGGATGTGGGGGATGTGAGCTGGCTCACCCCCACGGCACAATTCACCGCTGTGACCTGGCCCTCCGGGTCCCCCGGCCATTCCTGGCAGAATGTTGCCATCGGAAAAACCTCCATCGCCCACAAGGGGATGCTCTACGCCGCCAAAGTGCTTGCTGGGGCGGCGGCGGATCTGATGACCGATCCGGCCCTGCGACAGCAGGCCCGGGAGGCCTTTGAAAAGGCCACCCCCGGCGGATATGACTGCCCCATCGGCAGCGAGGTCGTTCCGGAATAGAAAACCGCCCCCGGCGAAAGTCAGCCGGGGGCGGACAATATAATACGTTATGCGAAGCGCGCCCAGATGCTCCAAATGGTCAGCAGCAAGGTGGCGGTCGCAGAAGCCAGCATCACATATCCCAAGACCTTCTGTTTCCCCGTTTTGCGGGACTCGTTTCCGAAATAAAATAAGTAGACGCTAACTAATAATAGCCACACATATTGGCCACACTCTCTGATGGCATCAATAACTTGCTCCATATGTACACCTCTTTCCGTTGCAGAGCCTGCCGAAACCGCAGCGCCATCTAAAAAGCAGCATGAAAAACGGACTTTCTCCGGATCATTGCTTCCAAAATACTTTTATATTTTCAATTATATTGCATATTCCTTACTTTGTCAACAACGTTCAGGCAACGGAAAAGCCAGCCGGGGAGCTTCCCCGGCTGGCGATTTGGATGGCGGCAGGGCGGCGTGGGAAAGCATCTCAGGGTCCCACATTACATGGGAGCGGTAGGAGCCTTTCTACCCTCGCCACATTTTACAGCTCTCGCAGGGCCTGCTCCAGGGCGGTTTTGGAGCTGGTCTCGGCGTCCTTCCACTTGACGATCTTGGCCGGGCATCCGGCCACCAC
>CANQFY010000018.1 GCA_947600025.1 uncultured Oscillospiraceae bacterium
GGGTCACCCTCCCGGATTTTCAGGGTGCGGCGGATCTCCTTGGGAATGACGATCCGGCCAAGATCGTCCACCCTGCGGACGATGCCTGTTGCTTTCATAGTATTTCCTCTCCTTTACCAGTGGCTAGCGCATTTGCTTCCGCTGCTATTGTTTGCAAGAAAAGGGGATTTATGCGACTGCCGCACCGCCAGGAATTGGATAGCGGGAAAATTGCTTGACAAAGGGGCGGGATTTTGCTACACTTCCCGTATAGGATGGATTTTTTGGGACAGGAGGATGGGTTCGATGTTTCCGTTATTCAAAAAGCCCGCCAAGCCGTCCTTTGACCGGACGGGAAAGGAGCCCGTGATCCGGTGCAGCATTTGCACCGGTGAAAAGGTGGCGGGGTACAAATCGGAGGAGACAGGCCGGTTTACCGAGGTCATGCTGATTCGGGACGACCGGGACCTGGAGGAATTTTTGAAAAAATACGGCTTTACCCGGGAAGAAATTAAGTATGAGTGGTAAATTGAAAAATGACCCCCGGCTGGGAAGCGTCAGCTACCCAGCCGGGGGTTTCGTTTTGCCTCTGAATCAATTCATGGAGGTGACGGCGGAGGCGGACAGAGCCTCGGCAAAGGCGGCGCAGTCATCCTGGGAGATCCCCTGCGCACCGTCCATGTCGATGGCGGCGCACAGCTCCTGAAAGAAGGCCCGGAACGCCGGCTTTTCCCCTCCTTCAAGACCGGCCCAATCCTCCGGGCCGGCGCCGGCGGCCAAGTCGGAGAGGAATGCGGGGGTGAGCAGATCCCGCTTTTGTACCAGCTCCCGGTAGGCGCCGGGGAACCGGCTTTGCATACACAGCAGGGCGAACATGGTCAGTCGCCGCTGACGGGATGCGAAGGCGGCCTCGCCCATCACGCTTCGCAGAAGCAGCAGGGAACTGAACAGCCGCTCCAGGGCCTTGGGGTCGGGGCCCACGGAGAGGGTCGCCAGCTGGCTGTAATGTGCCAATTCCTCCGGGTCCTGGGGGCGGATATTTGCCCGGCCCAGGTTGTCTTCCACATATTTGGGCACGTCAAAGCTAGTCTGGAGCACTCGGAACCCCGTTTTAAAGAGCCTGTCGAAATAGGCCTCGCCGTTTTCGCCCTTTCCCTCCATGCCCTGGATGACCCGCTCCCGGTCCACTGACGCGATGAAAACGCAGCCGGGACAGTCCAGATAATAGCGCATGGCGTCCAGCAGCTCTACCGTCTGAGCAGGGGAAAGCCGGTTTAGACCGTCTACAAAGAAGAGGACCCGTCCGTTCCCGGCGCCGGTCTTGCGCTTGACCAGGGCCTGGAACTGCTTGACCTTCTGCTCCAGGGAGTTGTCGGGGTCGGTTCCAAAGAGGGCGTTGGTCAGGGTTTGGCTGTCCGCCGCACCCTTGAGGAACAATCCGGAGGCGATGCCAATGACCCCCTTGGTCAGCAGCTTGGCCCGGGATTTGGCCTCCGCACTGCCCGCGCCCTCCAGAAGCTCAATGAGGCTGCCGCCCAGAAGCAGGGGCAGCTGCTCCCTGGGGACGGACTGGGAGAACTGCCAGGTGCTGAGCCAGAACACGTTCCCACTGAGGCTGTCATGGACCATCCGCAGGAAACTGCCGCTGCCGGATTCCCAGTCCCCCTGGATGGCGATGGTCATGGGCGTCCCGCATTGCTCCACAAAATGATGAATCCCGTCGATGAGGGTCCCAAATTGGCCCCGCTCCACGCCGGCGGCTTTCCGCTCCGTCCGCTCTGCGGCGGGGGCCTCCACGGCCGGCGGCGTCTCCGGCTGCGGAAGGGCCTGGGGAGCGGTCGTTTCCACCGGGGGGAGGAGGACCAGCCGGCAGTCTGGACAGTGCTCCGCCAGAAAACCCGCCAATTTGGTCTGCTCCGCCGCGGACCGCTCATAGTCGGGGCTGGTCCGGCTGACGCCGAAGGGGAAGCTGCCAAAGCGGACCGATACCTCCGCCGGCTCCCCGCCGGTTTGGAGGGTCAGCAGGACCCCCAGCTCCGAAACCCGTTCCTCGCCGGTTTTGCCGGTGGGGGCGGTCAACAGGGCGCTGACCAGGTCCCGACCGGCCTTTGTTTCCACCATCTCCGCCTGGACCAGATCCGCAAGCTTGTATTCCTCGGAGATCTCCCGGCCATTTTGGCGAAGCACATGAAAAACGCCCCGCTCCGGGTTGATCTCCAGCGTTTCATCGAATCCAAAGGAGCAGTCAAAGCCCTGGGTCCGCTGGGCTTCATAGGGCGCGATGGCCTTCGTCAGGAAATCGAGGACCTGTGCCCGAAAATCCGGGTCCATGGGGAACATCTTGCTGGTGCCGTCGGTCAGGGCGGCTTCCAGGCTGTCTTCATAGGTGTAGACCGCCCGGATCTCCGGGAAGGGGACGACCTCCCGCTGCCCGGCGCTTCCGAGGAATTCCAGCCGGTCGGCATAGATATTGAGGGTGCCCTGGCCCCGGGGGAAGGAAAAGAAGATGCCCCTGGCCAGGAGCCGGGCCTTCCGCTCCTCCGCGAAGGGCGTCAGCGCTGTCTGGAAAAAGGCGGCGACCTCCTCCCGCAGCTCCTTTTCCACGGTATAGGCCCGCCGGGTCCCGTCGTACATGGTAAATTCCAGAACGCCCAGGCCGGTCACCTGGGCCGTTTTCACGTCCCGGTAGGAGACGCTTTCCTTTTTCCCGGCGGGGGTCGTGTAATCACACCGGTCGTCCAGGATGTTCAGTAGGCCATTGCTGAGAACGCAGCCCAGGCCCGAGGGGCTGCTGGGGAAGGAAAAGCGGACGCCCTGCTCCTGAAGAAGGCCCATGCGATTTTCCAGATAGGGTTTGACGGCCTGATCGATCACATAAAACGCCTCGTGGAGGTTCTTCCGGTTTACCAGGCAGGCTTCCGTCCGCCCGTCCTCCATGATGAAATGGATCCGGTCCAGCCCCTTCCGGACCGCTGCCAGGGAAGCGTAGCGGAAGGTCATTTTCTGCACCGGGCTTACGACAAACTCTGCTTTGTCCCGGTAGACCAGCAGCTTGCCGGACCGCAGCAGGCCCTTAACCTCGCACTGGTAGATGAGAAGTCCCGAATCCTCCGAGACTTTTTTCCCGCAGCGGGGGCAGAACGCCGCCCCTTCCTCCAGTTCATTGCCGCATTTGACGCATCGCATGGGCCGTCCTCCTTCTGCTTCCATTGGAATACGTCCATTATACTTGGTTTTTCACCGCTTTTCAACCCTGGGGAGGGGCTGGCGAAACATTTTACGGAAAACAAAAAGCCCCCGGCCGCAAGGCCGGGGGTAAATGGATGATCGATATGCAAAGGTCAGGCACGTGCCCCGGTTTCCAATTCCGCCAGGCGCATATAGTGCTTGTAGAGGATGGTAAACCGCTGGGCGGATTTGGTTTTCCAGGGCTTTTGCTTGCCGCAGAAGTGGAGGAACACCGTGTTTTTCAGAACGTAGTCCATTTGGTAGCGGCCCTCGCTTTTGAGCAGATAGGCGGAGTAGTACCGGGCGTCGTAATTCCACACCGCGTCGTTGATGGGCAGGGTATTTTTCCCGTAGAGCAGATTGAACACGTCCTGATCCGGCAAAAGCAGCAGCTCCGGCTGCTCCCGGACGCAGCGGAAGAGGTCCTCCGCCCGGACCAGGGAGCGGGCCTTGCTTAGATCCATCAGCAGGACGCCGGTATTGAAGTAATCCGTCTCGTTTCCCAGGCGCAGCTGGTTGACGTCGTTGATCAGCTCAAAAATACCACTGTGGGAGGCGGCGGCGAAGGCGGCGTCTCCCAGGGCCAGTTCCCAAAGGGGCCGGATGGGGTTGATGTTCAGAATATCCGGGTCCAGGTACAGCACCCGGTCCAGGCCCTCCGGCAGCAGCAGGGGCGATAGAAGGCGGTAGTACATCTCCTGGGGGTACTGCTTGGACACCGGGGCTCCGGCGAACAGAGCGGGGTCGATCGCCACCGGGGTCAGCGTCATGCCCAGCTCGCCGCAGTAGGCCGCCAGGGCCTCCAGCGCCTCCCGCGGGATGGCGCTGTGGAGCAGCCAGATGTGGAACCGCTCCGCCGGGTTGTTCACCGCCAGGGATTTGGCCAGCACCCGGAAGGGTGGGATGTAATTCTTGTCAAAGGTGACTAAAAGGTGAATGGGCTCCATGGGCGTCAGTTTTTCCTTTCAAAGCGATTGCCGCACTTGGGACAGGTGATGGCGATGGTCTTTCCCTTCTCCGGCTTGGGGACGCGGATGGTGACACGGCAGCTGGGGCAGGTATAGTAGCGGTGGGTCTTCCGATCCCGCCAGCGGTTTTTCACCAGATTCCACGTCTGCCGGAATCGACCAAAGAACCGAAGATAGGCTTCCCGCTCCTGCCGCCGCTTCAGGGTGTTTCGGGACAACATTCGGAAGGTGGACCAGATGAGCAGCCCCAGGGCCAGGAAGTAGAGGAAAAACAGCTGCCTTACCAGGGTAGACAGGACCAGCAGCACCAGCGCCGCGATGGAGAGAAAACTGGACAGCTCGTCGGCCCCGTAGCGCCCCGCCATAAAGGAGCGGAACCCGTCTGATATGCGCCGGAAAAAGTTTTTCATGTGACCGCCTCCGTTTTGCCCTTATCATACCAGGTAATTCTGAACAATGTATGACGGACTGGAAAAAAACGGAGATTTTTTAAAAACCCTCTTGACAATTATTACGGTTAGTGATATAGTAATTACAGTAAACGTAATAAGGGGGTAGATGAGGTGCGGGATAATGTAAAAGGCGGCGCGTTGACGGAAGTGACGTTTTACATTTTGCTCTCCCTGTACACCCCGAAGCATGGGTACGCGGTGATGCAGTTCATCGAGGAGGAGACCCATGGGCGGCTGGAGCTGGGGGCGGGGACGCTGTACGGCGCCCTGAACGCCCTGCTGGAGAAGGGCTGGATCGCCCCCTGGGGGGAGGCCGAGGGCCGGAAGAAGGAGTACCGCGTCACCCCCCTGGGGCGGGAGAGAGCGGAGCGGGAGTTACAGAGGCTGCGGGCGCTGGCGGAGACGGCCAGCCGGATCATAGGAGGCGTGACATGAGTAAGAAATGCTATCGATTTTTTGGCGGGGCCCTGGCGGCCCAGGAGAAATGGCTGAACCGGATGGCCGCCCAGGGCTTCCGGCTGGTCAGGACGGAAAAGCTCCTCTACGAATTTGAGGCGTGCGAGCCGGGGCAGTATGAGTACCGGGTGGAGTTTGTGGGCCAGAAGTCCCGGAAGGACGGGGAGGACTACCGCCAATTTTTGGAGGATCTGGGCTACCGGACGTTCTACAAGAATATCAACCTCAATTATTCCGTGGGCAAGGTCCGCTGGCGGCCCTGGGCGGAGCCGGGGGGCCGGATCGCCACCAACGCCACTACCTATAATCGGGAGCTGCTGATCGTGGAGAAGGAGGCGGACGGCAAGCCTTTTGAGCTGCACACCACCTACGAAGACCAGATCGCCTGCGCCGGGGCGCTGCGGGGCCCCTGGCTGTGCATAGCCGCGATGTTCGTGTTTTTCGGCGTGGTGTTTCCCCATGTGATCTTTTGGGTATTGGCGGCGCTTTCCGCCCTTCCGGCGCTGTATTACCAGACGCGGATCTGGCGCCTCCGCCGGGAAGCGAAGACAAAGGAGTGGTAGGGCGGCCAGTGGCCGCGGCCAGTGCGCACCGGGATGGTGCTAATCGTTCCATCTGTCGGGCATGCCCGGTATCGTTTTTGCGGCGAAGCTAAAATTGGCCCCCAGCCGAAGGGTTGGGGGCCTTTCCTATTGACATTCCGAGGGAAAAGGAGTATGATAAGGTGCCCTTTGGGCATGGATTCTGATATTGGAGATCTTCAAAATGAAACAGGCAATTCGGCAGCGTGACATCGATCTGATCCACGGCAGCCTCTGGGACAAGCTGCTGCTTTTGGCCCTGCCTCTGGCGGCCACGGCCATGCTCCAGCAGCTCTTTAACGCGGCGGATGTGGCGGTGGTAGGCAATTTCGTCCCGGACGAGGCCCTGGCCAAGGCGGCCATGGGCGCCGTAGGGGGCAACAGCGCCGTTGTCAATCTGCTGGTCAACTTCTTTGTGGGTATTTCCCTGGGCGCTAACGTGCTGATCTCCCAGTGCATCGGCATGGGCGACCATGACAGCATCCGCCGGGCCATCCATACCTCCATCGTGGTGTCGGTTCTGGGGGGACTGGTCATGGGCCTGGCGGGGCAGCTTTTTGTCCGGCCGGTGCTGCGGCTGATGCTGATGCCGGCGGACGTGTTCGATCTGGCGGCGCTGTATCTGCGGATCTATCTGGCGGGCCTGCCGGTGATTTTGCTCTACAATTTCGAGGCCGCCATTTTACGCAGCGCCGGGGATACCCGGACGCCTCTGCTGGTACTCGCCGCCTCCGGGGTACTGAATGTGCTGCTGAATCTGTTCTTTGTCCTGGCGCTCAAGCGGACGGTGGACGGGGTGGCTGTCGCCACCGTGGCCTCCAACGCCGTCAGCGCGGGGGTGCTGTTCTTCCTGCTCTGCCGGAAGACCGGGGATGTGCGGATCGATATCAAGGCCCTGGGGGTGGACTGGGGCATTTTGCGGCGGATTCTGCGGATCGGGATGCCCGCCGGGGTCCAGGGCATGGTGTTCTCCCTGTCCAATATCTGCGTCCAGTCCGCCGTCAACTCCCTGGACAGCACCGCCATTCTGGCGGCCTCCTCGGCGGCGGCGAACCTGGAGATGTTTATTTACAGCATCATCAATTCCTTCGGCCAGGCCTGCACCACCCTGGTGGGCCAGAACTACGGCGCGGGGCAGCTGGACCGCTGCCGGAGTACCTTGAAGCTGAGCCTGCGCTTCTGCATGGGCTTTTTCGTGGTGACGGCGGCGGTGATGCTCCTGTTCGGCGAGGAGCTGCTGTCCATTTTCAACCGGGACCCGGAGGTGCTGCGCTTCGGCATGATCCGGCTGCGGTATATTCTGCTGGGCTATGTGTTCACTGAGTTTGTGGAGGTCCTCTCGGGCTACCTCCGGGGCTTCGGCATGAGCGCCGTGCCGGCGCTGTGCGCTCTGGCCTTTACCTGCGGGACCAGGATTTTGTGGGTGAGCTTCGTGTTCCCCAAGGACCCCACCTTCGCCACTTTGATGGCGGTCTATCCTGTCAGCCTGGCCCTGACCGCCGGGGTGATCGCCCTGTGCTGCCTTGGCCTCAAAAAACGGCTCCTGCCAGCGACCTGACCGGCCTAAAAATACGGAAGCTCCCCGGTAAAAGCACCGCTTTTACCGGGGAGCGCGTTTTTTGTCAGATAATCAGCACAGCGGGGTGAAGATCCGCAGCACGCCGTCCACCAGCCATTTCCAGAAGCTCCGGTTCAGGCTGTCCAGCGTCCGCTCCACGCTCTGCTCTTGGGTGGCCAGGAAGTCCGCCTTCAGATCCTCCAGCAGGGATGCCCGGTAGAACAGGGAGTTGTTCTCAAAGTGGAGGAACAGGCTGCGGTAGTCCAGGTTCACCGTGCCCACGGTGCCCACCTTGCCGTCGATCAGACAGGCTTTGGCGTGGACGAAGCCGGGGGTGTACTCATAAATTTTGACACCCGCCTCCAAAAGCACCTCATAGAAGCTGCGGGACATCCGGTAGACCAGTTTTTTATCCGGCACACCGGGCATGATGATCCGAATGTCCACGCCGCGCCGGGCCGCCCGCACGAAGGCGTCCAGCAGGGCGTTGCCGGGCATCAGGTAGGGGGTGAAGAACCAGGCCGATTCCTCCGCCTGACTCAGCAGGTCGATATACAGCTCGTTGGAAATGGCGTCCACGCCCAGGGGGGAGTCGTAGTAGCTCAGCACCAGGCCGTCGGCCCCCGCCAGCTCCACGGGCCGCTCCACGATGTAGGCGTCGGGGACCCGCTCCCCGGTGAAGGCGTTCCAGAACTGGGCGAACATCCGGGTGTAATTCTCCACCGCCGGACCGGTGAGCTTGAAGCCGATGTCCTTCCAGTGGCCGTATTTGACGATGTGGTTGATATACTCGTCGGCCAGGTTGACGCCGCCGCTGAAGGCCACCTTCCCGTCGATGATCAGCATTTTCCGGTGGTCCCGGCAGTTCAGGGTGCCTTTGATAAACACCAGCGGGTTGAAGGCCACGCAGCGGATGCCCTTCTTTTGGAGGGCCTCCACGTCCTTTTTGGTGTAGGTGGAGATGCTGCCCAGATCGTCGTACAGCACCCGCACGTCCACGCCCTGGGCGGCCTTTTCCGCCAGGATGTCCACCATGGAGCCCCACATCAGGCCGTTGTCGATGATGAAGTACTCCACGAAGATGAATTTCTCTGCCTTTTTCATCTCCGCCAGCATCTCCGGGAACAGGACTTCCCCCAGAGGATAGTACTGGGCGGATTCGTTGGGATAGGGCAGGAAGCCGGTTTTATTCTGCACCCACCGGAAGGTCTGGCTCAGGCGGCGGTCCTCTGCTGCCAGGGCCTGGTACACCGGCTCCGGGTCGGTGGCGTCAGTGGGCAGGGGCGGGGTGGCGCTGAACTTCTTTTGCAGGGGCCGGGTGGTGCGCTTGTTGCCGAAGACCAGGTACAGCAGGGCGCCGGGCAGGGGGAAGGTGAGGATCACCAGGAGCCAGAGGATCTTGTAGGTGCTCTCGTCCTGTTTGGTGATCAAATACAGGACGAAGAGCAGCGCCAGCACGGACAGTACGGCATTGATCAGCGCCGCCCAGGGCGCCAGCCACTGAAAGAGGACAAAGAGCCACAGGGCTTGGAGTATAATGGCGGGCAGAATGGTGAGGGCGCGGCGGATAACGTTCTTCATTCTTTTTCTCTCCTTTTTGTTCTATTTTGCGCGGGGGAGTGCTTAGAATCAGTGTATCATTATAGCACATTGTGGCGGAAAAGAATAGCCCTTTTTTGAGGAATTTTTGGAAATGGGGACGGTGAAACGGCGTTTCAGGCGGGAATTGGCATATTCCTAGAAGAAGGGGCCTCTTTTCCGACAAATTTCTGGCAGATTATCCATTGAAAAGCAAGGTTTCCCCTGCTAAAATATAACAGGTACCTGATATATTACGGGGGAGGCCGGGCCCATGGAACAGACGCTGGAGATCATCGGGAAAATTACGCTTTTGGAGCGCTGCCTCCGACTGTGCCGCCTGAGGGCCATGCTGCTGGCCGGCGGGCTGGACGCGACCCGGGGCAGGGGGCGGATCTTGACGGTGGTGAACGCCCTGGGGGAGATTTCCCCGGGAGACCTGGCCTTTATTTTGCAGATCCGGCTCCAGTCCATGAACGAATCCCTGAAAAAGCTGGAGCAGGCGGGACTCCTGACCCGGGAGCCTGATGGCACGGACCGCCGCCGCACCCGGATCGTCCTGACGGAGGAGGGCCGGGCCTGCGTCCCCAGCCTCCCCGGCGGGATGAACGCCATGCTGGACTGCCTGACCCCGGCCGAGCAGGCCCAGTTTTCCGACTACCTGGACCGGGTGACGGAGAAGCTGGTGGAGAACCTGGCCCTGCCGGAGGAAGCCCAGACTCGGATGCGGGAAATGGAGGAACGGGTGGGAAAGGAACGGTTCCAGCAGATGATGCGCCTGCGGATGGGCATGGGGCAGGCCGTTTCAATCCGTCAAGATAGAGCCTGGAGGCAAGAGCAATGACACAATATCGCGCTGGAATGGATATCGGCTCCACCACCGTCAAGCTGGTGGTACTGGATGAGAATGACAAGCTGCTATATGGAAATTACAGGCGCCACCAGGCCCACACCCGGCAGACCCTGGAGGCCCTGCTCCGGGAGGCCCGGCAGGTGACGGGACCCTGCGCGCTGCGGGTGCAGCTCACCGGCTCCGGGGCCATCAATTTGGCCAAGGCCCTGAATCTTCCCTTCTATCAGGAGGTGGCGGCGGTGGCCACGGCGCTGAAAAAGGAAGCGCCCCAGACCGATGTGGCCATCGAGTTGGGGGGCGAGGACGCCAAGATCATCTATTTTACCGGGGGTCTGGAGGAGCGGATGAACGGGGTCTGCGCCGGGGGCACCGGCTCGTTTATCGACCAGATGGCCTCCCTGCTGCAAACCGACGCCGCCGGCCTCAACGAGGCCGCCCGGGACTACCGACAGATCTATCCCATTGCCGCCCGGTGTGGGGTGTTTGCCAAGACGGACATCCAGCCCCTGATCAACGAGGGGGCTACCCGGGCGGACCTGGCCGCCTCCATTTTCCAGGCGGTGGTGAACCAGACCATCTCCGGCCTGGCCTGCGGCAAGCCCATCCGGGGATGTGTCGCCTTTCTGGGCGGGCCCCTCCACTTCCTGCCGGAGCTGAAGCGGGCCTTTATCCGCACCCTAAAGCTCACCCCCCAGACCACTGTGGACCCGGAAAATTCCCACCTCTTCGCCGCCATGGGGGCGGCGCTGGAGAGCGGGGAGGTGCCGCCGGTGGATATCGACGAGCTGCTGGACCTTCTGGGGCAGGACCTAGCCTACACCATGGAGATGCCCCGGCTGCGCGCCCTGTTTGAGACGGAGGCGGACTATGACGCCTTCTGCCGCCGCCATGCCCAGGCGGTGGTGCCCAAGGGGGACCTGGCTACATACACCGGGGACTGCTTTTTGGGCATTGACGCCGGCTCCACCACCACCAAGGTGGCTCTGATCGGCGCCGAGGGGCAACTGCTCTACTCCTACTACGCCGGGAACCGGGGCAGTCCCATCGAGACGGCCAAAACCGCCCTGGGGGAGCTGCTGGAGCGGCTGCCCGCCGGGGCCCGGATCGCCCGGGCCTGCTCCACCGGCTACGGCGAGGAGCTTTTGAAATCCGCTTTCTGCCTGGACGAGGGGGAGGTGGAGACCATCGCCCACTGCACCGCCGCCTCCTTCTTCCTGCCGGAGGTGGACTGCGTGCTGGATATCGGCGGCCAGGACATGAAGTGCATCCGCCTGAAGGACGGGGCGGTGGACAGCATCATGCTCAACGAGGCCTGCTCCTCGGGCTGCGGCTCCTTCATCGAGAATTTTGCCAATTCCCTGGGCCTCACTGCCCAGAGCTTTGCCCAGGAGGCCCTCCATGGGAAAAATCCCGTGGATTTGGGCACCCGCTGCACGGTGTTTATGAATTCCAACGTGAAGCAGGCCCAGAAGGAGGGCGTCAGCGTTGCGGATATCTCCGCGGGCCTGGCCTACTCCGTGATCAAAAACGCCCTGTTCAAGGTCATCAAGCTCCACAGCGCCGAGGCCCTGGGCCGGCACATCGTGGTCCAGGGGGGCACCTTCCACAATCAGGCGGTGCTGCGGGCCTTT
This sequence comes from uncultured Oscillospiraceae bacterium, assembly GCA_947600025.1. Taxonomy (GTDB): domain Bacteria; phylum Bacillota; class Clostridia; order Oscillospirales; family Oscillospiraceae; genus Faecousia. The sequence continues at coordinate 11,285 of CANQFY010000018.1, forward strand.
GAGCGGATCGCCGAGGTGGAGGCGGTCTGCCCGGACATCGCCGGGATCATGGGCGCCTTCGGCGCCGCCCTCATCGCCCGGAAGCACTTTCACGGCGCCGCGACCTCCATGCTGCCCTTAACGGAGGCGGTGAAGCTCCCCTACACCTCCAAATCCGCCCGCTGCGGCGGCTGCGCCAACAACTGCATGCTCACCGTCAACACCTTTTCCGGCGGCCGGCGGCACATCACCGGCAACCGCTGCGAAAAGGGCAGCGGCAAGGCCAAAAGCGCCCTCTCCGCCCCCAATCTGGTGGAATATAAGCGGCAGCGGCTCTTTGATTATTCCCCTCTGCCGCAAGACAAGGCCCCCCGGGGGGTCATTGGATTGCCCCGGGTGCTGAATATGTACGAAAACTACCCCTTCTGGGCCACCTTTTTCAAGGAGCTGGGCTTTTCCGTGGTCCTCTCCCCCTTTGCCAGCCGGAAGCTCTACGCCCTGGGCATTGAGAGCATCCCCTCGGAGTCGGAGTGCTACCCGGCCAAGCTGGCCCACGGCCACGTCCAGTGGCTCATCGATCAGGGGGTCAAGACCATTTTCCACCCCTGCGTGTTCTATGAGCACCAGGAGACCAAGGGCGCGCCCAACCACTTCAACTGCCCGGTGGTCATTTCCTACGCGGAAAACCTGAAAAACAACGTGGAGGACATCACCAGCGGCAAGGCCCGCTACATCCGTCCCTTCATCGCCTTCACCGACGAAAAGACCGCCGCCGACCGGCTGGTGCGGCTGTGCCGGGAGGAGTGGGACATCCCCGAGCATCCGGTCCGGGCCGCCGTCCGGGCGGCCTGGGCGGAGCAGCTCCGGGCCAAGGCGGATATCCGGGCGGAGGGCGCCCGGGTGCTGGAGGCCCTGGAGCGGGGCGGCGGGCAGGGGATTGTGCTGGCGGGGCGGCCCTACCACATCGATCCGGAGATCAACCACGGCATTCCCGAGCTGATCGCCTCCTACGGCCTGGCGGTGCTGACCGAGGACAGTCTGCCCATCGACGCACCCAAGGAGCGGTCGCTGCGGGTGGTGGATCAGTGGGTCTATCACTCCCGGCTCTACCGGGCGGCGGAATTTGTCCGGGACCGGGAGAATTTGGAGCTGTTGCAGCTCAATTCCTTTGGCTGCGGCCTGGACGCCGTCACCACCGACCAGGTATCGGAGATCTTGGAGGGGGCCGGGAAGCTCTACACCCTGCTGAAAATCGACGAGGTGGGCAATCTGGGGGCGGCCCGGATCCGGATCCGCAGTTTGATTGCCGCCATGAATATGCGCCGGGAGCAGAATATCGTCCATGAAGCCCCGCCGGAGGACTACCACCGGGCATCCTTTACCCGGCAGATGCGCCAGGAGGGCTACACCATTCTGGCGCCCCAGATGAGTCCCATCCACTTTTCCATGCTGGAGCCGGTGTTCCGCAAGCACGGCTATCACATGGTGCTGCTGGACAACGACAACCGGGCCGCCATCGACATGGGCCTCAAGTACGTCAACAACGACGCCTGCTACCCCTCCATCACTGTGGTGGGGCAGATCATGGACGCAGTGCTGTCCGGGAAATACGACACGGACCGGCTGGCCATCATCATGACCCAGACCGGCGGCTGCTGCCGGGCCAGCAACTATGTCTCCTTCATCCGCAAGGCCCTGGGGAAGGCGGGGCTGGCCCACATCCCGGTGATCTCCCTCAACGCCAACGGCATGGAGCGGAATCCGGGCTTCCGGCTCTCCCCCGGCCTGATCCTCGACGCTGCCCACGCCCTGGTCTTCGGGGACCTGTTCATGCGCTGCCTCTACCGGGTGCGGCCCTATGAGCGGACCCCCGGCTCCGCCAACGCCCTGCACCGGACCTGGCTGGAAACTTGCGTGGACTGCCTGACCAATCCCAAGACCAAATACCGCTACCCGGAGGTGTGCCGGGGGATCGTGGAGGCCTTCGACCGCCTTCCCATCCACGAGGACTGGATCAAGCCCCGGGTGGGGATCGTGGGGGAGATTTTGGTCAAGTACATGCCCCTGGCCAACAACCACCTGGTGGAGCTGCTGGAGCGGGAGGGCGCCGAGGCAGTGGTGCCGGATCTGATGGATTTCTTCGCGTACAGCGCCTACGGCTGGCAGTACAAGGCGGAATTTTTGGGGGCCAAAAAATCTATGGCCGCCCTGTCCCAGGCGGCGATCCGACTGATCGACGCCCTGCGCAGGCCCGCCGTTGCGGCCCTTTCCGCCAGCCGGCGGTTCTCGCCGCCCCTGCCGATCCGGCAGATCACTGAGCTTGCCAGACCCTTCCTGTCTTTGGGAAATCAGTACGGGGAGGGGTGGTTCCTGACCGGAGAGATGGTGGAGCTGATCACTCACGGGGTCCCCAACATCGTGTGCATCCAGCCCTTCGCGTGCCTGCCCAACCATGTGGTGGGCAAGGGAGTCATCAAGGCCCTGAAAAACGCCTACCCCCAGTGCAACATTGCCGCCGTGGACTACGATCCCGGCGCCAGCGAGGTCAACCAGCTCAACCGGATCAAGCTGATGCTCTCCGCCGCGAAAAAGCCCCAAACCGCGGCGGTGTGACGCGCCGAAGGACCGTGCTGTTCAGGAATCGCAAAAGACCAAGAAAAATGGCATAGCCGTGAAATGCGGCTATGCCATTTTTTCAACTGAGCGCGGCTCACACCCGCAGATCGTACTTTTCCACGTCCACCAGCACCGAGCCCACGGCGTCAAAGCTGATGGCGTTGGCCTCCTGGCGGGTGTAGATGGTGGCGCTGGCGGCCTGCTCCCCATCGTTGACGAAGAGCTCCAGGCTGAACCGGTCCAGAATGATACGCAGCTTGATCTCCCCGTTCCGGGGGCGGACCTGGAGGTAGCGGGAGTGGACGATGTCCGCATTGCTGCCGCTGTTGGTCCGGTCGATCTTGATGATGCTGTCGGCGGGCTTGTAGCGGATGGTGGTGTCGTATTCCCCGTCCCGGGCCACATGGACCCGGAAGCAGGAGTAGGACCCGCTGCCCGCCGGGCGGACCGACACCGTCAGATCCACCATCCGGCCCTGGAGACCGTGGAGGTGCATCTCGTTGTTGATGATCAGCACATTCCGGTAGCTCACCGGGTCCGCCCGGTATCGCTCCAGCTCCCGCACCGGGGTCTGGATCAGCCGGCCGTCCCGGATGCTTAGCTCCCGGGGCAGGCTCATCTGGCCGAACCAGCGGCAGTTGTAGGGCTTCCAGGAGGTGGTGTTCCAGTTCTGCATCCAGCCGATCATGATCTGCCGCCCGTCGGGGGCCCGGAGGGTCTGGGGGGCGTAGAAATCGATGCCGTAGTCCACGGCTTGGACCGCCTCCCGGCGGAAGGCGTAGGTCTTGGGATCGTAGGAGCCGATGAGGCACATGGTGCAGTCTCCGGCGTGAAATTCCAGGCCGATGGGGCTCATATCCTGGGGACACGCCAGTAGCACCTGCTTGCCGTCCAGGGGAAAGAAGTCCGGGCACTCCCACATCCGGCCGTACTGGTTCCGGGAGGCGTCCAAAGTAGCCGCCCGGCGCCAGGAGGTGCCGTCTTCGCTCTCAAAGAGCAGCACCGCGCCGCTGCCGTCCGGCGTCCGGTTCCCCACCACCATGCGGTAGACGCCGTCGTCATCCTTCCAGACCTTGGGGTCCCGGAAATCCACGGCGCTGCCGCCGGCGGGCAGGTCCGCTTCGGTGAGGACGGGATTGCCGGGCCATTTTTCGTAGTTCACCCCGTCTCCCGCCGCCAGGCATTGGGTCTGCAAATTCTCCTTCCGGCCGTCTGGGGAGAGGCGGCTGCGGACGCCGGTGTACACCAGCATCTGCCGCCCGTCGGGCAGCTCCACGGCGCCGCCGGAGAAGCACCCTCCTTCATCGTAGTCGGTGTCCGGGGCCAGGGCCACGGGGAGCCGCTCCCAGCGGATCAGGTCCTTGGACTTGACGTGGCCCCAGTGCATGGGGCCCCACTCGTTGGAATAGGGGTGGTACTGGTAGAAAAGATGGTATTCCCCCTTGTAGAAGGAAAATCCGTTGGGATCGTTCATCCAGCCGATGGTGGGGGTGACGTGGAAGGCGGGGCGCTGCTCCGCCGGAATGAAGGGGGCGTAGCGGGCTTCAAAATCCCGGGCTTTTTGCAAAGTCTCGCTGGGCATGTAAAAACCTCCTGGGAAAAGAGTTCCGCCGGACCGGCGCCCCGGTCCGGCGGAGGGTTTAGAGGAAGGGAGAAAAACCTGAAAAAAGTCGAATCAGCCCTTCTGCGCTTCCAGATAGCGGGTGTAGGCGTCCTGGTAGACGGTCAGCAGCTTGTCCATGCCGCAGCTATCCTTCAGCATGGTCAGATACTCGTTCCACTCCTCATCGGTGGGGCCGCCGTTCTTGATCCAGGTGCCCTCCTTCTCGGAGACCTGGCTGACGAAGTCGGGGCGGTAGCGGCTGATGATCTCCAGCTCGTCCTCGGTGAAGGTGACGTCGTTGGGGTAGGCGGCGGTGTCATCCACATAGGGCATCCAGTATTCCATCAGGTCCTCCAGCCGCTCCACGGCCCGGTCCTCCAGATAGAACACGTTGTTGTAGTACTCCGGCAGGATCAGGCGGGGACCGTAGACCTCGTACTCGGCCTTCAGGTCGCCGGAGCTCTTGCCGTACTGGGCCTGGGCCTCGTCCTCGGTGATGACCTGCCAGACGCCATTCTCGTCCTTTTCGGACCAGTACACGCCGATGGGGGCGTACTGGAGCTGCATGACGATCTCGCCATCGTACCACTGGTCAAAGTACTTGCACAGCAGCTCGGGGTTGCCGCACTCCTTGGTGATGTTCAGGTTGCCGGAGGTGACGGGAGGCGCGGCCCGGAGGTTGACGGTGTGGGTGCCCTCATACTTGGTGCCAACGGGGCCGTCCAGCGGCGGCAGGAACACGAAGTCGTCCGCCAGGTCGCCGGCGATCTGGTCGATGTACCACCAGGTGGTGACGCCGGCCCGGCCCTGGGAGACCTTGGAGATCAGCTGGCTGTCGGACTGGGAGAACATCTCCAGGTCCATCAGGCCCTCGGCGAACCAGTCGTGGAAGTAGGTGATGGCGTCCCGGTAGCGGTCGCTGGCGCAGACGAACTCCACGGAGCCGTCGTCATGGGCGATCAGGTCGAAGCACACGTCGGAGGTGAAGTTGGTGAAGCCGAAGCCGGCGTAGAAGATTTCCTGGCCCCAGCACCACTGGTCAAAGCCGGTGGACATGGGGATGGTGGAGCCGGGGGCGTTGCCGTACCGGGTGGCCATGTCGTTTTCCTTGAAGGCAACTAGGGCGTCGTGGAGCTCGGTCAGGTTGGTGGGGACGGGGAGGCCCAGCTCATCCAGCCAGGTCTTGTTGATCATGGAGAATTCGGGGATGGAGTAGATGCTCAGATCCTCCTCCGCGCCGATGGCGGCGGTGCCCATCAGCTCGCCGGAGGGCAGACCGTAGATCTTGCCGTCGGCCATGGTAATGGCGGCCTTGATCTCGGGATGGTCCTCCAGGATCTTGCTCAGGTTGGGCATGATCTCCGGGGTGATGTAGGGGGTCAGGTCGATGAAGGTGCCGTCGGAGCCATACTCATTGATGTCGTTGGCGTTGAAGCCCACGGCGATGAAGGCGTCGGGGAGCTGGTCGCCGCCGATCATGACGCCCACCTTCTCGCCCAGGGAGTCGCTCATCAGATCCCATTCGATCTCGACGCCCACGTTTTCAGCAAGCTGCTCCAGGACGGGGTTGCCGTCGTTGCCCCGGCTCAGGCTGCCCATGCCGCCGGTGATCAGAAAATCGGTCTGGTCGGCGTCCTTCTCATTGCCGCCGGTGGGGCCGCAGGCGGTCAGGCAGCTCAGCAGCATGGCCGCGCAGATGGCCAGGCTCAGCAGTTTCACGAGTTTTTTCATGATGTTCCTTTCTCCTTTAATTAAATAGTAGATTGCGGATCCGGTCAGCCCTTCACGGCGCCGGACATAAAGCCCTGCTCGAAATATTTCTGAACGAAGGGGTAGATGGCCAGCATGGGGGCCGCCGCCACGATCATGGAGGCATATTTTACAAGCTCACCAATCCGGTTGGCCTCGGCGTAGCTCATGCCGCTGGTCATTTTGGATAGAGCCTCGGTGGAAATAACGATGCCCCGCATCACCAGGGGGAAGGGGTACTGGGCCTCGTTGAGGTAGATCAGGGCGGTGAACCAGTCGTTCCAGAAGGCCACCATGGAGAACACCACGATCACCGCCATAATGGACCGGCTCAGGGGCACGATCACCCGGAGGAAGACGGTGAAATCGTCGGCGCCGTCGATCTGGGCGGCCTCCACCAGCTCATGGGGCACGTTGTTTTCAAAGAAGTTCCGAACGATGATCACATTGCCCATGCCCACGCCGCCGGGGAGAAACAGTGCCCACATATTGCCCAGCAGGCCGGTATTTTTGGCAACCAGGTAGGTGGGGATCAGGCCGCCGCCAAAGTACATGGTGATGATGAAGAAAATGCTGATCCACTTCCGGCCGGGCAGATCCTTCCGGCTCAGGGGGTAGGCGGTGATGTACACCGTCACCAGGGAGTAGATGGTGCCCACCACCGTGTAAAGCACGGAGTTGAAGAAGCCCCGGAGCAGGTCGCTGTTCTGGAACACCCGCACATAGCCCTCCACGGTGAACTGGCTGGGCAGCAGGAAGGTCTTCCCGGCGTACACGTCGTAGGGGTCGGACACGGAGGCCACCAGCACATAGTACAGCGGGTAGGCGATGATGAGCATGATCACGGTGCAAAGCACCACCAGGACGATATCGCTGGCCCGGTCGGACAGGCCCACGCTCTTTTTATCCTTTTTCATAGATCCGCCGCCTCCTTACACAAAGCTGACGTCCGCCGTCTTCTTGGCGATCTGGTTGACGATGATCAACAGAATGATGTTGATCACGGTGTTGAACAGACCGATGGCGGTGGAGTAGCTGTAAGCGTGGTCCAGAATACCCTGTTCGTAGACGTACACCGCGATTACGTCGCTGGTGGCCTTGTTCAGGTCGGTCTGGAGCAGGAAGACCTTCTCGAAGCCCACGCTCATGATGCCGCTGGCGCTCATGATCAGCTGGAGGATGATCATGGGGGTCAGCTCCGGGATGTCGATGTTCAGGATCCGCTGGAACATGGAGGCGCCGTCGATCTTGGCGGCCTCGTAGAGGGCCGGATCCACTGCCGAAAGGGTCGCGAGGTAAATGATGGTGCCCCAGCCGGCGTCCTGCCAAATGCCGGAGGCGATGTAGATGGTGCGGAAGGCCTCGGGGACGGTCATGAAGTCGATCTGCTGGCCGATCAGCAGGTTGATGAGGCCGCCGTAGGGGCTCAGGAAGATCCGGATCATACCGCAGACCACCATGATGGAGATGAAGTGGGGCGCGTAGAGCACGGTCTGCACCACCCGCTTATACTTTTTGAACCGCAGCTGGTTGATGGCCAGGGACAGCAGGATCGGTACCGGGAAGCTCCACAGAAGGCCGAACAGGCTGAGCTTGACGGTGTTGACGATCATGCGCTTGAAATTGGGGGCGGTGAAGAACCGCTCGAACCAATCCCAGCCCACCCATGTGCTACCGAAGAAGCCTCGGCTGGGCTTGTAGTCCCGGAAGGCGATCTGGATGCCGTACATGGGGACGTACTTATAAATGATCGTAATGACCACGGGGATCAGCAGCAGGGCGTAGAGCTGCCAGCTCTCCAAGATCCGACGGCCCAGGGTCTTGCCGTGGGGCTTGAGGGCTGTTTTCTTCGCGCCCGCTTGCGCGGATGTTTTTTGCACGCTGGTTTTCCCTCCTTAAAAACGTTTTCCGAAAGTGATTGCCTGGGCGCCGCCTCCGGCCGGGTCACCGGCCTGTGCCGCAAGGTCGACGCGTGGTGAAACGATATTTTATGAACAGCTACAATGTACCACAGGAAACGGGGAATTGTCAATACGGTTGTTGCAGATTTTTGCTATATTTTTTCATTTTATTTGAAATATACAAATTCAATCCCCATTTTTTGTATACTTTGAACCTACAATTTATAGGAATCGTTTCATGAATTTTCATTTGGCCCTTTACAAATGCCGTGAAATCTGTTATACTGACTCCAATGAAATTTCACAGAACAAGGAGGAATCCCTATGCCCAAACCTACCATGAAGGACGTGGCCCGGGAGGCGGGGGTGGCCCTGGGGACTGTGTCCAAGGTCGTCAACGGCATTCCCGTGGGCGAGGAGTACCGCGTCCGGGTGGAGGAGGCCATCGAACGGCTCAACTACCGCATCAACAGCTACGCCAAGGGCCTGCGCAGCAGCAGGACCTATCTCATCGCGGTGATGGTGCCCAATCTCATCAGCCCCTTTTTCGCCAAGCTGGTCAACTGCATCAACCGTTCCCTGGCCGCCCGGAAATACCGGATGTTGCTCTTTGCCACGGACTATGACAATGAGCAGGAGCAGGAATATGTGTACCTGGCGGAGCAGCAGAAGGTGGATGGCATCATCTGCCTGTCCTATAATCCGAACCTGATCATCCCGGCGGGGGTGCCCCTGGTGTCCATCGACCGGTATTTCAGCACCAACGTCCCCTGCGTCTCCAGCGACAACTACGGCGGCGGCCGCCTGGCGGCGGAGAAGCTGGTGGAAAACGGGTGCCGGAATTTGGCCTTCCTGCGGATCGGCTCCAAGCTGGTCAACGAGCCCAACAAGCGGAAGGACGGCTTTGTCAGCGCCTGCGAGGCCCTGGGCGTGCCCTACACCCTGAAGATCATTGACGACGGCACCCCCTATTCCGCCTTTGAGGACTTCCTGCGGGAACATCTCCACGATGGGAAGCTGGATTTCGACGGTATTTTCTGCGTCACGGACTCCCTGGCCCATCAAATTTTGGGCACCCTCCGGGACATGGAGCTGCGGGTGCCGGAGGAGGTACAGGTCATCGGCTTCGACGGGGTCCGCTGCTTTGGGGACATGGAGCTGTACTGCTCCACCATCGTCCAGCCGATAGAGGACATTGCCGCCACCTGCGTGGACATGGTGACGGAAAAGGACCTGGACAAGGCGCCGTCCCTGGTGTGTCTGCCGGTGACCTACGCCCAGGGCGGAACGACAAAGGGGTAAGATGATGGCAAGCGAATATTTAAAGTGGAAGTTCCGGGACGTCCAGCCCGATCCCCCGCCAAGGGAGCTGTCGAAAAAGGAAAAATTCCTGAATTTTCTGGACTATTATAAATGGTGGCTGGTGGCGGGCGCCGTGGGCCTGGTGCTGCTGGGGAACCTGATCTGGACCATGCTGGGCATCGGGAAGGTCCGACCGGATTATATTTTCGCCTACGTCACGGACAACAAATTCTCCGAGGAGCAGGAGGCGGCGCTGGAGACGGCCCTGGCCACCCTGGGGGAGGACGTGAACGGGGACGGCCGGGTGGTGGTGGAGCTGCGGCAGTACGCCCGGAATGTGGAGGGCGACCCGGAGACCGCCATGTACTTCCAGTATGCCGACAGCATCACCCTGGCCGCCGACATTGACATGGGGGAGAGCTTTTTCTACCTGTCCGACGACCCGGAGACCCTCCAGCAGGCCTACCAGCTCTATTCCTTCCCCGACGGCACGCCTCCGGGGGAGGACGATTACGATGTCTCCGGCAAGGTCTTCCGCTGGGCGGACTGCCCGGCCTTGGCCGGGCTGGAGGTGGACCAGGAGGCCATGGAGAACGTCTATATCGGCCGCCGGGTCTTCTATAAAGAGGATCAGATCAAAAAGCTGGGCCCCAGCGAGGCCCTGTGGGCCATTATTTTGGAGGGGGCGGAATCATGAAACGATTGATCGCGATCCTGGCGCTGCTGTGCCTGCTGCTCTCCGGCTGCTCCGGCCCGGCCCGGGACCCCAGCTGGGAGGAGGACTGGGTGGGCCTGGGGAACGTCCTGGCGGTGGACACCCCGGCGGACTTCACCCTGCGGGACAATCAGGACGCCCTGAGCCCCAACGGGATCTACTATGTCTCCTGGTCCTCCGGAGAGGGGCAGACCATTGAAAACGACGAGGGAGAGGAAGCGACCCTCTACCCGGTGCAGGTCTTTTTGCTGCTGGAGTCCAATTCCGACCCCCAGGGGGAGATCGACGCCTGGAAGGCATTGGAATCTGAAAACTATACCATCGGCGAGGAGGAGACGATCTCCGCCGCCGGTTTGGAATTTACCGTTCTGCCCCTGCTCTCCGCCGGGGAGGACAACCCCTTCCGCCAGGGGACCACGGCCTTCGCCATCCAGGGGAACTGGTGCCTCTGCCTGGAGATCCTGGCCAGCGGCCAGGCGGATACCCGGCAGATCCTCACCGAATTTTTGGACGCCCTGCATTTAGGAGAGGGGGCGCAATAGCCGTGGCCCTGTTTTTCCCCGACACTGATGAGGAGGAGTGCGGCCCCTACCGGGCGGTGGGCTTTGCCCGGTACCGGGAGGTGCTGGAGGGCAGCTTTAAGGAGTTTTTCCTGGTGAGCTTCCTGGCCCTGATCTCCCTGCTCCCCTTTGCCGCCGGCATGACCTATGCCGTTCTCTCTGCCAGCGCCCTGGTGATGATCCCCGTCTCCCTGGCGGGAGGCGCTCTCTCCGGGCCCTTCCTGGCCTGCATGTACGATCTGATCCTCCGCCGCCTGCGGGACGATCTGGACGACTGGTGGCTCTGCTGGAAAAAATCCATACGCCAAAATTGGAAGGCCGCCCTGCTGCCCGGGGCGGCGCAGGGGCTGTTTCTGGGGGTGCTGATCTTCAGCGGCGCCATGCTGCTGCTCTGGGCGAAGGGGACGGTGTCCCTAGGCACCCTGGGCCTGCTGCTGATGGCGGCGCTGCTGGGGACCATGATCCTCTCGGCCTGGTGGCCTCAGGTGGTGCTGTTTGACCAAAAGCCCGGCATCCAGCTGAAAAACTGCCTGCTGTTTCTGGTGCTGCACCTGTGGCGGAGCCTGGGCGCGGCGGCGGTGCAGGTGGTATTCTGGCTGCTGATGTTCCTGCTGCTGCCCTGGTCGGGGCTGGTGGTGCCCTTTTTGGGGGTGTGGTACATCCTGTTTTTAGCGCTGTTCATCCTCTACCGGCCCCTGGACCAGGCGTTTCGGATCGAGGAGCAGTTTGACGCCTTACAGGCAAAAAAGGAGGGATCCTGATGGAAGCGGAAAACCGTTTTCAGCTGACCAAGGACCTGTTCCTGGAGGGAATGGGCCTGGTTTCCAGGGACAGCTATGGAAAAACCGCCCGGATAGGCACCTTCGTGCTGCTGGGGGCCTGGTTGGTCCTGCTGATCGCTGCCCTGGCTGCCCGCCAGAGCCCCTGGTTCGTGGCGTGGGAGGGGCTGCTCATCGCCCTGGTGGCGGTGTGGTTGGAGGTGGTCCTGCCCCGGAGTCGGGCCAAGCGGGCTTTCCGGAAGGTGGAGGCCCAGTCCGGCGGGAACATGGAGCGGATCACCCGGTTCTACCCGGAGGGGCTGGAGGCCCAGTCCGGGGATCGGACCAAACAGATCGACTATACGGACGTTGTGAAGGTTCTGCGCTCCCGGCGGCTGATGGTGCTGCTGTGCCGGGACAAGACCGGGATTCTGCTGACCCTGGACGGCTTTACCCTGGGCTCGCCGGAGCGGGTCCAGGCCCTGATCCAGCTGGCCCAGGAAGAGGAAAAGGAGGAAACGAAACATGCTTGATATCACCGCGGTAGGAGAGATTCTCATCGACCTGACCCAGTCCGGCGTAAGCGGGCAGGGAATTCCCCGCTTCGACGCCAATCCCGGCGGCGCCCCGGCCAATCTGGCGGTGGCCGCCGCCCGGCTGGGGGCGAAGACCGCCTTCATCGGCAAGGTGGGCCGGGATTCCTTCGGTGGGTTCCTGAAAAAGACATTGGATGACAACCGGGTGGACGTCTCCGGCATGGTGACGGACCCGGCGCAGCACACCACCCTGGCGGTGGTGGCTCTGGACAGCGCCGGGGAACGGACCTTCTCCTTCTACCGGGACCCCAGCGCAGACGTGGCGCTGTCGGTGGAGGATCTAAAGCCGGAGCTGCTCCAGAAGACCCGGATCGTCCACATCGGCAGCGTCAGCCTCACCGCCGACCCGGCCCGGACCGCCACTCTGGCCGCCGCCAAAATGGGCAAGGCCGCCGGGGCCCTGATCAGCTACGATCCCAACTACCGGGAGAGCCTCTGGCCGGACCGGGATACCGCCGTGGAATGGATGAAGGCCCCGCTGCCCATGGTGGACATTTTGAAGGTCTCCGAGGAGGAGCTGCCGCTGCTCACGGGCACGGAGGATCTGGAGGCGGGCACCGCCGCCCTGGAAAAGCTGGGCGTCCGGCTGATTTTCGTCACATTGGGGCCCGACGGGGCTTTCTACCGCTTCCGGGGCAGGACCGGCCGGGTGCCGGGGGTCCGGTGCGTGGTGGGGGACACCAACGGCGCCGGGGACACCTTTTTCGGCGCGGCCCTTTCCAAGATCGCCCGGTTCCCCGGCCTGGAGGGGCTGACGGTACCGGCGCTGGAGGAGATCGCGGCCTTTGCCAACCGGGCCGCCAGCGTCACTACCAGCCGCCATGGCGCCATCCCCGCCATGCCCTCCCTGGAGGAGCTGGAATAAGGCTTCTTTCCCGATTCCCCCGGCGGCCGGAGAGGCCGCGGGGGGATTTTGCGACTATTGCTGTATATCGTTTCACGATTGAATAGAGAAATATTATACAAATTGAAGCCCTGATTTTTGGGCTATGTGCGGAATTTCTGGGATTTATAATTTTTTTCTTGACAACAGACGGCAGAAATTTTATACTAAAATCACCTTAAATGGTGAAACGATATTTTTATGAACAAACCACCAAGCAAACCAATCTCACTAACCATTCAAGGAGGAAAAAGCAACTATGAAAAGCACCTTCAAGCGGCTGCTCAGCGGTCTGCTGGCACTGTGCATGGCTCTTTCTCTTGCCGCCTGCGGTCCTCAGGACGACCAGCCCGAAGTGGCGGAGGACATTGTCAACGGCGACTTCGAGGAAGTGAGCGACAATAAGTGGGTGGGCTGGACCCGGGAGGACGCGGCCTTTAACTTCCGGGGCGTGACCAACGAGGAGAAGATCAAGGGCGTGCCCATGGAAAAATCCGGCGACTATTATTTCGCCGGTACCGCCGGCGGCAACCCACCCATGCGGGGCACCCTGACCTCCGACCCCTTCAAGCTGGGCGGCAACGGCTTTATCACCTTTAAAATGGGCGCCGGCAAGAACACCGAGAAGGTCTATGTGGAATTCTTCGAGGTGGGAAATGACACGCCCCTGGCCCATGTGACCAACGACGACTGCGACGGCGTGTACATCACCGAGCATCTGATCACCAAGGTGGTGGACCTGTCCGCCTATATCGGCAAGAACATCTATATCGTCATCACCGACAATGACGACGGCACCGACCTGGCCTATGTGAACGTGGACGCCTTCCACGTCTGCGCCTCCGACGACGAGGTGGCGGCGGCCCAGGCCGAGCACGACCGGCAGATCGCCGACTACGGTGAGAAGCCCTTCGAGGAGGACGAGACCTCCAACACCATCGCGAACCCCGGCTTTGAGACCGGCGATTTCACCGGCTGGAAGATCCTGGAGGGTACGGCCCTGACCGTTGCCAACGTGGTTCCCACCAGCCAGTACTACTGGGACGACCGCTCCGTCTACGGCGAGGGCGACTACTACCTGGACGGCAACAACAACGGCGCCGTCATGGAGAGCCTCACCGGCGCCATCCGCTCCACCAAATTCACCCTGGGCGGCGACGGGTACATCTCCTTCATGATCGGCGCCGGCAACGGCGGCTCCTATGTTGCCCTGTGCGACGCCGCCACGGACGAGGAGCTTATCAAGGTCACCAACGACTACTTCTCCGACCCGGCCTTGGCCCTGACGCTGCTGCGGGTGTACATGGACGCCCGGGAGTATGTGGGCAAGGTGGTCTACCTGAAGGTCGTGGACTGCAACGACGGCAGCAGCGGCGGCTTCGCCTTCATCAACGTGGACGATTTCCAGGTCTCCCTCACCACCGACCAGGTGGCGGAGCTGGAGGTGGCCCAGCTGGAGAAAATCCAGAACGAGACCTACACCTCCGCCTCCTACGATGATCTGGCCTCCCTGCTGAACTACTATAATAATTATCCCTATCCCGTGCCCCTGAATTCCCTGGCCTTCACCGCCTACGCTTCCAACCAGGTGGTGGACTGCGGCACCGTGGATCTGACCGCGTACCTGGCGGACGCCGCCGCCTCCTTCGGCGGCGAGGCCGTCACGGATATCGCCATCACCAAGGTAACCTATGACGGGACCGAGATCACCGAGGGCTTCAACGCCTTCGACATGAGCGCCCCCGGCTTCTATCAGGTGACCTACCAGGCCTCCTACGAGGGCAAGACCGCCGAGGCCAGCTTCACCGTGGTGGCCATGGCGGATCACAACAGCGTGGCGAACCCCGGCTTCGAGTCCGGCAACCTGGCCGGCTGGACCGTCCTGACCGACGGCTGGAGCGTGGTGGAGGGCCAACCCGCCGGCGTCATCAACGCCGAGAGCTACTGGGGCGAGGGCCTGCCCTATAACCAGGCTGGCTCCTATCACCTGGACGGCTGGAACAACGGCCTGGAGGAGGGCGCCACTTGGGCCGTCCAGTCCACCACCTTTACCCTGGCCGGCTCCGGCTTCATCTCCGTCCGGATGGGCGGCCATGCCGCCGCGGTCCATGTCTACACCGCCGACGGCACCGAGATCGGCTACTATAAGCAGACCCGGTTCAACGACGCCAACTTCCCCTTCGTCGCCCAGGGCGGCTCCTGGGCCGACATGGCCACCTACGTCATGGACCTGAGCGATTACGTGGGCCAGGAGCTCTACCTGGTCCTGGCCGACGAGCAGGCCGAGGGCTGGGCCCACGCCTTCTTTGACGAGGTCGTGACCTACTACGAGACTGCCCCCGACTACGCGGCCCAGGCCGACACCGTCATGGACGGCGCCACCGCCGACGTTCCCGCCGCCGAGACGCAGATCCCCTGGGTGCTGGCGGAAAACGTGAAGCAATGATCTTCCCGCCTGCCGGGCATTTCCGCCCGGCAGGCCACACCCAAAGGAGGCCGCTATGAAATTCAAATGGATCGTTCCGGTGCTGCTTGTGTGCCTGCTGCTCACCGCCTGCAGCGGCGACAGCCACAGCAAGGACCTGCTGCTCCACCTGTCCTTTGACGAGGGCAGCGGCCTGACCATGAAGGACAGCTCCGGGCACCTTCCCGACACCGATCTCAACTATGAATTTGCCCACGCCGCCTATATGGACAACCAGGATCCCCAGTGGCGGAAGACGGGCATCCAGGGCGGCTGCCTGCTGTTGGACGGCAGCAGCACCTACCTGTCCTACAAGCGTAATGACGTGACTCTGGAGGGCCCCGCCCTGACCATTCAGGTCTGGATCGCCCCCCGGACCTTTGAATGGGACGATCCCAGCGCCGCCGACAACGGCACGGACTGCCTCACCGGCATCGTCAGCCAGTGCGACAAGGAGGCCTGCAAGGGCGTGCTGCTGGGCTACGAACGCTTCGGCCGTCTCAGCTTCCAGGTGGGTACCGGCGACGAGTGGCTCACCGTCTGGTCCAACGGGGACAACCTGCAAAAATACCAGTGGAACCTGGTCACCGCCACCTATGATTCTAACGCGGGGGAGATGTGCCTCTACCTGAACGGGGAGCTGGTGGCCTCCCGCTCCGTGGACGCCGAAATTGTGGGCGCCACCGCCAAGGGCCTGACCGTGGGCCGGAACCTGGAGGGGGAGCGGCTGACGGCGGGGTTCCTGAACGTGGCCAGCGGCTACATCGATGAGCTGAAGATCTACTCCGCCGCCCTCTCCACCGAGGAGATCGGGGCTTATTATGAAAGCGTCACCGTGCCGGAGATTGAATTTTCGGAGATCTGGCTTCAGAACATCCTCACCGGGGACTACACCCGGACCCAGTTCCACGGCGGCCCCTACCAATTCTGGATGAACGAGCCCCACGCCCCGGTGTACTACAACGGGATGTACCACCTGTTCTACCAGGCCAATATGACCGGCTCCTACTGGCGCAACATCTGCTGGGGCCACATGGTCAGCACCGACATGGTCAACTGGAAGCCCATTAAAGAGGCCATCACCCCCACCGAGGGCACGGTGGTCCCCGACGGGGTCTGGTCCGGCGGCGCGACCCTGGATCAAAACGGGGTGCCCCTGCTGTTCTTCACCGCCGGCAACGACGGCTTCCGGAACGTGGAGGGCCTGATCTCCAATCAGAATATCGGCGTGGCGTATCCCGCCGACCTTTCCGACCCGGAGCTGACGGACTGGGTCATCTGCGACGACCTGGCCATCATCCAGCAGCCCGGCCAGGGCCGGGCCGGGGAATTCCGGGACCCCTCCATCTGGAAGGAAGGGGACACCTGGTGCATGCTGATCTGCTCCGGCAGCAGCTCCTCCCAGGGCGGCACCGCCCTCCTGTACACCACGGACACCCTGGAGCTCAAGGACGGCCAGGTGGAAATGAACTGGCAGTACCGGGGCCCGGTGTACGAGATGGAGAACCAGTCCGCCCTCTACGGCACCAGCTGGGAGCTGCCCATCCTGCTGCCGGTCTCCAACGAGGCGGGGACCATCACCAAGTATTTCTTCTCCATCTCTCCCGCCCCCGCCAGCATCGCGGACAATAAGGTTTACTACTGGCTGGGCGATTTTGACCTGGAAACCGGCAAATTCACCCCGGACGAGGCCTTCCAGGGAGAGCCCCATCTGCTGGACTACGGCGCCAATGTGTTCACCGGTCCCAGCTGTCTGGCAGACCCGGTCAGCGGCGACATCTATATGTTCAGCATCATGCAGGATCAGCGGGGCGCGGCGGAGCAAGGCGCCTCCGGCTGGGCCCACACCGTGGGGCTTGCCCGGCGGATCTGGCTGGCCGACGACGGCAGCGACCTGAAAATGGCCCCCATCGAGGCTCTGCACACTCTGGAGGAATCCGTTCTCATCGATGAAACGGACCTGACGCTGGACCAGGCCAACGCGGCCCTGGCGGCGGTGGATGAGGATATGCTTTACATCCGCCTGACGGTAGATGTGAGCCAGGCCCAGGAGTTCTCCATCAACATGAAGCAGGGCGGCAAGTGGGACTGCACCACCTTCCGCTACGACGTGGCCGGGCAGACCATCAACGGCCGCACGGAGAACAAGGGCGAGGGCGCCAAGGCCAGCGCCGTCTCCGGGGCCCTGCCCACGGAGGACGGGAAGCTCACCATGGAGATCTACATCGACCGGTCCCTGGTGGAGGGCTTCTTCAACGACTACAAGGCCATCAGTATTCGGGCCTACACCGAGGAACCCGATTCCCATGGTATCGACCTGGCCGCCCAGGGAACGGTAACCATCGAGAGCCTGTATGTGGCGGCAATGGGCTCCATCTTTGATTAACTTCTAGGAGGTATGCGATATGGCGACATTAACGCTCAAGAACATCAAGAAGATCTACCCGTTCAGCGGCGACGACACCAAGAAGAAGAAAAAGAAGAAGGGCGACGAGCAAGA
>CANQFY010000019.1 GCA_947600025.1 uncultured Oscillospiraceae bacterium
GGTATCACTCCGAATGAAAGTATTTTCTTTGCTTGGATATTCTAGCACAAGGCGGGGCGTTTGTCAAGAAAAAAACAACTATTTTCCCTGACGGTGTTAAATTACCCGCTTGCTTCCATTTTATTCTTGTTCCTTCTTGTTTACATAATATTTCGCCCCCCGGCGGGCCGGGGGGTGGTTTGAGAGATTATGCCTGTTCTATCAGGTTTTTCAGTCGGATCGCCAGCTGGGCCGCCTCCTGGCGGGTAAGGGCTCCCGCCCAGTCCGTATCCTTGGAAAACAGGCCCAGACTCACCGCCTGCTCCTTGGGATCCAAAGGCTGCTCCGGGATCCAGATTCTTCCGTCCTCCGCAACGACGGCCCTGGCAATAGCCCGGGCGGCGTCCGCACGCCGCTCCGTGAGAAATTGAACGCCCACCGCCGAGTCGTGGAAATCCACTTCTAGCAGACAGGCGGCTGCCTCCGGCGCACGCAGTTCAAAAAATCCGGGCCGGGACTGAACGCTGCTGGCACGGTTGCTCTGCTGGCCCGTGGCCTTCAGCTCCTGGATCAGCTTCTCCGCCAGAGCCTTTCCACTGGTGTGGTAGAAAGCGATGGGCCCCCATGCCCCGCCGCCGCCTCCAGCGTTGGAATGTAGGGCAAGATAGTAGTCCGCATTCATTTCATTGGCCTGCTGAGGCCGGTTGTCAATGGGCGTGGTCCTGGCGGCCCGGAAATATCGGACGCCACACCGGTCCAGGTGCGGCGTAACGGCGTCCATCAGCAGATTCATCTGGTCCATTTCCGAGCCATAGCCGTTGATGCCGATGTTTCCGCTTTGATCCGAAGGACTCAAATACCATAGTTTCGCCATAATAGCCAACTCCTTTCCAAGATAAGGGGCGATCCCCTCTACCCTATGACGAAAGCCGCCGAAAGTTGCCCGCTTTCGCACAACCTTTGACGGCCTTGACATTTTGGAGGAAAGGTGCTATATTTCTAACACACGGAGAGATGTCCGAGGGGTTTAAGGAGCCAGTCTTGAAAACTGGTGATGCGTAATACGCACCGTGGGTTCGAATCCCACTCTCTCCGCCACGTCGGAGCAAATCTCGCTCGCATCGTTTTCAGGCGGTCCCGCAAGGGGCCGCCTGAAAACTGCGTATCGCTCAATTGCTCCTCCTTTTCCGAAACGGGGCACGCACAAGTCGCCTGTTCGTTTGCAAGCGCACTCACGACGGCTTTGTTGTGCTACCACCCCGTTTCGGTCCTGCGCCTGTGGCACAGTAGCTGAACTCCATCCTTCAAACTGACGAAGATTATTTTGCAAATAGACACATCGGAGCAAATCTCGCTCGCTTCGTTTTCAGGCGGTCCCGCAAGGGGCCGCCTGAAAACGTGTGGTTCCCAGAACACTCTCAGAATAGTTCCGGATGATTCTCCAGAGAATCGTCTTGGGTGATCCGCCGGATCACGCGGCAGGGCACGCCGGCCGCCAGGGAGTTGGTCGGGATGTCCCTTGTCACCACGCTTCCCGCACCGATCACGCTGCCTTCGCCGATGGTCACGCCGCCGCAGATCGTGACGTTTCCCGCGATCCAGCAGTTGCTTCCGATGGTGATGGGCCTGGCGTACTCCCGGTCTGTGGCAGTGCCATCAGATTTGAGATACATATTTCTATCCTGCCAGCGCAGGGGGTGAACCGGGGTCAAAATGGATACATTCGGTCCAAAGAAAACATTTTCGCCGATGGCAACGGGGCAGCAGTCCAGGCAAGTAAAATTGAAATTCGCAAAAGAGTTTGCCCCGATGGTGGTGAAGCAGCCGTAATCAAACTGCACGGGTCCCTGAAAAACAGCGCCGTCGCATGCAATCCCCAGCTCTTGGAGAATATCTGAACGTCGTTCGTCCGTTTCGGGGAGGCTGTTGTATTCCAAGCACAGTCTATGGGCCCGCTGTCTCAAAAAAACCAGCTCCGCATCCGTTGGGTCATAGATTTTCCCCGCCAGCATTTTTTCTTTCTCCGTCATGTTTGCCTCCTTATCCGCCGTTTGTCCGAAGCGGCGGGTTCTTTTTTATCCCTCGGGAATGACCCCGTCCAGAATCTCCTCCAGATACCAGAGCAGCGCCTGCCGGTTGGTAGTCCCGCCGTCCTGAACCACCGGGCAGGATTCTAACATGGTGTAGCCGTCCTGCCCGTAGCACAGCAGGTCGCTGGTTCCCGCCAGGGTATAGGTTCTACTTTTGGAGATGGTGACGCCATCGATCCTTACATTGGATACCCGGCGCCGGCCATGGATCTCCACAAAATCCCCGTTCCCGTCCAGGAGTATCCCGGTTTGGATGGAATCGTCCACATCATAGGTAAGCCCCGCCGCATGGAGGAAGGGGGTGTCCTCACCCATGACCGCCATTTCCAGAACATCCAGCAGCTGGGAGCCGGTGATCTCCACCACGGTCAGGCAGCGGTCCTCGGGAAGCAGGGACAGCAGCTCTCCATAGGTCACGGTACCCTGATCCAGCTCCCCGGACAGGTCGCTGCCGGAAATCAGGGCAATATCCGCATCCATCACGCTGCGGTATGCCTCGGCGCAGAACGTTCCCAGGGACGTCTCCCCGGTCAGGGCGCCCTCCAGAAGAAGATCTCCATCCGAACGGCCGGCGGAGCGGTTTTTCCAGTCCTCCACCTGATCCTCCGCCTTCCGGGAAGCGGCGGCCACCGCCGGATCTTCATCCGTCAGGCCGGAAACTGCGTTAACGCGAACCCGCTTGTCCTTTAGGTTCAGATGGATCTCCACCAAATTGCCCAGCCGGGAGCCGGCGGAGCAAAGGGTGACAGTGTTTCCATCCATATCCTTTACAGTATCGCTTTCCACCACGGAAACAGCATGGCCGTCCAGATAGGCCAGCATCCCTGTGGTGTTTTCAATGATATCCACGGAGGTATAGGGTGTATCCACCACATCCATACCGGTATGGCCCAAGCAGATCACCGCATCCGCTCCGACATTTTTGGCCTCATCGATCGCCGCCTGGACGCGGTCGTAGAGCTCCTGCCCGTCCTCCCCTTGACAAAAGCTGTAAAGGGGATTCCCCTGTCCGTCGGTAAAGTCGGCAAAAAGAGCCTTCTCCGGACTCCTGGCGCTGCAGATCCCCACAAAAGCCACCTGAAAGCCGCCGATGGTCCGCATGACGTAGGGGGCGAACACGGTCTTGCCAGTGGTCAGGTCGATGAAATTGCAGGCGGTATATTCAAACGATCCCGCCTCCGCCGCCGCCAACAGGGCCTCCAAACCGTAATCAAAGTCGTGCTCCCCCGGCACCGCCAGTGAAAATCCCGCCGCGTTCATCAGGGAAACCACGCTTTGCCCCGCATCAGGTAGGCCAATCTCCCCCATGGCCAGGGCATCTCCCCCATCCACCAACAGCACGGCGGCATCCGGGTTTTCGGCGGAAACCTTGTCTAGGTATGCGGCCAAAAGGGAATAGTTCCGGTCTTCAAAGTCGGTGGGCATACTGACGCACCGGCTACCGCCGGTAAACAGGAGGATCCCTTCTTCCGTCTCCTCCCGGCCGGAAGATTCTCCGCCCATGGGAGAGGAATGGCCGGGATCCGTGGCCTCAATCCCCGAAACGGCGGACGATGTTTCGACCGTTTTGCCGGTAGAGCCCATCCCCTGCCCTTCCGAAACGCAACCCGTCAGCAACAGCGCCGCAAGAATCCACGCAAGACAGCGTTTTTTCACGTTCCTTCCCCCTTCGCCAAGAAATAGATCAATCCTTTCTATCTAAAATAGCACACAATTGTGAATAAATCAACCAAACCGCCCGGAGATTTCTCCGGGCGGTTTACAGGTGGTGATGGTCGATCAGACCCTCTCGCGGTAGAGGAAGAAAAAGTAGCCGTAGCCGGAGGCGGCGGGGAAATTTTCCAGCTGTTCCCAAGTGGCGTGAAGGGTGAAAGCAAAGTGGTTTTGCTCGCCGTCAAAATAAGTCTCATAGGCCACGATATAGCCAAGGCCAAAAAGGCGGTCCATCTCTTTCTGGACCCAGGCTCCGTCCTGGGGCTGCTGAATGCCGTCCACGAATACGTCCACATAGACTCGGTAGCGGCGGCTCTGCCCATATTCCTCCATGGCCCCCCGCAGCGGGATGGAATACCCCACCTGGCCGTTCTCCGGGGCGGCGTAGCAGGCAGCCTCCTGACCGCCCTGGCCAAAGTTTGCGATCATCTCCATGGGCTCGTCCGGCGGAAGGCTGGGGTCTCCTGGGCCGATCATGGGTCCGCCAAAGGCGCTCGGACCTTCCGAGGAGGAAGGCGGCGCCCCGGTTTCGGTCTGGGACTGGGGCGCGGTTTGGGTCGTGCCGGTGTTTCGAGGGTCTTGGGGCTCCTGGCTGGGCCCAACCACATCCGTCTGGCCTGGCTGGATCACCTGGTCAGGGGCAAACTGGGCCGCGCTTTGCGCCAGCGCCCAGGGCTTCCACACCAGCAGCAGGGTCAGGCAGGCCCCGACGGTGCCCAGAGATGTCAGCCACCGCGCCCGGCGACGGCGGCGGGCGCGGATTTGATCGCTGCGGGCCAAAACCCGGTCAGCGACTTCACGGTAATTCCTCATAAAAGTAGCCCTCCTTTTCCAATTGCGCTTTCAGGCTTACACGGCCCCGGTGGAGCAGATTTTCCACCTGGCGCTTGGTCTTTTTCATGACGGCGGCCACCTGGGCGTTGGACATCTCCTCAAAATAGGACAGGTACAGCGCCTGGCGATACTCCGGCTTCAGCGACGCCAGGGCCCGGTGGAGGTGGATCCGCTCCTCCCGGCGCAGATACGCCGTTTCCAGATCCTCCAGCGCGCCCGGCTCCTCTTCCAGGGGCAGGTCTCGGCGTCTGCGCAGAAAATCGATCGCCAGGTGCCTGCCGATAGTGTAGAGCCAGGTTTTGAAGGTATTGCCTCCCATGAAGCGCGGGCGGTCCGCCGCCAGCTTGACAAAGGTATCCTCCACCAGGTCCTCGGCCGCGGAAAAACTGCCGGTGATGCCGGACAAGTACAGCGTCAGTCCCGGCTGGTAATCCCGGACGATCTCCGCCAGCGCATCCCGGTCACCGCCGAGGAAGCGATGATAGGCTTCCGCTCCATTGTCCATATTCCGCTCCTTTCCGAAAGACCGCTTTAGACGCCTTTCACCTATTAAACGCAAAAGGGCAGGATTTCTCTCAACGATTAGGAAAAAAATTTTTGCCGGGAGCCCCGGCAAAAATTTAAGTATCTTTCATCTTTTTAATTTTAAGCACCAGCGGGATCGCTACGCAGGCGGCGGTGACGCCGACCAGGACGTTACTCACCATCATGGTCATGCCCACAGCCTCCGCGCCAAGCTTGGTGAAGTTCTGGAAGATCCACAGCACCGGCACCCGAAAGACGAACACCCGGGCGGCGTTCAGGAGCATGGTGGCCTTGGAATAGCCGTAGCCCAGCAGCAGGGCGTCCACCGCCGAGTTGACCCCAAGGGTGATGTAGCCCAGCATTTCCCACCGGTGGATGGCCACAATCCCGTCGCAGAACGCCTGATCAAACTGGTCCTTGGACTGGGCGAACACCCGGGCCAGCCAGGGCAGGCAGCCGCTGACCACCACCAGGCCCACCGCGCCAATGGCGACATCCAGCGCCAGGAGGCAGTAAAACAGATTTAGCGTCCGACGGTACTTCCCCGCGCCCCGGTTTTGGCTGATGAGGGCGGAGGCGCCGTCCAGGAAGCCCATGTGCCAGTTGGTGGTCAGGCCGCCGATGTTATTGGAGATTCCCAAAGCCCCCACGGTTAGGTCGCCGTAAGTCTTGGACATGGCGTTGACCACTACTTTTCCCCCGGCAAAGAGCATTTTTTCCGCCGCCACCGGGTAGGACAGCTTGAAAATAGGCAGCAACGTCCCGCCGCTCACGCAGATATTTTTCAGGGAGAAGCGGAAGATCCCCTCGTCCCGGAACATACTGCCCAAGGCGTAAAAAAGCAGGAACAGCTGGGAGAGTAGCGTCGCCACGGCGATCATCACCACATCGGCGTCCATGCCGTACACAAACAGAGCGGACAGGCCCAGCTTGATCAGGATGATGGCCAGATTCAGATAGAGGATCCGGCGGCCATGGCCCCGGCTGCGCTCGATGGCGATATAGACCGTGTTGAAAAAGCTCACCAGCTGGGTGGCGATCTCCACCCGGAAATAGCCCGCGCCCACCTGGATCAGCGATTCCGGCGTGCCCATCAGGGCCAGGAAGGGCCGGGCAAAGGGGATCAGCGTCCCCGCCACCACCAGGCTGATCAGCACTGCCAGGGCGTACAGAGTCGCCACCTGGGCGCGGACCTGGTCATAGTCTCCCTTTCCGTATGCCTCAGAGATCTTGATGCTGCCGCCCACCGCCAATCCGGTGCCGATGGCCGTGATCATCAGGGTGATCTGGGCCAGGGAGGCGATGGCGGACACCGCGTCGGAGCTGATATGGGCCGCCATGAGGGAATCCAGCACCCGGAAGATCTGCTGCAGCGCCTGGTAGAGCGCCAAAGGGCCGCAGACCGACAGGAGTACCTTCATGGGCGGGGCCGTCAGGGCGTATTCCCGGAAGGACTCGTCCTGCTTGGAGACGCCAAACGCCATTTTGCGCCTTCTTTCTTTACACTTTATAAAACCACGCCGTCTTTGAAAATGGAGATCTCCCGGAAGCCCTTCTGCTCAGCCTTGGTCTGCCTGCCGGAGGCCACCTCCAGCACCAGCGCCATCAGGTCCCGGGCGGCCTCGTCCAGCGTCCGCTTCCCATCCGCCACCACGCCGGCGTTGAAATCGATCCAGCCGGCCTTTTTAACGGCCAGGGGGGTGTTGGTGGCCAGCTTCATGGTGGGGGCCGGCGCGCCGAAGGGCGTTCCCCGGCCGGTAGTGAAGAGGATCAGATGGGCGCCGGCGGCGGTCAGGGCCGTGGCGGAGACCAGGTCGTTGCCGGGGCCGTAGAGCATATTCAGCCCCTTGGTCACTACGGGGTCGCCGTAGCCGATCACGTCCATAATGGGCGCGGAGCCCCCCTTCTGGACGCAGCCGCAGGACTTGTCCTCCAGGGTGGTGATGCCGCCCTGCTTATTGCCCGGGCTGGGGTTGTCGTAGACCACCTCGTTGTGGGAGATAAAATAGGATTTGAAGCCGTTGATCATCTCCACAGCCTTGTGGAAGACCTCCTCGCTGGCGCAGCGGTCCATCAGAAAGCCCTCGGCGCCGAACATCTCCGGCACCTCGGTGAGGACCGTGGAGCCGCCCTGGGCCACCAGCAGATCGGAGAAGCGGCCCACCACCGGGTTGGCGGTGATGCCGGACAGGCCGTCGGAGCCGCCGCACTTCATGCCCACCACCAGCTCGCTGGCGGGAATGGGCACCCGGTGGAACCGGGAAGCGTAGGCGGCGCACTTCTTTAGCAGCTCCCGCCCGGCCTCCAGCTCGTCTTCCACCCGCTGGCAGGTGAGGAATTGGATTCGCTCCGGGTCATACGGACCCAGCTCGGCCAAAAACTGCTCATGGGTCAGATTTTCGCACCCCAGGCTCAGCACCAGCACCGCCCCGGCGTTGGGATGGCGGGCCAGAGCAGCCAGGAGCTTCCGGGTCTGGGCATGGTCATGGCCGGTCTGGGAGCAGCCGAAGGGATGGGGAAAGGTGTAGAGCCCGTCGATGGAGCCGGTGACCAGGTCCTGATTCTCCCGCACCAGCGCCTTGGCCACGTCGTTGACGCAGCCCACTGTTGGAATGATCCAGATCTCGTTCCGGGTGGCGGCCCGGCCGTCCGCCCGGCGGTAGCCCTGGAAGACGCCGGGGGCCTGGGGCTCGGGATAGTGGAGCTGGGGATGGTAGGTATATTCCTGCTCGCCGGAGAGGTTGGTGGCCATATTGTGGGTGTGGACGTGGTCCCCGGGGGCGATGGGGGCGGTGGCGTGGCCGATGGGAAATCCGTACTTCACCACGCTTTCCCCCACGGCTACCGGGGCCAGGGCCATTTTATGGCCCTGGGGAATGTCCGTGATGGAGGTGACTGCCCCACCCGCAATGGGAAATGCCGTGCCCTTGGGGATGGGGCGCAGGGCGACGGCCACATTGTCCTTGGGGTGGATGCGGATAAAGTCAGGCATGGCGGCCTCCTTTTACAGGCAGGAGGCGTAAGCGGCCAGCGCGCCCTGGCCGCGGATGGCCGTCAGATCCTCCACCACCGCCGCCTCAAAGCCGGGGATCTGGGTCAGGTCCTGGCCCCACATCTGCTGGTTGGTCATGACGGCATGGACCAGAGCCGCCGGATCGTCGGAACGATGGGCGTAGTAAAACTCCAGCACCCAGCGGTCGTCGGCGCAGGTGTACTCGTCGCCCTGGGGACGGCGGCAGACCAGGCCCTTGTCGGTCAGCGCCTGGATATCGTTGGAGAAGAAGGCCACATAGGCGGCAAAGCTCATGGTCAGGCACTTGGGGAGCTTGCCGGTATGCTCCACATACTCCAGGAAGCTGGGCATATTCCGGGCCCGCCACTTGGAGGTGGAGTTCAGGGAGATGCTCATCAGCTCATGGTTCACAAAGGGGTTGTTGAACCGGTCCTGGACGGCGGCGGCGAATTGCTCCAGGTCCGCCTTGTCCAGAGGCAGGGTGGGAATGACTTCCTCGTAGAGCATCTTGTTCATGAAGCCCCGGACGGTGTCGTTTTCCATGCAGTCCCGGACGATGTTGAAGCCCCCCAGGTAGGCGCCCAGAACGAAGCCGGTGTGGGCCCCGTTGAGGATACGGACCTTCCGCTTTTTATAGGGGGTCACGTCGGGGACCACCGGGCAGTTGACCCCGGCGGCCTTGAAGGGCAGCTTCTCCTCCAGCCACGCCGGGCCCTCGATGTTCCACACGCCGAAGACCTCGCCCACGTCGATCAGATCGTCATGGTAGCCGTTCTCGGCCTCCAGACGGGCCGCCTCCGCCGCGTCCCGGATCCGGCCGGGAACGATCCGGTCCACCAGGGTGGAACAGAAGGTGCAGTCGCAGTTTACATAATTCAGGAAGCCCTCCTCCAGGCCCCACTGCCGGATGTACTGGTTCACGCACTTTTGCAGCTCCTTGCCGTTGTTGTCGATGAGCTCACAGGAGAGGATCACCAGACCCGGCTTTCCGGCTTTGTACCGGGCGTAGAGCACCTGGGTCAGCTTGCCGGGGAAGGAGGAGGCGGGGGCGTCGCCAAACTGGCAGGCGGGGTCGTAGACGATGCCAGCCTCGGTGGTGTTGGACACCACATATTCCAGATCGTCCGACACGGCCAGGGCCATCATGCTGTCGTACCCCTCCCGCTCATAGGGGTTAAGGCACCGGGAGACGGAGGAAATGACCCGCTTCCGGTCCACCTTCTGCCCGTTCTCCATGCCCCGGAGATAGAGGGTGTAGAGCCCCTCCTGGGCGTTGATGAGGCTGGTCAGGCCCATGGCAATGGGCTGCACCAGGACGCACTTCCCGTTCCAGCCCGCCTTCTCGTTGGCCACGTCGAACCAGTAGTTGACGAATGCCCGAAGGAAATTGCCCTCGCCAAACTGCAGGACCTTCTCCGGCGCCTTCTCCAGAATGTAGCCGGTGTAGCCGGATTGTTTAAGAACCTTGTAATTGAGTTTTTCCATGACCTTACCCTCCAATGTATATTATTTTTATTTTACAGATTGCTCGCCTGATTGGACAGTGTCAGCCAAAAATAGGCGTCCATGAGAAAAGCCTTCTCGCTGCCGGCCGCTTTCCAGCGGCGGCTGCGGATCCCCTTCAACTGCTTTTTCGCTTTTACTGCGGGAATTTGCTTTTTCGTGACGAATCCTTCCTTTCTGATTTACTGGGAATGCGCCCGCAGCCCCAATCTGCGGACTGACACCATTATAAGCCCAATGTTTTTCCATGAAAATAGCAGAATTTGCGGGAAAACATTGCGAATATTGCGCAGTTTGCCGTTGACATTTCTTGGCGGAAAGAGTATGATAGGTTTATTCCATCCCGGATCGGAGGTGGCCGCCGTGGCGGTGGCGCCCAAGGGCTTCGACCCCCGCCAGGAAATGCGGAGGCCGGATTTTGAACTGCAATACAAGCGGGACGCCTATCTCAAGCAGGTGGCCCTGCATCACCACGACTTTTTTGAGCTGTACTTCCTGGTGTCCGGTGACGTGACCTACACCATCGAGAGTAAGCTCTACCATGTGGCCCCGGGAGATATTTTGCTGATTAGCCCCCGGGAGCTCCACCAGCTCCACATCCAGCCGGAGATGACGGGCTACGAGCGGTACGTCCTCTGGGTGGACCCCCAGCTGGTGCTTCGGCTCTCCACCGGCGCCACCCCCCTGCTCCGCTGCCTGGACCCCGCCCAGCCGGGCTACCGGAACCGGCTCCGGCCGGAGCCGGAGGCCTGGAAATATCTGTTCGGCCTGATCCAGGCCCTCTACCGGGAGTGCCAGCAGGAGGAATACGGCAGCGACCTGCTCCAGACCAGCCTGCTGACCCAGATCCTGGTGGAGATCAACCGGCTGGCAGCGCGGCCGGAAAAGCAGGGGGAATCCCCCAGGTCCAGCCAAGCGGTGTCCCAGGTGATAGATTATGTTAACTTACATTATGGGGAGGACCTGTCCCTAGAGCAGCTGGCGGAGCGGTTTTTCGTCAGCA
The DNA here is from genome assembly GCA_947600025.1 of uncultured Oscillospiraceae bacterium. GTDB lineage: Bacteria > Bacillota > Clostridia > Oscillospirales > Oscillospiraceae > Faecousia. The sequence goes on from CANQFY010000019.1 coordinate 10,661, forward strand.
AATACCATCTGAGCCATGAATTCAACCGGCTGGTGGGCACCAGCGTCCACCGGTACATTCAGAAAAAGCGGCTGCTCATCGCCCGGCAGCTGATGGCCCAGGGCAAGCGGCCCAGCCAGATCTACGGTCCGTGCGGCTTTGCCGACTACCCCGGTTTTTACCGGGCGTTTAAGGCCGAGTACGGCCTGACCCCCAAGGAATACGCCCTGTCCGCTCGGCAGGGTGAAATAAAGGAAGGATCGCTATGAAAGCTCTGAAAATCGCCTACATCGGCGGCGGCTCCAAAAACTGGGCCCATTCCTTTATGCAGGACCTGGCCCTGGCGGAGGGGCTGACCGGCGAGGTGGCCATGTACGACATCGACCGGCCCGCTGCCCTGCGGAATCAGGCCATCGCCCAGCGGATGCAGGAAAATCCCGCCGTCCGCTCCCCCTTCCGCTACACCGTGGCGGACACCCTGGCCGAGGCGCTGACCGGGGCGGACTTTGTGCTGATCTCCATTCTTCCCGGCACCTTCCGGGAAATGCGCTCCGACGTCCACGCCCCGGAGGCTTACGGAATTTATCAGAGCGTAGGCGACACCGTGGGCCCCGGCGGCGTGCTGCGGACCATGCGCATCGTGCCCATTTATCAAGGCTTCGCCAATGCCATCCGGGAAAACTGCCCCGAGGCCTGGGTGCTGAATCTGACCAACCCCATGTCCGCCTGCGTCAAGGCTCTGTACGACGCCTTCCCGGAGATCAAAGCCTTCGGCTGCTGCCACGAGGTGTTCCACGCCCAGGACTTTCTGGCCGCCGTTTTGAAGGAGATGACCGGCATCCAGGCAGGCCGGCGGGACCTGTACACCGACGCCTCCGGCATCAACCACTTTACCTGGATCGTGGAGGCTCGGTACCGGGATGTGGACATCCTCTCCCTGCTGCCGGGGTTTATGGAGCGGTATTTTGCCTCCGGCTATCACGCCCATGGCCGCCACGACGCCTGGAAAACCGACACCTTCGCCTGCGGCAACCGGGTGAAAATGGATTTGTACCGCCGTTACGGGGCTCTGGGCGCCGCCGGGGACCGGCATTTGGCGGAATTTGTCAGCGGGAAATGGTATCTGGCGGACCCGGAAACCGTCAAATTCTGGCACTTTGGCCTGACCACCGTGGACTACCGGGAGGAAAATCAGCGGCGTCTGGTGGAAAAAAGCGAGGCTATGGCCGCCGGCACCCTGCCGGTGCCTCTGGCCCCCTCCGGGGAGGAGCTGGTGCGGCTGATCCGGGCCATCGCCGGGCTGGAGACCGTGGTTTCCAATGTGAACCTGCCCAACCGGGGGCAGATGCCCGGCCTGCCGCTGGGGGCCATTGTGGAGACCAACTGCGTCTTTTCCAACGGGATGGTCAGCCCGCTGGTATCCCGGCCCCTGCCGGAGGCGGTCCGGTCCCTGGTGGCCCGGAACTGGGCCAATATCGACCTGGCCTGCCAGGGCGCCATGGAGCGGGACGGGAAAAAACTTCTGGCCTCCTTCCAGGACCAGCCCCTCTGCGGCTGCCTAACGCTGCAAGAAGGAGCGGAGCTGTTCAAGGTCATGTGCGAGAATACCTGGGACTATTTGGCCCCCTACTATACCCGGGGCCAGTTGGGGATCTGATAGCAAAAGGCTCGCTGCCGAGGCAGCGAGCCTTTTGCTACTGATCGACCTGTTCCTCCACATGCTCCAACAGGACCTTGGGCCCGTCCTGGCCCTCCATGGTGACGTTTTTCAGCGTCACCTTTTTTACGCAGTTGAAGTAGAGCCCCAGCCGGGAGGTGGGCTCCACATAGCTCATCATGGCCGGCTGGCCGAGGGAGGCGTCCTTTTTGAAGGTGAAGTGGACGTTTTCAATGGTGATGGAGCCGATGGGCTGCTCCGTCAGGCCGTAGAAATAGCCCGCCGCCCACTCGCAGTCGGTGCATTCCATGTCCCGGAAGGTGAAGGCCCCCAGGTAGGGGGTGGTGTCGTCCACGGGATAGGGGTCCTTGCTCCAGACGTACTCGGACATGCCGTCCGGGTCGCAGTTATAGTACATATTGATCACCAGAGGAGCCATCACATTGACCATGCGGATGTTGGAAAACTCCACCCCGTCGATCACCGCGTATTTACCCCGGCCCCGGCGGGATTTGATTCGCATTCCCCGGTCCGTATGGGAAAAGAGGCACTGGCTCACCGTCAACTCCCGAATGCCGCCGGACATCTCGCTACCCAGGACCACCGCCCCGTGGGCGTGCTCCATCAGACAGTTGCGGATCACATGGCGGGTGGCGGGGGTCTTGTACTTCATGCCGATATAAATTTTGCCGGATTTGATGGCGATGGCGTCGTCCCCCACGCTGAACCGCACCCCCAGAATCCGCACATCATCGCAGCACTCCGGGTTGATCCCGTCGGTATTGGGGCTGTCCTTGGGCGCTTCCACGGAAATCTGGTAAAAGCCCAGCTTCTGGCAGAAATAGGGGTGGAAATTCCAGGAGGCGGCGTTCCGGCCCAGGATGCCGTGGAAATTCACATTGGAACAGTGGTTGAAAAATACCAGCCGGGGCCGGCCCACGGTACGGGATTTCACATCCTGCCACCAGGTGGAGTTGTGGGCGTTGCCGTCCAGAATGCCTCGGCCCACGATGTTGATATTTTTGGCGTGGAACGCGGAGATCAGGCTCTGATGGACGGTGTAGGGGGCTCCCTCCCAGGTGCCGATCTGGATCAGCTTGCTGTTTTCCCCGTCGTGGATCTCCCCGGGGAGCAGCGGATAGCGGTCCTCCCGGGTGTCCCCCAGCAGCTGGGCGCCGGTTTTCAGCTCCAGAGTCATGTCGGATTTTAAAACCAGCGGTCCCGTGCGATAGATGCCCGCGGAAACCTTCACCCGGCCCCCCACGGGGCAGGCGTTGATGGCGTTTTGCAGGGCGTGGGTGTCGTCCTTCTCCCCGTCCCCCAGGGCGCCAAAGTCCCGAACGTTGAGGCAGGCGGTCTCCCGCTTGGTGGAAAAATTCAGCTTGTCCTCCCCCACCGCCACGGTGTACTTCCCGCCGGGGTGCAGGTCGAACAGGGAAAAAACATTGGTCTTCACCCCGGACAATGCCACGGCGCCGTTCAGCGTCACCTGATAGGGCTCCGGGGCATAGTAGGGCGCGTCGTTTTCCAGCTCAAAGCAGGCGGAGACGGAGGAGACGAAAAGCAGATGAAATTTCATGGCTTCTTCTTCCCTTCTAGGCGTACTGGGGCTGGCAGGTGAGATTCACCCCCAGGCGTTTGAATACGCGAACGTCTACTTCCGAAAGGATCACGGAGGAATGGACCTCGCAGCCCCGGAGCAGGTCCAGCTGATTCATGGCCAGCTCGGCGGTGGGGTTGGTGGCGGCGCAAATGGACAGGGCCATCAGCACCTCGTCGGTGTGGAGCCGAGGGTTCCGGTTCCCCAGGTGCCGCACCTTCAGCCGCTGGATAGGGTCGATCACCACGGGCGAGATGAGCTTCAGCTCGTCCCGGATGCCGCCGAGCGTTTTCAGGGCGTTGAGCAGCAGGGCGGCGGAGGCGCCTAGCAGGTCCGTGGTCCGGCCGGTGACAATCTGCCCGTCGGGCAGCTCCATGGCGGCGGCGGGCAGGCCGGTCTTCTCCGCCAGGGCCATTGCGGCGCTGACGACCTTCCGCTCCGAGGGATCCACCTTGGCCTTCTGCATCAGCAGCTCCAGGCGGCGGATCTCCTCCTCCGTCCCCTTGCCCTGCTTCTGATCGCACAGGGCGGCGTAGTACCGGCGGAGGATCTCCTGCCGGGCGGCGGCGCGGACCACGGCGTCGTCCGTGATGCAGTACCCCGCCATGTTCACCCCCATATCCGTGGGAGACTGGTAGGGGCACCGGCCCAGAATCTTTTCAAACATGGCCACCAGCACGGGGAACGCCTCCACGTCCCGGTTGTAGTTCACTGTGGTCACCCCGTAGGCGTCCAGATGGAACGGGTCGATCAGGTTCACATCGTTCAGGTCCGCCGTGGCGGCCTCATAGGCCAGGTTCACCGGATGGTTCAGGGGCAGGTTCCATATCGGGAAGGTCTCAAATTTTGCGTAGCCCGCCTGGATTCCCCGCTGATGCTCATGGTACAGCTGGGACAGGCAGGTGGCCAGCTTGCCGCTGCCGGGGCCGGGGGCGGTGACTACCACCAGCTCCCGGGTGGTTTCAATATAGTCGTTCCGACCGTAGCCCTGGGGGCTGACGATGCCGGGGATGTCCGCCGGATAGTTGGGAATGGGATAGTGGTGGTACACCCGCAGGCCCATCCCCTCCAGCCGCTCCTGGAAGGCCCGGGCGGCGGCCTGCTCCCGGTAGCGGGTCAGTACCACGCTGCTGACGTACAGGCCCAGCTCTCGGAACACGTCCACCAGCCGGACCACGTCCCGGTCGTAGGTAATGCCCAGGTCCCCCCGGACCTTGTTCTTTTCAATATCGTCGGCGTTGAGGGCCACGATCATCTCCGCCTGGTCTTTCAGCTGCAAAAGCATCCGCAGCTTGCTGTCCGGCTGGAAGCCGGGCAGCACCCGGGAGGCGTGGTGATCGTCATAGAGCTTGCCGCCAAATTCCAGGTACAGCTTGCCGCCGAATTGGCTGATCCGCTCCCGGATGTGGGCGGACTGGGTGCGGATATACTTTTCGTTGTCAAATCCGATCTTCATACTTCCTCCCGGCAGGCAAAGGCCCCGCAGAATTGCGCCATGGCGCGCGCAAGAGTGGACCGGGGACAGGCCAGCACCACCCGCTGGAACAGGGCGGCCTCCTGGCCGAAGATGCCGCCGGCGTCCAGCCAGAGCTTCCCCCGCTGAACGATGGCCCGATTCAATTCCTCCTCGGTCAGTCCCAGGCCGGTGCAGTCCAGCCAGGCAAAGTAGGTGCCCTCCGGCTCCACCAGCTTCACCAGGGGCAGCTTTTCCGCCAGGTACGCCCGGACGAAATTCAGATTCTCCCGCATGTAGGCCTTGCAGGCATCCAGCCACGCCTCCCCGCCCTCGTAAGCGGCCTGGCAGGCCACGGTGCCCAGGCAGTTGAGCTGGCTGTAGCCGATCCGCTCCAGCTCCGCCTTCAGCTTCTCCCGGATCGCCTGGCTGGGGACAAAGAGGTTGGAGACCTGGAGCCCCGCCAGGTTGAAGGTCTTGCTGGGGGCGGTACACATCACCGTCTGCTCCGCCATCTCCGGGCAGGCGGACAAAAACGGGGTGTGGGGATGCTCCGGGAAGGCAAAATCGCAGTGGATCTCGTCGGAAATCACGGTCACGTCATATTTCCGGCAGAGAAGCCCCACCTGCCGCAGCTCGTCCTTGGTCCAGACCCTGCACACCGGATTGTGGGGACTGCATAGAATAAGAAGTCTGGCGGATTTGAGCTGGGTTTCCAAATTTTCAAAATCCACGGTATACCGGCCGTCCCGGTAGATCAGGGGGTTTTCCAGCAGCTTCCGCCCGTTGTTCCGCACCACGCTGTGGAAGGGGGCGTAGACCGGGGTCTGGATCACCACGCCGTCCCCGGGCTCCGTCAGGGCCCGCACCGCTTGAGCCAGGGCAAACACCACCCCGGGGGTCTTGATGAGCCACTCCTTTTCCACTGTCAGGCCGTGGCGGCGGGCGAACCAGCTTTGCACCGCCTCAAAATAACCGTCCTTGGTGTCGGAATAGCCGAAAATACCGTGCCGGACCCGGTCCGTCAGGGCCTTGGTCACACATTCCGGAACGGGAAAGTCCATATCCGCCACCCACAACGGCAACACGTCCGCGGGATATCCCCGTTCCACGGCAAAATCGTACTTAATACAGCCCGTCCCCCGGCGCTCCACCGGGGTATCAAAATCAAAGCCCATTTACGCGTCCTCCATGGCCTGGCGCAGATCCTCGATCAGATCCGCCGCCCCCTCCAAGCCTACGGACATCCGAAGCATGGCGCCCGTGATGCCCAGACCCGCCAACTCCTTGGGGTCCACATCCCGGTGGGTCTGCATGACGGGATGGGTCACCAGCGTCTCCGGTCCGCCCAGGCTTTCGGCAAAGGTGGCCAGCTTCAGGTGCTTGAGGACATGGATGGCCTGCTCCTGGCTGCCCATGTCGAAGGAGAGCATGGCCCCGGCGCCCCGGGCCTGGGAAGCGTTAAGGGCATAGCCCGGATGATCGGGAAGGCCGGTATAGTAGACCTTCTTCACCTTGGGCTGGGTTTTCAGCCATTTTGCAACGGCCATGGCGGTCTGCTGCTGCCGCTCCATCCGCACGGGCAGGGTCTTGATCCCCCGCAGGGTCAGGAAGCAGTCAAAGGGAGAGAGCGCCGCGCCGGTACACTTGACGATGACCCGCAGCCGCTCGGCAACCGCGTCGTCCTTGCAGCAGACGAAGCCGGAAATGGTGTCGTTATGCCCCGCCAGGAACTTGGTGCCGCTGTGGATCACCAGGTCCGCCCCCAGGGCGATGGGGTTTTGCAAGTAGGGAGACAAAAAGGTATTGTCCACGATCAGCAGAGCCCCCGCCGCCTTGGCGATGGCGGCGCAGCCCCGGATGTCCGTCACGTTCATCATGGGATTGCTGGGTGACTCCACATAGATGGCCTTGGTATTGGGCTCCACCGCCTGCCGGACGGCCTCCAGGTCCGTGGTGTCCACAAAGCGGAGGCGGATGCCGTTCTTCTCCTCCACCTGGCGGAACAGCAATGTGGTGCCGCCGTAGAGATCCGCCGAGCAGATCACCTGGTCCCCCGGGGCGAACAACTCAAAGGCGGCGGAGATGGCCGCCATGCCGGAGGAAACCGCCAGAGTCTGGGCGGCTCCTTCCAGGGCGGCGACCGTCTCCTCCAACCGCTGCCGGGTGGGATTGGAGATGCGGGTATAGTCAAAGCCATGCTCGTTATGGCCCATCTCCAGGTGGCTGAAAGCCGCCGTCTGGTAGATGGGCACGGTGATGCTGCGGCTAGCCTCGGGATACTTGTGGTCCTGACCATGGACGCAGAGGGTATCAAAGGTCATGGGAATGCCTCCTTGCGTTTTACTAAAAATGATCCGTTTTGATTTTAACATACCTCTATGGAGAAATCAAGCCGGGAGGCGCCAAAATTCCCACCGCTGTTTTTCGTCAAAATTCATCCCGAATCCAAAAATCCGATTGCTTTTCCCAGGTATCTGTGTTACAATACAGCGTGTTATGTAACCGGCAGGGACGGCCTCCTTATTTTCGCGTGATGAGGTGACTCGCGTGCAGCTCCAACCAGCGGCCCACGCCTTCCTCCTGGATGGACAGATGGTCCAGTGTGAGGAATTTGGTCACGGGCATATCAATACCACTTATAAAATCACCACCGATACAGGACGTGAATACGTCTTGCAGCGGATCAATCAATATGTGTTCCACGACCCGGTGCGGCTCATGGCCAACGCCAGCGCCGTCACGGATTTCCTGCGCCAGCGGGTGACGGACCCAAGGCTGGCCCTCCATTTTCTGCCCACCGCCGACGGTCTGTTCTACTACCGGGACCCCCAGGGGGAATACTGGCGGATGTACGACTTTGTGGGCGGCTTCTGCCTGGACGCGCCGGAGAGCCCGGAGGACTTCTACCAGAGCGCCCTGGCTTTCGGCCGGTTCCAGCATCTGCTGTCGGATTTTCCGGCGGACACCCTGTTTGAGACCATCCCCGAATTTCACAACACCGCCAACCGGTATGCCCAGCTCCGCCAGGCCATGGAGCGGGACGCCATGGGCAGGCTCGCCACTGTGGGACAAGAGATCGCCTTTCTCATGGCCCGGGAGGAAGCGGCCACAACCTTGCAGCGGATGAAGGAGGAGAAAAAGCTTCCCCTTCGGGTGACCCACAACGACACCAAGCTCAACAACGTGCTTCTGGACCGGATCACCCGCAAATCCCTGTGCGTGCTGGATCTGGACACGGTGATGCCCGGCCTCAGCGTCCACGATTTCGGTGACGCCATCCGCTTCGGCGCGGCCACCGCCGCCGAGGACGAGCCGGACACCTCCAAAATGAAGCTGGATCTGGAGATGTTCCGAGCCTACACCCGGGGCTATCTGGAGGCCGCCCAGGGTCTGGAGCCCCTGGAGATCGAGATGCTCCCCATGGGGGCCTATGTGATGACCATGGAGGTGGCGGTCCGGTTCTTGGCAGACTTTCTGGACGGGGACCGGTATTTCCGGGTCTCCTACCCCACCCACAACCTGATCCGTGCCAGAAGTCAGATGGCCCTGGCGAAAGACATGGAAGCGAAATGGAACGAAATGACGCGCATCGTATCGGCCGTGGCCGGAGAGATGCGGTAAAGGCGTTGGGAGGCGCACACTTATGGAATACTTGGGCATATCCTATCAGATCCAGCATCCGCCCGTACTGGACCCGGATTTTATTCCCTTCGGCGTGTGGGCGGAGGCCTACCGCGAGGGGGCCAAAAAACCCATCGCCATCGCCGTGGAGCGGGAAAAGGGCAACATCTCCGTCCGCCATACCTGTATCTACGGCACCCCGGAGATGGCGGAGGCGGACTACCGCTATGTGGAGCGGTATGTGAAATTTCTCCTCTGGTCCATCGGCGGTTTCCGGGTCAGCGTCTGCGGCTGCTCCGAAATCGGAAGGAAGCTGCAAGCATCTTACAGTATTGACGGTCAGCGGGCCTTTGACTATGACTTTTTCCAGAAGCTCTACGAGCGGCCTTTGGAGATCCTGGTCCTGCCTCTGGAGGACTGCCCGGAGTCCAAGGAATCTCCCCGGCCCATCGGCGGGCATTTGGACGGGTGCCGCATCGGCTTCGACGCCGGCGGCTCCGACCGGAAGGTTTCCGCCGTCATCGACGGGGAATGTGTCTACTCTGAGGAAGTGGTCTGGCACCCCAAGACCCAGTCCGATCCCAAGTATCACTTTGACGGCATTGTAGCGGCACTGAAAACCGCCGCCTCCAAAATGCCCCGGGTGGACGCCATCGGCGTATCCTCCGCCGGGGTGTTCATCGGCAACGCCCCCATGGTCGCCAGTCTGTTTATCCAGGTGCCCCGCAGCCGGTGGGACGAGGTCAAGACCATCTATGACCGGGCTGGGGCGGAAATTGGGGACGTACCGGTGGTGGTGGCCAACGACGGGGACGTGACCGCCCTGGCGGGCGCCATGGGCATGGGCGTGGGCTCCATCATGGGCATCGCCATGGGCACCAGCGAGGCCGTGGGCTATGTGGACAAGGATCAGAACGTCCTGGGTTGGATCAGCGAGCTGGCCTTTGCCCCGGTGGATCTGAACGAGAACGCCATGACGGATGAATGGTCCACAGACATCGGTGTTGGCTGCAAATACTTCTCCCAGGACGCGGTGATCAAGCTGGCCCCCCGGGCGGGGATCGAGCTGGACGAAAAGCGGACCCCGGCGGAGAAGCTGAAGGCCGTCCAGGCCCTGATGGAGGCGGACGATCCCCGGGCAAAGCAGGTCTTTCAGGATATCGGGGCTTATCTTGCCTACACGGTGAAGCTTTACGCCCAGTTTTACGAGATTCGGCACATGATGGTGCTGGGGCGGGTCATGTCCGGCAAGGGCGGCGAGGCCATCTTGTCCAGGTGCCTGGAAATTTTGGCCGACGAGTTCCCTGCCCTGTCAGAGTCCATTCAGGTGATGCTGCCCGACGAGCGTACCCGCCGGGTGGGTCAGTCCGTGGCGGCGGCCAGTCTGCCGGCATTGAAAAAGTGAGGAATAACGCCATGTTTTACAAAAACGCGCGGCTTTACGGTCCCGATTTTCGATTCCATCAAGGGGCCTTCTCGGTAGAGAACTGCCGGTTTGCCCAGGTGCTGCCGGAGGCGGTCCCCGAAGAGGCTGTGGATCTGCACGGGGCCACAGTGATCCCCGGCCTGATCGATATTCACAACCACGGCAACTCCGGGGCGGATTTTTCCGATGGCGACTACGAGGGCCTGTGCAAAATGGCCCGGTATCTGGCGAAAAACGGCGTGACCTCCTTCGCCCCCGCGTCCATGACCTTGCCCTATCCAGTGCTGGAAAAGGCCTTTGCCACGGCAAAGCAGCTCCATGACCATCCTCTCCCCGGCCACGCCCGGCTGATGGGGATCCAGATGGAGGGCCCCTACTTTTCCGAGAAGAAAAAGGGGGCGCAAAACGGGGAATATCTGAAAAATCCGGATTTTGAAGGCTTCCGGTCCCTGTACGAGGGCTGCGACGGACTTGTGAGAATCGTGGACGTGGCGCCCGAGCTGCCTGGAGCGGCGGAATTTGTGGAAAAGGCCAAAGCTCTTTGCACCGTTTCCGTGGCCCACACCGATTCGGACTACGAACACGCCCGGGCCGCCTTTGAGGCGGGGGCCACCCATCTGACCCATTTGTTCAACGCCATGCCCGGCATCCATCACCGGAAGCCCGGGGTCATCCCCGCCGCCTCCGAGGAAAATAAGGTTCGGGCGGAGATCATCTGCGACGGGCTGCACATCCATCCCGCCATCATCCGGCTGGCCTTCACCCTGTTTGGGCCGGAGCGGATGATCCTGGTTTCCGATGCCCTGCGCTGCTGCGGGATGCCCGACGGAGAATATGAACTGGGGGGCCAGCCGGTGTTCCTCTCCGGCGGCGTAGCCCGGCTGGCGGACGGCACCCTGGCGGGCTCCGCGACCAATTTGTTCGACTGCATGAAAAACGCGATTTCCTTCGGGATTCCGGAGGAGGACGCGGTCCGTGCCGCCACCTACAATCCGGCCTGTGCCATCGGGCAAGAGCAGGAAGTGGGTTCGATCGCTCCCGGGCTCCAGGCGGACTTTGTGATCTGTGCCCCAGAGGGCCGACGGGTATTTATGAACGGGCAGGAGGTTGGCTGACATTCCTAAGCAAAGACGGGCGCTCTCCCTGTTAAAACCCTATTTGGGAGACAGAGCCTTCTATAAACGGGTCCTGGCAGTCTCAGTGCCCATCATCATTCAAAACGGGATCACCAATTTTGTTTCCCTGTTGGATAATATCATGGTGGGCCAGGTGGGAACGGCCCAAATGAGCGGGGTTTCCATCGTCAACGGACTGCTATTTGTCTTTAATCTGTGTATTTTCGGCGCATGCTCCGGGGCCGGCATCTTCACCGCCCAGTTTTTTGGCTCCCAGAATCACAAGGGGGTGCGCCACACCTTCCGGTTCAAGCTGCTGATCTGTCTGGCGCTGTCATTGGGCGCGGTCGTTCTGTTCTGGTTTGGCGGTCAGGGGCTCATTGGCCTCTATCTCAGGGGCGAGGGCGACCCCCACACCGCCGCGCTGTGCCAGGCCTACGGCCTGATCTATCTGCGGGTGATGCTCCTGGGACTGCTGCCCTTTTCCCTGTGCAACGCCTACGCCAGCACCCTCCGGGAGACCGGGCAGGCGCTGGTCCCCATGATCGCCGGCGTCTGCGCCGTGTTGGTGAACCTTACCCTCAACTATATTCTGATTTTCGGACACTTTGGGGCTCCCCAAATGGGCGTTCGGGGTGCGGCCATCGCCACTGTGGTCTCTAGGTATGTAGAGCTTGGGATCGTGGCCGTTTGGACCCACTTAAACCCCGTGCGCAATCCCTTCATTCAAGGCGCCTACAACAATTTCGCCATTCCCGCTCCCCTGCTCCGGAATATTCTGCGGAAAGGGCTGCCGCTTCTTGCCAACGAGGCCCTGTGGGCCGCCGGCACAGCGGTGATGAATCAGTGCTACTCCACCTGCAGCCTGGACGTGGTCCCCGCCATGAACATCTCCAGCACCATTTGGAACCTGACCAGCGTGGTCTTTCTCTCCCTGGGGACCTGCGTGGGGATTCTCATGGGTCAGATGATGGGCGCCGGCGCCGAGGAATCGGAGGTACGGGAGGAAAACCGGAAGCTGCTGGCCCTGGCTGCTGCTTCCGGGGTGGTGTTCGGCCTGGTGCTGGCCCTTCTATCCGGTCTGTTTCCCCTGATCTACAACACTACCTCCCAGGTGCGGCTTCTGGCGACGCAGCTCATTTTGATCTCCGCCGCGATCATGCCCTTCAATTCCTACGTCAACGCCATTTATTTCACCATGCGTTCCGGCGGGCAGACTGGGGTGACATTCCTGTTCGACAGCGGATTTGTCTGGATCGTCTGTGTGCCGCTGGCATTTGTTCTGAGCCGGTTTACTTCCATTCCCATTCTTCCCCTGTACGCCCTGTGCCAGGGGGTGGAGATCGTCAAGTCCTTTGTGGGCGCCTGGCTGATCCGCCAGGGAAAATGGATCCGAAATTTGACCGCATGACCGTCCCGCCGGTGGGCTTTTACGCCGGCGGGATCGGTTTTTTTATTTTCTTTACACATTTTTCACATCTATATGCTACTTTCGTTTTTGAGAGAAAGAAGGAGGGATCCTCTATGAACCGCCAAATGACCATTGGCGACGCGGTTGCGAATTACCGGCAGATGGCCCCTGTACGGCGGGCATGGGGCTGGCGGATGCCCTATTTCACCATTTTTCTGTCCTTTTTTCTGGTGGAAGGGGCGGCGTTTTGCTTCCTGACGACCCTGGGGAACCAGAGCGCCTTTGTCAGCATGGGCTCCGCCGCCCAGGACCTTTCCCAGCTGGACCTTTGGCCTCTGGCCTTCGGCGCGCTGTGGGCGCTGCTGCTATGGTGCCTGGTGTGGCTCCTGCCCGGCATTTGGGGCCGGGTGGTCTATGGAATCCTCTATTTCCTATCTGTCTTTTACGCCGCCGTGCAGACAGGCTATTTTATTTTGTTTCGGGAAATGCTCTGGCTGTCAGATTTCCGCTACGCCTCCGAGGGCGCGGGGTATGCCAATGTGCTGCTGAACTATCCCTGGTACTGGTACGCCAGCCTGGGCGCGCTGATCCTTCTGGGGATTTTGATCCTGGTGAAATTTCCCCGTCCTGCCCGCCGCCGGGGCTGGGTAAAGTACGCCACCGCCATCTTAAGCGGCGTGGCGGCGGTGCTAGGCATGGTGCTGCTGCCGGACGCGGTGTTTGCCCACGACCGGATGATCCAATTCGCCGTGTCCGACTACGGGCGCTCCCAATCCGCCGAGGCGGCCTACGACAATATGTTCAACGCCCACCGGCTCTACCAGGTCTGTGGTCTCTACCAGACTGCCGTCAAGGATGTCTGGGCCAACTACCTCTCCCCCCTCCTGCCGGTCGGGAACCGGGAGGCCGACGCCCGGGCGGAGATCGACGCCTATTTTGCCGCCCGGGGAGACGGTTCGGTAAATGAAATGACCGGACTTTTTGAAGGGAAGAACGTGGTGCTGGTGCTGATGGAGTCCATGGACGACTGGGCAATCGGGGAGCACACCCCCACCATCTGCCGGCTGATGGAGGAGGGCATCAACTTCACCAATTTCTACACCCCGCCCTACGGCGGCGTGCGGACCTTCAATTCCGAGTTCTGCGCCAACACCGGCTCCTTCCTGTCCAGTCAGGGAGGCTACGCCTTCGACTATGTGACCAACGATTTCCGCCAGTCCCTGGCAAGCCAACTGGGCGCGCTGGGCTATTCCAGCCTGGCCTTCCACTACAACGACCCCTCCTTTTACAGCCGGGGCGTCTTTGAGCCGGCCATGGGGTATGAGGCGTATGTGTCCTACCAGGAGTATGTGACGGAGGAGACGAAGAACGACCTGTATGACGATCAGTTCCTGTTCAACTACCCTCAGGTGTCGGAGACCTTCTTCCGGGAAGGGCCGAAACTGAACTTTATTATCACCCGTTCCGCCCATCTCAACTACATCTACAACGAGGTCCTGAGCTACTGGGGTCTGAAAAAATACCCGGAGTACCGGGGCATGACCGGCAATCAGGAAGAGGACTGCATGTACCTGAAGGCCCGGCTGGTGGACGATCTGTTTGCCCGGCTTTTGCAGGAGCTGGAGGACCACGGAGAGCTGGAAAACACGGTGATCGTGGCCTTCACCGACCACTACACCTACGGAATCGAGGACCAGAGCCTTGTCTGGGACCGGTCCGGGGTGGACGACGCCCTGCTGGTGGAGAAGACCCCCTGCTTTATCTGGAGCGCCGACGGCCCCGCCATAGAGGTCACCAAGACTCTGAACACCGCCGACCTGCTGCCCACGGTGCTGAACCTGCTGGGGGTGGAAACGGAGCTTCCCTACCTGGGCCGGGACGCCTTCGATCCGGGCTACACCGGCTACGCGCTGTTTCCCAACGGCAGCTGGGTGGCAGAGGGAATCGCCTACAACGCCTCCAACGGCCGGGTGATGTACCTGGACCCCGACGCCCAGGAGATCACCCAGGAACTCCAGCAGCGGATGTCGGCGCTGGTGACGCAGTTTGTAAGGGTAAACAATCTGATCCTGGAATACGACTATTATAAGGAATAACACAGGGCCCCGGCTTTTTCACCGGGGCCCGCTTTCACGATCAGGGGTCTGGTGTACGAATTTCCTATGGATGGACCCTGCTCCTGGGCTGATTCGCCGGATCGGCGATTCCCCTCCCCGGCGGCGTCATTGCTTTTCGGCATTGCTTCTGATAGGATGTTTCCATACCAAATCGAAGGAGGAATCCCTATGGAAATCGGAAATCAGATCCGGTCCCTGCGCGTCCGGCGGGGCGTGACCCAGGAGGTCATGGCTAGCGCCTTAGGCGTCTCCACCCAGACCGTCAGCAAGTGGGAGACGGGCACCAATGCGCCGGACATCTCTCTGCTGCCGGAGATCTCGGCCTATTTTGGCGTCACCATTGACGAGCTGTTTGCCCTGACGGATGAGACCCGGATGGAGCGGATCGAAAATCTGCTGCGCACCTACCGGGAGGCAGATCATTCGGTTTTGGACCGGGAGGCGGAATTTCTGCTGGAAAAGGCCCGTCGGGACAGCAGCGACCGGGCCTATACCCTTCTGGCCTATCTGGAAAATTACCGGGCGGACGCCCACCGCCGCCGGGCGGCGGAGCACGCGAAGGCGGCGCTGGCCCTGCGGCCGGACAGCGCCGCGGCCCTCTGGGAACTGGCGGAGGCAACCGGGCTTCGGGAGCCCTACTATGAGCTGGCGGATTCCCACCGGGAGATCATTGATTATTTTTCCGCCCTGTCCCCCAAAACTCCGGCGACTTATCACTGGCTGCTGGAGGCGCTTTTGGCGGACAGCCGCTTTGACGAGGCCGGGCAGGTATGCCAGGAGTTCGCGAAAACGGACGATTCCTGGGAGCCCCTGCACTACCGGGGACTGATCGCCTGGCGGTCCGGGGACCGGGAGACGGCCCTGAATATTTGGCAACAGATGGTGGAGCGCTTCCCGGAGGATGAATTTGCCTGGGGCGTCTACGCCGAGAATTACGCCATGACCGGCGATTACGCCGGAGCGGTGAGGTATATCGAAAAGGCCCGGTCCCTCCAGAAAGAACCTACCACTACTTTCTATGAGACGGGTGCGTACTACCGGGAGCTGGCGGGGGACATTTCCGGGGCTGTGGCGGACTTGGAAGCGCTCCTTGCCCTTCGGGCAAGCTGGGGCTATACCGGCGACACGGGAGAGGCAGCCTACCGCCGGGAGATTCGGCGGTTAAAGGAAAAGCTGTAAATTGAGGCCCCGGCGGAAGCCGGGGCCTGGGTTTTGTTACAATTCCTCAATTTCCTTCAGCCAGGCCCGGCCGCTGGCGTCGCTGGGCATCCGCCAGTCGCCCCGGGGGCTCAGGCAGACGGAGCCTACCTTCACCCCGTCGGGCAGGCAGCTGCGTTTGAACTGCTGGGTGAAGAAGCGGCGGTAAAATTCGTGGAGCCATTTTTTCACCGTCTCCGGGGGATATTCGCCATCGAAGGCCCGGCAGGCCAGGGCGTAAATCTTCCTGGGGGAGAAGCCGTAGCGGAGCATATAGTAGAGGAAAAAGTCGTGGAGGGTGTAGGGACCCACCAGGTCCTCCGTCTGCTGGGCGATGTTCCCCGCGGCGTCCGGGGGCAGCAGCTCCGGGCTGATGGGGGTGTCCAAAATGTCCTGGAGCACGTCCCGGGCGGCGGAAAAGGCGGGCATTTTAGAGATGGTGTCGATCATCCAGCGGACCAGGGTCTTGGGAATGGAGGCGTTGACGCCGTACATACTCATGTGGTCGCCATTGTAGGTACACCAGCCCAGGGCCAGTTCGCTCAAATCCCCGGTGCCCACCACGATGCCGCCTACCCTTCCGGCGTAGTCCATCAGAACCTGGGTCCGCTCCCGGGCCTGGGAATTTTCGTAGGTGGCGTCGTGCCGGGCGGGGTCCTGGCCGATGTCCTGAAAATGCCGCTCCACCGCCGGGCCGATGGGAATTTCGGCGATTTGGATGCCCAGCTTTTCCATCAATGTCAGGGCGTTGCGGTAGGTCCGGTCCGTGGTGCCGAAGCAGGGCATGGTGACGCCATGAACCTTGGTCATGGGCCGGCCCATTTGACGGGTGGCCTCGGCGGCCACCAGCAGGGCCAGGGTGGAGTCCAAGCCCCCGGAGACCCCCACCACCGCGCCGGCGCCGACGGTCTCCAGCCGCTTCCGCAGGCCGGCGGCTTGCATTTTGAAGATGGTCATGCACCGCTCCTCCCGACCCGCGGCGGGGACGAAGGGCTGCTTTTCCAGGGCATACCGGCTGCCGTCGCTCCGGCAGGGGGGCCGCTCCCCTTCTACCACGCGGCCGGCGGCGCCGGTCAGGGCAGCGGAATCCTGGAAGCACTTGTTGTGGCGGCGGTCGTAGCGGAGCTTCCCCAGGTCCAAATCCTGGATCAGGAGGTAGTCCGTGGCCAGTTCCTCCGGCTCCTCCGCCAGCACCGCGCCGTTTTCAGCGATGAGACTGTGGCCGGAGAAGATCAGGTCCTGGGTGGACTCGGTCCGTCCGGCGGAGCAATAGGCATAGGCGCAGAGGCAGGCCCCGGACTGATGGCGCACCAGATCCCGGCGGTAGGCCCGCTTGGCAATGGTCTCATTGGAGGCGGAGAGGTTGGCGATCACCTCCGCGCCGGCCAGGCAGAGGGCGGTGGAGGGCGGCAGCGGGGCCCAGAGGTCCTCGCAGATCTCCACGCCCAGCACTGCCCCGTCCCCCAGACGGTAGAGAAGGCCGGGGCCCACCGGGACGGTTCCCTCCCCTTCCAGGCCCAGCTCCCGGAGGGAAACGGTCTTCCCCGCCAGGGCCGTGCCGGGGGTGAACCAGCGGCGCTCGTAAAATTCCCCGTAATTGGGTAGGTACGTCTTGGGGCTCAAGCCCAGGAGCCGCCCCCCGGCCAGCACGGCGGCCATGTTATACATCTGCCCCCCCAGCACCACCGGCAGGCCCACCAGGACCGTCAGGCCGGGCAGCTCCGCCGATTTTTTCAGCACTGTCTCCAATCCCGCTCGGGCGGCGGAGAGCAGTGATTCCTGGAAAAACAGGTCGCCGCAGGTGTACCCCGTCAGGCACAGCTCCGGGAAAATCACCAGATCGCACTGGGCCTGATCCGCCCTCTCCAGAAAGGCGCAGATATCGGCGGCGTTCTTTTCCACATCTCCCACCGCTACCTTCGGCACAGCGCAGGCGACACGCAGATAGTCAAACACATTCATCCCTCCACTGGGCATTTTTTACATGATAACACTACTCTTCCCAAAAATCAACGAAAAAAACCGAGGCGCAAAAATCCCGCCGGGGGAAAACAGCCGCCGATCATAAAACGGTAAAAAAAGACTGTTGACTTTTCACCGGGGAGCCGGTGTGTCAACGGTCAATTTTTCGGTATTCAGTTTTAATGGGACGATGATAAACGGAAACT
>CANQFY010000020.1 GCA_947600025.1 uncultured Oscillospiraceae bacterium
TATCCCCGTGTTCTGTGACTCCGGCTTCGTGGTGCTTTCTCCCATCAGCCGGGCTCTGGCGGAGCAGTCCAACACCTCCCTGGCCGTGATGGCGACCGCCCTCTCCGGCGGCCTGTACGCCACCCACTGCCTGGTGCCGCCCACGCCCGGCCCCATCGCCATGGCCGGCACGCTGAACGCCGACCTGGGCCTGACCATTCTGGTGGGCCTGCTGGTCTCCATCCCCGCCACCGCCGTGGCCATTATCTACGCCAAGAAGGTGGCAAGCACCGTCAAGATCCCCGCCAACTCCGAGTACACCCTGGAGCAGCTGAAGGAAAAGTACGGCAAGCTGCCCACCCCGCTGCAGAGTTTTGCCCCCCTGCTGCTGCCCATCATTCTGATCGCCATCGCCTCCATCGTGGACTTCCCCAGCAAGCCTCTGGGCACCGGCGTTGTCTATCAGATCATCATGTTTATCGGTAATCCCGTGGTCGCCCTGATGTTGGGCGTGTTCCTGGCCATGACCCTGATCCCCAAGCAGGAGAAGGAAAACACCCTGAAATGGGTCACGCAGGGCGTTGTGGATTCCGCCGCCATTTTGGCCATCACCGGCGCCGGCGGCTCCTTCGGCGAGATCCTGAAGGCCCTGCCCATCGCCGATTCCGTAGGCGGACTGGTCAATACAGGACTGGGCGTGCTGATTCCCTTCATTATCGCCATGATCCTGAAGCTGGCCATGGGCGCTTCCACCGTCGCCATGATCACCACCGCTGGTATGATGGCGCCCATGATGGAGACCATGGGCCTCACCAGCCCCCTGGCCAAGGTCCTGGTGGTCCTTGCCATCGGCGCCGGCTCCATGGTGGCCTCTCACGCCAACGACTCCTACTTCTGGGTGGTCTCCCAGTTCTCCGACATGAAGACCGAGGAAGCCTACAAGTGCCAGACCGGCATGACCGCCGTGATGGGTGTCACGGTCATCATTGTGGTGTTTATCGTTTCTCTGTTCGTGTAATTCCATATTTCGGGCCGCCGCGCCGGCTGGCGCGGTGGCCTTTCCGTATTTGTGTATTTGATCGAGAGGAGCTGAAAATATGACTTTGCGTCAGGATGCGGAGCAAATCATCCGCTCCGCGCTCCAGGCCGCCATGCCGGACACCGCCGTAAAAAAGGCCCTGGCCTCCGCGGCCTTCGGCCCCGGAAAGCTGGTGCTGATCGCCGCCGGAAAAGCCGCCTGGCAGATGGCCAGCGCCGCCGTGACGGAGCTGGGCAGCCGGATCGACAGCGGCGTGGTGGTGACCAAATACGGCCACAGCAACGGCCCCCTGGGCAGCCTCTCCATTTTTGAGGCCGGCCATCCGGTGCCGGATGAAAACTCCTACCGGGCCACCCAAGCCGCCATCGACGCCGTCACGGGGCTGTCGGAGCAGGATACAGTGCTGTTTCTCCTCTCCGGCGGCGGCTCGGCCCTGTTTGAAAAGCCTCTGATCCCGCCGGAGGACCTGACCCGGCTGACCCAGGAGCTGCTCTCCTGCGGGGCGGAGATCACGGAGATGAACACCGTCCGCAAGCGGTTCTCCGCCGTGAAGGGCGGGAAATTCGCGGCCCTCTGCGCGCCCGCCCGGGTCTATTCCGTGGTGCTGTCGGATATCATCGGGGATCCCCTGGATATGATTGCCTCTGGCCCGGCTTATCCCGACTCCGCCACCTCCGCCCAGGCCTGGGACGTGGTCAAGCAGTACAGCCTGACCCTGACCCCCCAAATGCGGGAGCTACTGGATCAGGAGACACCCAAGCGCCTGGACAATGTGGAGACCCGGATCACCGGTTCCGTGCGGCAACTCTGTGCCGCGGCGGAGAAAACCTGCCGGGAGCTGGGCTACCGGCCCACGGTACTCACCGCCAGCCTGTCCTGCACCGCCCGGGATGCCGGCGTGATGTTGTCCAACATCGCCCAGTACTACCGGGACAGCTCGGAGAGCCTGGCCTTTATCGCCGGTGGGGAGACGGTGGTCCACCTGACCGGCCACGGCAAGGGCGGCCGGAACCAAGAGCTGGCCCTGGCGGCGGCCCCCGGCATTGCGGGGATCCCCGGAGCGGCGGTATTCTCCCTGGGTTCCGACGGTACCGACGGCCCCACCGACGCCGCCGGAGGGTATGTGGACTGCGCCACGGCGGAAAATCTGAAAGGGCAGGGGATCGACATCTTCTCCGTCCTTCAGAATAACGACGCCTATCATGCCCTGAAAAAATGCGGCGGCCTGCTGAAGACCGGCCCCACCGGCACCAATGTCAACGATATATCCGTCCTGCTGCTGAAAAAATAGGAATTGGCCCCGCCAAAAGCGAGGCCATACTTTTAAAAAATAAAGTATATAACAATAAATATTCGTGCAAAGTATTGCTTTTTTCGTGCGGATGGAATATACTATAACCACCAGCAGGAAAGGAGATGATCGTATGGCTGGCACTACAACGAATATCAGTATCCGCATGGATACCGATCTGAAGGCACAGGCTGATGCCCTTTTTGCGGAGCTGGGCATGAATCTGTCCACTGCTTTCAACATTTTTGTCCGTCAGTCCCTGCGTGAGGGCCGAATCCCGTTTGATATCTCTCTGAACACGCCCAACAAGGAAACGATTGCCGCTATGTTGGAAGCGGAACGGATTGCGAAAGACCCGTCCGTGAAAGGCTACACCGATCTTGACGAGCTGTTCGCCGATCTGAAAAAATGAGAAAAACAAAGTACACCGTCAAGCCCACCACACAGTTCAAAAAAGATTTCAAGCTGGCAATGAAGCGTGGGTTAAAAATCAGCTTGTTGGAAGATGTTGTTGCGGCCCTGGCTATGGGAGAAACACTGCCGGACAAGAATAAAGACCATGCGCTAGGCGGCGATTGGGCAGGGCACCGGGAATGCCATATCCAGCCGAATTGGTTATTGGTCTACCGCGTTGAGAACGATGTACTGGTGCTGACGCTGACCCGCACCGGGACGCACAGTGATTTATTCGGGAAATAAAGCGCCGCCGTATGGGCACAGAATCCTGTACGGCGGTTTTTCTATTTGTAAAAACACGGAAAATGTGGCCCAATAGACGATCTTGGCAAAATGAAGCTGTTTATTTGTTGCAATTTCGACAAATGTATGGTATTATAATAAAATAGAATTGTTAAAATTGGAGGGAACGCCATGGAGCTTTGCATTGACGGACATAAAATCACCCCCAAGCCCGGCCAGCGGCTGCTGGACCTGGTCCGGGAGCTGGGCCTGCTGGAAAATACCCTTTCCCGGCGGCCTTTGGCCGCCAAGCTGGCCGGCGAGGTATTCAATCTCAACTATATTCCTCTCCGGGAGCAGGCGGCGGCAGGGGAGCGGCCCTCCATCCGCCGGGCTATGGCCGCCTCTCAGGGCGTGGTGCGGCTGCTGCGGATCACGGACCCCACCGGACGGGATGTGTATGTCCGCACCGCCCAATTCGTCATGTTCCTGGCGCTGTCCCAGCTCTGGCCCAAGGCCCGGGGGAAGATGGACTGCACCGTGGGGCCGGGGCTGTATGTCCAGGTGCTGGATGCCCCGGATTTTTCCGTCCAGGCTCTAAAGGAGCGGATGCGCGCCCTGGTGGCGGAGGATATCCCCCTGCTCCGGCGGCGGATGCCCACTCTGGACGCCATCGACCGCTTCACCGCCGCCGGTCAGACGGACAAGGCCCGGCTGTTGGCCTGGCGGGCGGAGCCTTATTTTGACGCCTACGGCTGGGAGGATTTTCTGGACTATTACTACGGAGAGCTGGCCCCCAGCACCGGTTTTCTCTCCGTCTGGGACATGATCCCCGCAGAGGGCGGCTTTGTGTTCCTGTTCCCCGACGAGCGGGAGCCGGACCGGGTGGCGTCCTTTGAGGAAATGCCCAATTTCTACGCCGTCTACGCCGAGGGAGAGCGCTGGTGCCGCCTGATGGAATGTGAGACCGTGGCGGATCTCAACGATCTGACCCTGAGCGGCGACATTCGGGAGCTGATCCGGGTCAACGAAGCCCTCCATGAAAAGAACTTTTTCCAGGTGGCGGACCGGGTCTGCGCCCAGGGAGCCAAAGCCGTGATGCTGGCGGGCCCCAGCTCTTCCGGCAAGACCACCTCCGCCCACCGGCTGGCGACCCAGCTCCGGGTCCACGGAAAAAGGCCCATTTTGATGAGCCTGGACGATTACTACATCGACCGGGACCGGGTGCCTCCCGGACCGGACGGCAAGCTGGACTTAGAGCACATCAACACCATCGATACCGATCTGTTCCGCCGCCAGCTGTCCCAGCTTTTGGCGGGAGGGACGGTGGAAATGCCCTCTTTCAACTTCCTCACCGGAAAACGGGAATGGACGGGAAAAAATCTGGCGCTGGATGATGACGCGGTGATCATCGTGGAGGGGCTCCACGGCCTGAACCCGGTGCTGCTGCCGGAGGGGCTGGAGCAAAATCTCATTTTCAAAATGTACGTCAGCCCGCTGCTGCCCCTGAATCTGGACGATCACAACCGGATCCCCACCAGCTATCTGCGGCTACTGCGACGGATCGTCCGGGACTACGAGACCCGGGGCGCCTCGGTAGATCACACCATCTCCATGTGGGATTCGGTGCGCAGGGGAGAGAAGCGGTGGATCTTCCCCTTCCAGGAGAAGGCCGACGTGATCTTCAACAGCTCCACCCTCTACGAGCTGGCGGTGCTGAAAAAGCACATTTTCCCCCTGCTCACCGCCGTGGAGCCGGAGCAGAGCTGCTACGACCAGGTGCGGGCCATCGTAAAGATCCTGAACTTTATCCGGGAGGCGGAGGTGGACGACGAGATCCCACCCACCAGCCTGGTGCGGGAGTTTATCGGTGGCAACAGCTTTTATAGGTAAGAACATGCCCCGCTTTCGCGGGGCATGCTGCCGTTTATAAAAGGGTCGGATGGGATTACTGCTGGCCGCCGGAAGCGTCCGAGGATCCGGAAGCGTCCGAGGATCCGGAAGCGTCGCTCTGCTGTGCGCCGGTGGTCCCGCCGGAGGCATCGCCGGTATTCTGCTGGTCCTCCTGCTGACTGCCAGTGGATTGGTTCAGCTGGCTGCCGTCCGTCTGCTGGTCCTGTTGCGCGCCGGTGGACTGGTTCTGCTGCCCGTTGGTCTGGCCGTTGGTCTGCTGACTGCCGGTCTGGTTGGTGCCGGGCGTCTTCCCGGCGGCGGGATCTGGGCTGGGATAGCGCAGCACCAGGGAAAACAGCAGGCACACCAGCACCGCCGCGAAGCCCACGGTCATCCAGCGGCTCCGGGTGCGCAGCAGCTCCCCGCTTAAGTACAGATATCCGATGCCTAGGGCGGACACGCCAATGCACAGAAGAGCGGTGATCACCTTGAGCCAAGTGACGCCCAGCCCTGAGGCCAACAAAAACAGGAGAAAAACGACGCCGTCCCCCGCGAGGAAGTAGGTCATAAACCGTTCCATCTCCCGATATCGGTTCCGTTTTTTCGCCATGAAAATCCCTCCCATAGAACTTGTGCGTTTATCATATCATACTTTTCCCTAAAATGCAATATTTTTGAAAGAATTCGTAATTTTCTTTCAAATACTTGCGCGAAAGAAAAAACGATGCTATAATAAGTAAGAATATACAGTCAAGAGGGAAAAATGGAACCATGGCAGAACCGCAGTACCATCTGGAGGGCATCGTCCGCACCAAAACCGACCAGCGGGAGGACTTTGAAGGGCCTCTGGATGTCATTTTCCTGCTGCTGAGCAAAAATAAGATCGAGATCCAGGACGTGTCCATTTCCGCCATTTTGGAGCAATATCTGGCCTATCTGGAGGAGCGGAAACGCCTGGACATGGAGATCGCCAGCGAGTTTATCGCCATGGCATCCCACCTGATGCTGATCAAAACCAAGATGCTTTTGTCCCAGGCGGAGCGGGAGGAAGCGGAGAGCGAGCTGGATATTCTGCGCCAGGGCCTGGCCCAGCGCCAACGCCGGGAGGCCATGGAGCAGATTCGCACCGCCATCTCCTATCTGGAGCCCCGGAACGACATCGGGCGGTGCCAATTTGTCAAGGAACCGGAACCCCTGCGGCGGGACGAGGCTTACCGATACCGCCACCCGCTGTCCGATTTGGCCGCCGCGCTGGCCGCCATGGCGGAGCGGAACCAACGGAGCCTGCCCCCGCCCCAGGGCGCTTTCCGGGGGCTGGTAGGGAAGGAACCCTATCCCGTCACAAAAAAGGCGGGGGAGGTGCTGCGAGTCCTGATTCTTCGGGGCGTGGAGCGGCTTCGGAGCCTGTTCCTGGGTAGCCGCAGCCGTTCCGAGGTGGTCGCTACCTTTCTTGCCATTTTGGAGCTGTGCCGCCAGCGGAAGGTCACGGTGGAGGACGGCGCCGACAACGAGCCTGAGGTTCGCATCAATCCCGGAAGCGAGGAGGAGACGGTCTGATGGAGCAACTGAACCTGGTCCAGCTGGAGCTCCAGCGGGGCATTGAGGCCATTCTCTTTGCCGCCGGGGAACGGGTGGAGCTGTCCCGTCTGGCCGCCGCCCTGAGCGCCGACCCAAAAGACGTTGCCCTGGCGGCGGACAGTTTGGCGGATCAGCTGGCCTTTGACCGACGGGGGATTCGGATTCTCCGACTGGAGGACGGGTATCAGATGGTTTCCTCCGGGGAGATGGGGGACCTGGTGGCCAAGGCCCTGGAGACCCGGAAGCCGCCCCGGCTTTCCGCCGCCCAACTGGAGGCATTGACCGTGATCGCCTACTATCAGCCCGCCACCCGGGCCGTTGTGGAGCAGCTCCGGGGCGTGGACAGCGGCTATACCATCGCCGCGCTGCTGAACAAGAAGCTGATCGCCGAGGCGGGGCGTCTGGCGGTGCCGGGCCGGCCCATTCAGTACCGGACCACCCCAGATTTTTTGCGGACCTTCGGTCTGACCTCGTTGGAGGAGCTTCCGCCCATTGAGAAGGTGGATCTGAACCCGGAGGAGGTGGGGCAGTAGATGGGCTGGTGGATCACTCTTGCCATCCTGGCGCTCATCGCCATCCTGCCCCTGGGGGTACGGGTCCTCTACGACAGCGGCGGGGCCCGGGTGCTGCTGGTAGCTGGGCCGGTAAAAGTCCAGGTATTCCCCGGGAAAAAGAAGAAGCCTCTGCCGGGGGAGGAGCCGAAGAAAAAGGAAAAGAAAACGGCTCCCGCGTCGGAAAAGACAGAAAAGGCCCCAGATAAGAAGAAAAAAACCAAGGAGCAACCGCAGTCGTCCGGCGGAAGCATCACGGATTTTCTCCCCCTGGTGCGGATCGGGCTGGATCTGCTGAACGGCTACCGGAAAAATATCCGGCTGGATCTTTTGGAGTGCAAGCTGGTCCTGGCGGGGGACGACCCGGCGGACCTGGCGGAAAATTACGGAAAAGCCTGGGCGGCGGTGGGGAACCTCTGGCCCCGGCTGGAGCGGTATTTCGTCATCAAAAAGCGGGATATCAATATTGAATGTGATTTCACTGCCCAGGAGACGACCATTCTTCTCCGGGCCCAGCTGACCATCACCGTGGGTCGTCTGCTCCGTGTCACCGGCTGGCACGGGCTGCGGGCGGCCGCGCGGTTCCTGAAAATCATGAATCAAAGAAAAGGCGGTGCCACAACATGAGCCAATCTCTTCCCAATATGCTGGAAAACACCATCGCGAAGATCCGCGAGATGATCGACGTCAACTCCGTGGTAGGGCAGCCCATTACGGCGGGGGACGTGACCATCATTCCCATCTCCAAGGTCAGCGTGGGCTTTGCCGGAGGCGGGTCCGATTTCGTCTCCAAAAACGCCAACAAGCAGGAGAACCCCTTCGGCGGCGGCGCCGGCGGCGGGGTGAAGGTGACGCCTATCGCCTTTCTGGTGATCAAGGACGGTTCCGTGCGGATGCTGCCGGTGGCTGCTCCCGCCAATACTACCGCCGACCGGGTGGTGGAGATGGTGCCGGATGTGCTGGACAAGGTGGCCGCTTTCCTGGACTCCCGGACCCCTAAGAACGAAGAATAATGTTTCCCATCTCCGGCAAAACTAGGCTGGGGTGAGGAAACATGAAACGACGAATCACATTCCTCACGGCGGTTTTACTCACCGCCGTGTCAATGTTGCCTATGCCCGCCCGGGCGGTTTCCGCCCGGAACGCGGTGTTGCTGGACGCACAGACCGGCAGGCTCCTGTATGAGAAGGAGCCGGACCGGCGGGCCCTGATCGCCAGCACGACCAAAATCATGACGGCGCTGATCGTCTGCGAGCAGTGCAATGTTCTGGACCGGATGCGGATCCCCAAGGAGGCCGTGGGGATCGAGGGCTCCTCCATGTATCTGAAGGAAGGGGAGGTGCTGACCCTCCAGGACCTTCTCTATGGCCTGATGCTCCACAGTGGCAACGACGCGGCGGTGGCCCTGGCCATCTACTGCGGCGGCACCGTGGAGGGCTTTGCCGGTTTGATGAACGACAAGGCCCGCCAGCTGGGGATGACCGGCACCCACTTTTCCAATCCCAACGGCCTGGACGCCCCGGATCACTATTCCACCGCCCGGGACATGGCGGTGCTGGCCGCCTA
The DNA here is from genome assembly GCA_947600025.1 of uncultured Oscillospiraceae bacterium. Taxonomy (GTDB): domain Bacteria; phylum Bacillota; class Clostridia; order Oscillospirales; family Oscillospiraceae; genus Faecousia. The sequence goes on from CANQFY010000020.1 coordinate 8,576, forward strand.
TGCCATGAAGAACCCCATTTTTCGCCAGACCGTGTCCACCAAGAGCGTCACGGTGGGGTCCCGGAGCCTGCGCAACCACAACAAGCTGCTCTGGCAGATGGACGGCGTCGAAGGCGTCAAGACCGGCTATACCAAGGCGGCTGGGCGGATTCTGGTGTCCAGCGCCACCCGCCAGGGGCGGCGGCTCATCGCCGTCACCATGAACGATCCCAATGATTGGGCTGATCACAAGGCGCTTCTGGAGGAGGGCTTCTCCCGGTATCAGGTGCGAAAGATCGTCTCCGCCGGGGACTGCCTGGGCACGGTGGAGGTGGCCGGCGGCCAGTCCAAGACGGTGGAGTTGCTGGCCCTGGAGGACTTTTCCTACGCCTTGGCTTCGGAAGAAAACCCCACGGTGCGTATCAGCGGCCCGGGGTTTGTCTACGCCCCAGTGGTCCAGGGGCAAAGCGCCGGCGTTGCCCATATTTTGCTGGGGGACACCCCGGTGGGCAAGGTCCCCCTGATCTACGGCCAGACGGTAGAGCAGGAGCCGGAGAAGGAAAAACCGGCGCCCTTCTGGAAAAAATGGTTTGGAGGCCAAGAGCCATGACCGAGCGGCTGCAAAAGCTCCTTTCCCAGCGGGGGGTGGCCTCCCGCCGGGAAGCGGAGGAGCTGATCCGTGCCGGCCGGGTGGCGGTGAACGGCGTTCCCGCCTCCCTGGGGGAGAAGGCCGATCCTGAGACGGACCGGATCACCCTGGACAGCCGGCCGCTCCCGCCCCCTCCCGGACGGGTGTACATTCTTCTCAACAAGCCCAAGGGCTATGTCACCACCCTCTCCGATGAGCTGGGCAGGAAAAATGCCGCCCAGCTGGTGTCCGGCTGCGGTGCGCGGGTCTATCCCGTGGGCCGTCTGGACATGGATTCGGAGGGGCTGCTGCTGTTTACCAACGACGGCGCCTTTGCCCAGGCCCTGGCCCATCCCAAAAATGAGGTGGAGAAGGGCTACCGAGTCTGGGTGACGGGCTATACCCCCCAGGCCCTGACGCTGCTGCGCCGGCCGGTGGAGCTGGACGGCCGGGCCATCAGCCCACCGAAGGTGATTCTCGTCCGCCAGGACGGAACTCGGGCGGAAATTACCGTTGTCATACACGAGGGCCGGAACCGGCAAATCCGCCGGATGTGCGGCCTGGCGGGGCTCACCGTGGCCCGGCTGCGCCGGGAACGGGAGGGGTGCCTGACCCTGGGGACGCTGCCGGAGGGCCGGTGGCGCTACCTGACCCCGGCGGAGATCGCCGCCCTGCTTACAGAAACACAACAGGAGGGATAACGATGGACATACTCACGGTGCTGGAAAAGCGGTTTTCCCAGTTTTCCAAGGGCCAGCGCAGCATTGCCCGGTTCATCCTGGAATCCTACGACAAGGCCGCTTTCATGACCGCCAACCGGCTGGGCAAGACCGTGGGGGTATCGGAATCCACGGTGGTGCGCTTTGCCGTGGAGCTGGGCTTCGACGGATATCCCGCCATGCAGAAAGCCATCCAGGAGATGGTCCTCAACCGGCTGACCTCGGTGCAGCGGATCGAGGTAGCCAGCCACCGGATCGCGGATCAGGACGTGGTCTCCCTGGTGCTGCAATCGGATATGGACAAGCTCCGCCAGACCGAGGAGCTGCTCTCCCGGCCGGATTTCAACGCCGCGGTGGAGTCCATTCTGCGGGCCAAGCGGGTTTACATTCTGGGGGTCCGCTCCGCCGGCGCCCTGGCGGATTTTCTGGGGTACTACCTCAATTACATGTTCCAGAACGTGCATATCATCACCACCGGCTCCAGCGAGATGTTCGAGCGGATCGCCGGTGTGACAGAGCAGGACGTTGTGATCGCCCTGAGCTTTCCTCGGTATTCCTCTTCCACCGCCAAGGGCGCGGCCTACTGCCGCTCCACGGGGGCCACAGTCATCGGTCTGACGGACAGCAGCCTGTCTCCCCTGGGGCAGAACTGCGACTATGTCCTCCTGGCAAAAAGCGATATGCTCTCCCTGGTGGATACGCTGGTAGCCCCTTTAAGCGTCATCAACGCCCTGATCGTGGCCCTGGCGGCCCGGCGGGAGGGGGAGCTGGCCAAGACCTTCGACCGGCTGGAGCATATCTGGGAGGAATACCATGTCTATGAGAACCACAATGACGGCAGGACCTGACGGCGTTGTGGTAGGAGGCGGCCCGGCGGGGATGTTCGCCGCCATCGCGGCGGCCCGGCAGGGGAGCAGGGTCCTGCTCCTGGAGCGGAACGGGCGCCTGGGCCGGAAGCTGCTGATCACCGGCAAGGGCCGCTGCAACCTGACCAACCACTGCGGCCTGGAGGAGGTCCTGCAAAACATCCCCCGGAACCCCCGGTTTCTTTACAGCGCCCTGGCCGCCTGCCCGCCGGACCGGGTGATGGCCTTTTTCGAGGAAAACAGCTGCCCGGTGAAAACCGAGCGGGGCAATCGGGTGTTTCCTGTTTCCGACCGGTCTCAAAGCGTGCTGGACTGTCTGGAACGGGTCCTGGCCCGGGAAAGGGTCGTGGTCCGTTCCGGCCGGGCTGTTCGTTTGCTGACGGAGGAGGGCCGGATCACCGGCGTGGAGACGGAAACGGAACGGATCCCCGCTAAGTGGGTGATCCTGGCCACCGGCGGGCTGTCCTATCCCGCCACGGGCTCCACCGGGGACGGCTACGCACTGGCCGCCGCCCTGGGGCACAAAATTGTGCCGGGGCAGGGGAGTCTGGTGCCTCTGGAGGCGGAGGGGGAGGACTGCGGAAAAATGCAGGGCCTGTCCCTGAAAAATGTGGCGATCCGGCTGACGGATGAAAAGGGAAAGCTGCTGTACCAGGATTTTGGGGAGCTGCTTTTTACCCACTTTGGCCTGTCCGGCCCCATCATCTTAAGCGCCAGCGCCCATCTGACGGGCCGGGGAACCGTCACCATCGACCTAAAGCCCGCCCTGACCCCGGAGAAGCTGGACGCCCGGCTGCTGCGGGAGCTGGGCCAGTACCCCAATCGGGCCATGGCCCATGTGCTGTCGTCCCTGCTGCCTCGCTCCATGATCCCCGTGGTCCTTTCCCGGCTGGGCATTTCCCCGGAACTCAGCGCCAATGCCCTGACCCGTCCCAGCCGCCAGGCCCTGGGCCGCCTTCTGAAGGCGTTTTCCGTGGAAATTCGGGGCCGCCGTCCGGTGGAGGAGGCCATTGTCACCTCCGGCGGCGTGGCGGTTTCGGAGATCGACCCCAGGACCATGGGCTCCAAGAAGGTCCCGGGCCTCTATTTCGCCGGGGAGATCATCGACTGCGACGCCTATACCGGCGGCTTCAACTTGCAGATCGCCTGGGCTACCGGTTTTGCCGCCGGAACGGCTGCCGGCGGGGCAAAAAACAACCGTTGACAAACGGCTGTATTTGTACTAAAATACGTCCAGGTACCACAAGCTTAGGAGGAAACGCTATGTACGAAAAATTGGTCGATTTCGCGGTGCGGCAGCTGGAGCTGGATCCCGAGCAGATCCAACCGGACAGCACCTTTGAGAGCCTGGGCATCGACTCGCTGGATGTGGTGGAGATGGTCATGGATCTGGAGAGCGAACTGGGCGTGGAGCTGGACCTGGAGGATCAGAAGATCACCACCTTCCAGGAGCTGGCGGACTTTATCGATTCCAAGCTGGGCTAAACTCATAAAATTAGGATAATGACCCTTGCGCGAAGACCGGTTCGCAGCAAGGTCGCACTAGTCGGGGAGATAGCGGTGCCCTGTTGCCTGCAATCCGCTAAAGCAGGGATGAATTCCCGCACCAGGGCTTGTCCGAGTGCCGTCAGGCGCGGGTAAGCGGCGCTGATGAACCGGTCCTGCGCAACGAGATCCCGTGAACCATGTCAGGTGGGGAACCAAGCAGCATTAAGCGGATCTTCTCGTGTGCCGCGGGGCAACCGTTTCTGAGTTGGCTGCCCGCATACCGGGTGTTCGGCTGGTTCAAATGCGGGTGTGCGATCTTGCTGGGAACCGGTTTGTGCTAAGAAGGGGGGGTGGAGATGTACCAGGCGCTTTATCGGAAATACCGGCCTCAGACCTTTGACGATGTGGTGGGTCAGCGGGCGGTCACACAGACTTTAAAAAATCAAATTGCCGCCGGCCGGGTGGGCCATGCCTACCTGTTTACCGGCTCCCGGGGCACGGGCAAGACCAGCAGCGCCAAGATCCTGGCCAAGGCGGTCAACTGCCTGGACCCCCAGGACGGCAATCCCTGCAACCGCTGCGCCGCCTGCCGGGCCATTGACGAAGGGTCCTGCATGGACGTGCTGGAGATCGACGCCGCCTCCAACAACGGTGTGGACAATGTCCGGGATTTGCGGGAGGACGCGGTCTACACCCCCTCCCAGGTGAAAATGCGGGTTTATATTATCGATGAGGTGCATATGCTCTCCATTTCCGCCTTCAACGCGCTGTTGAAGATTTTGGAGGAGCCGCCTAAGCATCTGCTGTTCATTCTCGCCACCACGGAGCTGCACAAGGTCCCCGCCACCATTTTGTCCCGGTGCCAGCGGTTTTCCTTCCGGCGCATTGGCGCGGAGGAGATTGCCGCAAGGCTACAATATGTGGCCTACCAGGAAAACATTGATTTGGACGATTCCGCCGCCAGGGTGCTTGCCCGGCTGGCCGACGGCGGGATGCGGGACGCCCTGAGTCTGCTGGATCAGTGCGCCTCCGCCACAGCCGGGGAGTTGGACGCCCAGCGGGTCTATGACTGCCTGGGCATCGCCGGAATCCAGGATTGCGCCGGCCTCATGGACCGGATCGCCCAGCGAGACGCCAAAGGGGCGCTGGCCCTTTACAGCCGGTACTATTCCGAGGGCAAGGATCTGGGGGCCATGCTGGACGAGCTGGCCTGCCTGACCCGGGATCTGCTGGTGCTGAAAACCGCCGGGGATACGGGCCTTCCAATGCTCTCCGGCGTCGCCGACGACCGAGACGCCCTGGCCCTGGAAAAACGGTTTACCGCCGGCGAACTGATGCGAATCTTGGAAGAGGTGCAGTCCTGCGCCGCCGGATTTGTCCGCAGCGCCAGCCGCCGGATGGACGTGGAGCTGTGTATTTTGAAGCTGTGCCAGCCGGAGCTGTCCCTAGATGCCAAGGCTCTAAACGCCCGGCTGTCCAGATTGGAAGAGCGGCTTTCCACCGGAGACTTTCCTCAGCCCGCACCTCGGACTGTCAAACAGGCGGCCCCTGCCGCCCAAAAGGACGTCCCCACGGAACCGGCGAAACCCACCGAAGCCGAAAAGTCCGGGACGGATGATTCCGCCATCACGGCGGAGGAAGTCCCCCTGGGCTTCTGGACAGAGGTGGCCGCCTCGGTGCGGAAGGCCCTGTCCCCACCGGTGTCCGGCTTCTTTGCCGCCACCGCCAACGCGCCGGTGCAGGGCGCTGTGGAAAATGGAAAAGTGGTCCTGTGGTGCGCCAATACCTTCACCTATGAGCTGGTGAACAAGCCCGAGATCCTGAGCCTGGTCAGTCAGAAGGCCGGCGCCATACTGGGCCGCCGGGTGGAGGCTGTCGCGGTGGATCAGCTGGCCAAGCCTGCCCAGAACGGCCCCATGGAGCGGCTGCTCCGGTTCGGGCGGGATCACTCGGAGATCGTGCATATTCAAGAATAAAGAATAGGAGTTGTTATCATGGCAAAAGGCGGATTTCGGGGAATGCCCGGCGGCATGAATCAGGCCGCGATGATGAAGCAGGCCCAAAAAATGCAGCAGGAGATGCTGCGCATCCAGGAGGAACTGGAAAACAAGACCTATTCCTCCGCCTCCGGCGGCGGCATGGTCACCGCCACGGTCAGCGGCAAGCATCAGCTGCTGGGCCTGGAGATCAAACCCGAGGCGGTGGACCCCGACGATGTGGAAATGCTCCAGGATATGATCATCGCCGCGGTGAACGAGGCCTTCCGGGCGGCGGAGGCGGACTCCGCCAATTCCATGTCCCGCCTCACCGGCGGGCTGAACCTGGGCGGTCTGTTCTAAGGAGGCGCCATGCAATATTTTCCCGCTGCGCTTCAGGAGCTGGCGGACCAGTTTGCCCGGCTGCCTGGGATCGGGGGCAAGACCGCCCAGCGCCTGGCGTTTCATGTGTTGAGCCTGCCCATGGAGGACGCCCAAGCTCTGGCGGACGCTATTTTGGCGGCCAAGGAGGAGATCCACACCTGTCCGGTGTGCCAAAATCTGACGGATCGGGAGATCTGTCCCATCTGCGACGATGATACCCGGGACCACGGCACCATCTGCGTGGTGGCGGAGCCCCGGGATGTGATTGCTATGGAGCGGGCCCGGGAATATGACGGGGTCTACCACGTCCTCCATGGGGTGATTTCCCCGCTGAACCATGTGACCCAGGAGGATATCCGGATTAAGGAGCTGCTAAGCCGGGTGGCATCCGGCGGGGTGCGGGAGGTCATCATGGCCACCAACCCGGATACCGAGGGGGAGGCCACCGCCATGTACATCTCCCGGCTGCTCCGGCCCCTGGAGGTCAAGGTCACCCGCCTGGCCTACGGCGTGCCCGCCGGAAGCCAGCTGGAATACGCCGACGACGTGACCCTTTCCCGGGCCCTGGAGGGCCGTCAGGAAATCTGAATATCCCAGCGCCACCCGGCGTATCCGGGGGCGCTGAACCTTTACAACCCTTAGGAGAAGGCTATGTATCTGGAAAATGTGAAAGACGAGTATCTGGCCGCCCTGCGCCTGGGCCAGAAGGAATTTCGGGAGCTGACCGCCGCCGGCCTGGACCCTTATCCCAAGGTGCTGGACGCCATACTTCCCGAGGGCCAGCTGACCGTCCAGGATCTGCCGGCCCAGGACATTCCGGTGGACCGGATCGTGGGCGTGAAGACTGCCGGGCGGATCTCCGCCTTTAGCGCGGGGTTTTACCCTCTACTGGACCCGGACAGCGAGTTTGCCGGGAAGTGGATGAGCCTGTGCAAGGCCCAGATGAGCGACGAGGGCATCCGGGACCCTATCTTGTGTTATGAGTACTTAGGAGATTTTTACGTCCAGGAGGGGAACAAACGTCTCAGCGTTCTCAAATCCTCCGGGGCAGTCAAAATTTCCAGCACCGTCCGCCGGATGCTGCCCAGGAGCTTCGACACCCCCCAGCTTAAGGCCTATCAGGAATTTCTGGAATTTTACAAGGATTCCAAGCTCTATGATTTCCAGTTCCGCCGACCGGGAGACTATGCCAAGCTCCTGTCCTTCCTGGGGAAGGCTCCCGGAGAGCCCTGGCTGCCTGAGGAGCGGCGGAACGTGTCGGCCTATTTCCACTATTTCCGGGAGGCTTTTGATGCTCTGGGCGGCGGCAAGAACGGCGCAAAGCCGGAGGAGGCTTTGCTACTCTGGCTCCAGCTCTATCCCTTTAAGGACCTGGGTCAGATGACCGGCAAGGAGCTGAAGAAGACCCTCTCCGGTCTCTGGCCCGACGTGGTGGCCGGGGCGGAGGAGAATCCCGTGAAGGTCCGCACCGATGCCCCCGCGGGGGGCAGCAAAAGCCTGCTGGGGAAGCTGATCACGGGGGAGCACTTGAATGTTGCCTTCGTCCACCAGCGGGATCCGGTGACCAGCACCTGGACCCGGGGCCACGACCGGGGCCGGGCCTATTTGGAGGAGACGCTGAAAGAGAAGGTCACGGTCCGCAGCTATTTTTACGCCGACTCGCCGGAACAGGCGGAGGCGCTGCTGGACCAGGCCGCCGGCGACGGGGCCGAGGTGGTATTCACCACCACACCCCAACTGCTCCGGCCCACCCTAAAGGCCGCCGTGAAATATCCGAAGATCCACTTTCTGAACTGCTCGGCGGATTCGCCCCTTTCCAGCGTCCGCAGCTACTACTGCCGGATCTTCGAGGGGAAGTTTATCACCGGCGCCATTGCCGGGGCCCTGGCGGGGAACGATCTGGTGGGCTATGTGGGCTCCTATCCCATTTTGGGGGTGCCCGCCTCCATCAACGCCTTTGCCTTGGGGGCCCAGATGACCAACCCCCGGGCAAAGATCATTCTGGAATGGTCCTGCCTGCCCGGGGACGCCACCGCGCGGCTTCTGGAGCGGGGGGTGCGGGTGATCTCCAACCGGGACATTCCCGTGAAGGACCAGCAGTACCTGGAATACGGCCAATACGGCACCTTCATGGCGGAGGCCGGCGGCACCCTGGTGCCCCTTGCTTCTCCCTGCTGGCTCTGGGGGAAGCTGTATGAGAACGTGGTGCGCAGCATCCTTGCGGGGACCTGGCCCCAGAAGAAGGGCGCCCCCGAGGCCTTGAACTACTGGTGGGGCATGGACAGCGGCGTGATCGACGTGGAGCTGACGGACCGGGTGCCGGAGAGCCTGCGTGCTCTGGCCCGGCTGTTGGCCAGAGACATGCGGGACGGCCGGTTGGACCCCTTCTGCCGCCAGGTAAAGGCACAGGACGGCACGGTGAAAAACACCGGCGAGACCGGCTTCCTTCCGGAAGAACTGCTGCACATGGACTGGCTGTGCGAGAATGTGGAGGGCTGCATCCCAGAATTTGACCAGGTGCTGCCGGTTTCCCAGGCCCTGGTGCGGGAGCTGGGCCTCCATCGGGAGCAGATCCCCCTCAAAAAGGAGGGACCGGCATGAAGATCCTGGCGGTTTCCGATGAGGAGAGTCCGGCGCTCTGGGATTTTTATGTCCCCGGGCGGCTGAAGGACTATGATCTGATCCTTTCCTGCGGGGACTTAAAAGCGGAATACCTGTCCTTTCTGGTGACGATGGCCCGCTGCCCGCTGTTCTACGTCCACGGAAACCACGACTTGAGCTACCGCACCGCCCCGCCGGAGGGCTGTGACTGCATCGACGGGCAGATCGTGGTATACAACGGTCTGCGGATCCTGGGCTTGGGTGGGTGCCTGCGATATCACCCCGGGGAGCAGCAATACACCGAGGAGCAGATGCGCCGCCGGATCGCCAAGCTCCGGCTGGCGCTTTGGCGCACCGGCGGGGTGGACATTGTGGTGACCCATGCCCCGCCCAGGGGGTTGGGAGACGCGGAGGACCCAGCCCACAGGGGCTTCACGGCTCTGCGGGAGCTGCTGGACCGGTATCAGCCGCTTTATCTGCTCCATGGTCACGTTCACCTGCGCTACGGTCGGGATATTCCCCGGGAAATCAGCTACAACACCACCCAGATCATCAATGTCTCCGAGCGGTACGTTCTGGAGGTACCGGACCGGCCCTTTCCGGAAAAGGACCGGGGCCGCCTGATTTGGAAGACCCGTCCTAAGGAACGCGACGATTGACATTTGCCGCCTGTTGTGGTAAACTGAACATGGTCATCGGAGGGTGCTGTGAACCGTAATCACACGCCGGATAAGATGCCGTTTTTCCTTCCCGCCAGAGAACACGCCGGCGTACCGGGTGTTGAGAAGGCGGGCAGGGGAGACGGGAGCTTATCCGGCGTTTTTTGGGGAGGATTTGTGAAAAAACATATCGCGCTTAAGGATCATTTTACCTATGGAAGGCTCCTTTCCTTTACGCTGCCGTCTATTGCCATGATGATCTTCACCTCGGTCTATGGCGTGGTGGACGGCTTTTTCATCTCGAACTTTGCCGGGAAGACCCCCTTCGCCGCCGTAAACTTCATCATGCCCTATCTGATGATCCTGGGTACCCTTGGGTTCATGTTCGGTTCCGGCGGCAGTGCCCTGGTGGCGTCCGCCATGGGCATGGGGGATACCAAACGGGCCAACGAGCTGTTTTCCCTGCTTGTGGCTGTGTCCGCCGGGCTTGGCATGATCGTCGCCCTAGCCGGTTTGCTTACCCTCCGGTCACTGGCCGCCGCTCTAGGCGCAGAGGGAGAGATGCTGGAGGACTGCGTTGCTTATGGGCGGATCATTGTCCTGGCGGTACCTGCCTTTATCCTACAAATGGAGTTTCAGAGCTTTTTCGTCACGGCGGAAAAGCCCGGCCTGGGCCTTGCCACTACGGTAGCCTCCGGGGTCGCCAATATGGTCCTGGACGCCCTGCTGGTGGCGGTTTTTCCCTTCGGGATCCTGGGCGCCGCCTCCGCCACGGCCCTGAGCCAGCTGTTGGGGGCCCTGATCCCCCTGATCTACTTCTCCCGCCCCAATTCCAGTCTGCTCCGGCTGGGAAAGACCCGTTTCGATGCGCGGGCCGTGCTGCGTGCCTGCGTCAACGGCTCCTCGGAGTTTATGAACAACATCTCCATGAGCCTGGTGGGGATGCTCTACAACGTCCAGCTTCTGCGGTATGCCGGGGAGAACGGCGTGTCCGCTTATGGGGTGCTGATGTATGTAAGTATGATCTTCTCCGCCGCCTTTATCGGCTATTCCATGGGCAGCGCCCCGGTGGTCAGTTTTCACTTTGGGGCACAGGACCGGGCGGAGCTGCGGAGCCTGCTTCAAAAGAGCTTGGTCATCATCGGCCTGTTCTCCCTGGGAATGGTCCTCGCCGCCCAGCTTTTGGCCCGGCCGCTGGCGCTGCTGTATGTGAGCTACGACACGGAGCTGCTGGAGCTGACCGCCCGGGCCATGGGCATCTACTCCCTGGCCTTTCTGTTCATGGGCTACGCCATTTACGCCTCCGGCTTTTTCACCGCCCTGAACGACGGCCTGACCTCCGCCCTGATCTCCTTTCTGCGGACGTTGGTGTTTCAGGCCGCGGCGGTCCTGATCCTGCCGCTTCTCTGGAAGGTGGACGGGATCTGGTGGTCCCTGGTGGTGGCGGAGGGGATGGCCGTGGCCATGTCCGGCGTGTTTCTCCTGGGAAAACGACCCCGGTACGGTTATTAGTAGTCGGAAAAGATTTTGTCCCCGGCTGAAAACAGCCGGGGACGGTTTTTGTCGATTAGATCTGTCAAATGTCCATTGCAGGGTTCATGTAGTACACGTTCTTCTGGTTCAGCTTTTCCCTCAGCAGCTGCATAGCTTCCCCGAACCGCTGGAAGTGGACCACCTCCCGCTCCCGGAGGAACTTGATCACGTCGTTCACATCCGGGTCGTCGGAGAGCCGGAGAATGTTGTCATAGGTCACCCGGGCCTTCTGCTCGGCGCCCAGGTCTTCCGCCAGGTCGGCAATGGGGTCGCCCTTGACTTCCATGGAGGCGGCGCTCCACGGGAACCCGGAGGCGGCGGTGGGGTAGACCCCCACGGTGTGATCCACGAAATAGGGGGCGAAGGCCGGGTCCTTGATCTGGGCGTCCTTCAGATTCCGGGTCAGCTGATGCACGATCGCGCCCACGATCTCCAAATGGCCCAGCTCCTCGGTGCCGATGTCCGTCAACAGGCCCTTGAGCTCATCAAAGGGCATGGAGTACCGCTGGGATAGGTAGCGCAGGGAGGCGCCCAGCTCTCCGTCCGGCCCGCCGTATTGGGAAATAATGACCGCCGCCAGCCTGGGGTTGGGCTTGTCGATTTTTACGGGGTACTGCAGCTTCTTGTCATATACAAACATAATTAGCCCTCCTGATTTTGGCAGTATTCCCAGGGCCAGGGATCATCCAGCCAGCGATAGGGCCCGGTGACCGGGATCCCGTGGTTCAACGGCCCGTATTTTTCGGAATACTCCCGCATTCCCTTATGGTAAAGCTCCTGGTAGGTGCGATACAAGGACAGCGCCTCCTGATCACCGCAGTGGGTGTCCAGGTACAGCGCCAGCTCCTGAATGGCGAAGGCCATCGTCTGAAGCTCCGTCAGGGGTGTGACCGGCTTCTCCTTTTGGTTGACCATTCCCATGAAGGGAAGGTCCAGTCCGGGGAATAGGGTGCCCCGCACCAAAGCCTTCCGCGCCTCATATTTCGGCGGGTCCTCCAGCTGGAAGGGCACATAGGGGTTGGCAAGGGGCGCCATGGCGGGCAGGCGGCCTTCCCAGCCGGGTCGTTCCTTTTTCTGATCCAAAGCAGATTCCTCCAATCGTCAGATTCGGAACCATCGGAGGCGGGAGCCTCCTGTCGTTCCGGGTCATGCTATGCCGCATTTCGCCGGTTGGTGCATGGGAACGGTTCCCGGCGCATAGACCATAGGGGAGCCGTCCCGAAGGATATGGAGGTGTTTTCCGAATGAAAACAAAACGCTTGCTCCGCTCGCTGCTGCCGGTCTATGTATTTTGCCTGGGAGCGCTGCTGCTTTCGGCTCTGGGGAGCAGTCGGGCGGTGACTGCCATCACCCAAAACGCGCCGCTGCCCCAGCGCAGGTGCGTGATCATCGACGCGGGCCACGGCGGGGAGGACGGAGGCGCGACCTCCTGCACCGGGGTACTGGAAAGCCAGATCAACCTGGAGATTGCCTTGAGGCTCAACGACCTGCTGGGCCTTCTGGGCTACGATACCCGGATGGTCCGCACCACAGACACCTCCGTCTATACCCAAGGCGCTACCATCGCCGCGAAAAAGGCGTCGGATCTCAAGGAGCGGGTGAAGCTGGTCAACAGCGAACCCAACGCCCTGCTGATCAGCATCCATCAGAATACCTTTCCCGACAGCCGGTACAGCGGCGCACAGGTCTTTTTCGCCCGGGACACCGAGAGCCGGGCCCTGGCGAAGGCCCTCCAGGCGGCACTGGTGGAGTACTTAAACCCCGGCAGCCAGCGCCAGCCCAAGCGGGCCACCGGTATCTACCTGATGGAGCACATCGACCGGCCAGGCGCCTTGATCGAGTGTGGATTCCTCTCCAATCCCGAGGAGGAGGCCCGGCTCCGAGATCCGGACTATCAGCGGGCGCTGTGCTGCGTCATCGCGGCGACGGTAAGCAATTTTCTTGACCAGACCTAGGATCTTTGCTATAATATGAAAAAAGAAGGGGGAGGATCACCCCATGGCAAAGAGCAAAACCGTCTTTTTCTGCACCGTTTGCGGCAACGAAACCCCCAAATGGCAGGGCCGCTGCCCCGCCTGCGGCGCCTGGAACACCTTGGAGGAGCATGTTCAGAAGCCCTCCTCCCCATCGCCTGCCGCCCGGAGCAGCTCTCTGGGCGCCTCCCGGAGCCCGAAAAAGCTGTCCCAGATCGACGCCGGCGGCGAGATCCGCTTTTCCACCGGCTTGGGAGAGCTGGACCGGGTCCTGGGCGGCGGCGCGGTTTCCGGCTCTCTGGTGCTGGTGGGCGGCGCGCCGGGGATCGGCAAGTCCACGCTGCTGCTCCAGATCTGCACCCGGCTCTGCCAGGAGCGGCGGGTACTCTACGTCTCCGGGGAGGAGAGCGAGAGTCAACTCAAGCTCCGGGCGGCGCGGCTGAAGGTGGAGCCGGAAAATCTCTACATCCTCTCTGAGACCCGCCTGTCCGATATTTTGGAGGCGGTGGAGGAGCTGAAGCCGGACATTCTCATCGTGGACTCCATCCAGACCCTTTGCAGCGAGGAAAACGACTCCGCTCCCGGCAGCGTTTCCCAGGTGAAGGACTGCACCATGGCCCTGATGCACCTGAGCAAGAACCAGGGCGTCACCGTTTTCGTGGTGGGGCACATCAACAAAGACGGCAACATCGCCGGCCCCAAGGTCTTGGAGCATATGGTGGACTGCGTCCTCTACTTCGAGGGGGACGCCAACACCTCCTACCGGCTCCTCCGGGCGGCGAAAAACCGTTTCGGCTCCACCAACGAGATCGGCGTCTTTGAAATGCTGGACGACGGGCTGACGGAGGTGCCCAATCCCTCCCAGATGCTGCTCTCCGGCCGTCCGGAGGGGGCCTCCGGCACCTGCGTGGCCTGTGTTATGGAGGGGACCCGCCCGGTGCTGGCGGAGGTCCAGGTGTTGGTGGCCAAGACCGCCCTGAACGTCCCCCGGCGCACCGCCGACGGTTTTGACTTCAACCGGGCGGTTCTGCTGCTGGCGGTGGCGGAGCGGCGGGGCGGCATGAAGCTCAGCGCCCTGGACGCCTACATCAACGTCATTGGCGGCCTGCGGCTGGACGAGCCCGGGGCGGATCTGCCGGTGATCCTGGCGGCGGCCTCCTCCTACCGGGACCAGCCCATCGATCACGGTCTGGCAGCCATTGGGGAGGTGGGCCTCACCGGCGAGGTGCGGGCGGTGGCCCATCTGAACCAGCGGCTGGCGGAGGCTGCCCGGCTGGGCTTTACCAAATGCGTCATTCCCCGGGGCGGGGGAGAAAAGCTGGAGATTCCCAAAGGCATGACCGTCTACCGGGTGCGCAACATCCGGGAGGCAATAGAAACCGTGCTGGCCTAGCAAATTATTTACGGTTTGTTAAAAACTATTTAACAATTTTCCCTTGACTCTTGGCCCAAAATCCGGTAAAATAAAGATAAGCAATAGGGGAGGTACTCCTTCCCGCTGGATTTAATTCCGATCTGTTCTGCTGCATTTTGGCGGAGGGCCTCGCCGCCAGCCTGATGTATTCGGTCGCGGGTCGCATCAGAATTGTTTAAGAAAACAGCCAAAAAATGGATTTCCCCCTCCATTTTTTGGCTGTTTTATTGCGTTTTAGGGATTAACGAAAGATGATCACGGCCTGTTTAGCTCCGTGAGCAGCTTGCGTTTCATTTCCGCCAATTCCGTTTCCGTCGGGCGGGTTTCGTCGCTGTACATCCGTTCCATGGGGTAGAGCCAAACAGGGCCCTTCCCGTATGTTCCAAGGTCGCCCCGCACCCTGGGGAACAGGTGCCAGTGCAGATGGGCGTCGCCCATCCCCAGGAGCTCATAATTCATCTTTTCCGCCCGGAACGCCCTGGAAACCGCTCCAGCCACAAGGGGCATTTCTTCCAAAAACGCCGCGCGTTCCGCCTTGTCTAGGTGGAAAAGCTCCGTGAAGCCGTGCCGCTTGTACAAAAACAGGGTATATCCGTAAAAATGCTGATGGTCCCCGATCACCACATAGCCGGTGTCCAGCTCTTTGACAAAATAGGGGTTCGTACCATTCTGGATCCCGCGAATCCTGTCGCATATCAGACACATATCATTTTCCGTCCTTCGTATTCAATTTGGATCGGCAGGGGAGGGGATCAGTCCTCCTCCGGCAGGAGGTCCAACTTGGACAGGGGATTGGCCTGGGCGGCGATCTTCAGCTCTGTATTCTCAATATGGGTATAAATTTGGGTGGTGTTCAGATTTTCATGGCCCAAAACCTCCTGGACCGTCTTCACATCCACGCCGCCGGAGAGCATCATGGTGGCGGCGGTGTGCCGCAGCTTGTGGGCGGAGAATTGGGAGGCGTCCAGACCCGCCATCAGCAGGTATTTTTTTACCAGCCGGTGGACCGCCGTGACGCTGATCCGGTTGCCGTCCCGGGAGCCGAACAGGGCCCGATTGTCCGTCAGCACTTTTTTGTTGCGTTCGGGCAGGTAGGCGTCGATGGCCTTCCGGCAGGGCGTGCCAAAATAGACGAAGCGCTCCTTGTTGCCCTTGCCGACCACACGGATGCGATCCTCGTAAACGTCCGTCAGATTCAGGCCCACCAGCTCGCTGCGCCGGATGCCGCAGTTGAGAAAGAGCATCAAAATGGCGTAGTCCCGCTTGGCGTTGGGGCCGGAGACCGCCTGGAGCAGCGCGGCGGACTGTTCCAGAGTCAGGTATCTGGGCAGGCTTTTCCGGAGCTTGGGATACTCCAGATCGGCCACCGGATTGTCCTTGAGCTGCTTGGTGCGCACCGTCAGGTACTTGTAAAAGGATTTGATGGCGGAGAGCTTCCGGGCCCGGGCGGAGGCGGCGATGCCGTACTCCGGCGCGGCGGAATCGGGATTCACGGCCCGGTCGTTGGCCAGGTAGGATAAAAAGTCGAAAATCTCCGACGAGGTCACGGTGCCCAGAAATTTCGCGTCGATGTCCTTGATATCAATGGTGTCCAGATCGGTGTGCAGCGGCATTTCCTGACGCATGAGTTTCAGGAACCGCAGGAACATCCGCAGGTCCAAATAGTATTCCTGAATGGTCAGCTGGGACTGGCCCATGATGGTCTCGTGATAAGTAAGGAAATCCCGCAGGATCTGCGGACAGTCGCTGTATCGCTTCATAAACGCCTCCAAACAGGAAAAATGGTTTTGCGGCCAGCCGTTTACTTTATCCGAACGTTGCTTTTGACCGGCCGTTCGCTTATATGGTCTGCCGGCAGCTTATGGCCGCCGTTCGCTTATATGGTCTGCCGGCAGCTTATGGCCGCCTGCCGGGCCTGACGGGTCTTGGGCGGCTTGAACGTCCTTCTAACGCAACAAAATTTTTATTTTGTTGCGTTAGGCGAAACCACCGTCCGCTTTTCTCCCCTCACGGGTTTTCTTTAACAATAGCACCCCCGGCGGATTCTGTCAAGTGACGAAAAAACTTTTCCTTTTGTCTTTACATTCCCGCTCTTCCGGGTTACAATAGAGCCAGATATCAAAAAGGAGGCAATTTCATCCATGAGCATTAAACGAATCGGCGTTCTCACCAGCGGCGGCGACGCTCCCGGCATGAACGCCTGCGTCCGGGCTGTGGTCCGTACCGCGCTGTATCATAATATCGAGTGCTTCGGCATCCGCCGGGGCTGGCAGGGCCTGATCACCGGCGACATCGTCCGGCTGGACGAAAAAAGCGTGGCCCACATCATCAACCGGGGCGGCACCATCCTCTACACCGCCCGCAGCCAGGAATTCATGACCGAGGAGGGCCAGAAAAAGGCAGTCTCCACCTGTAAATTCCTGGGCCTGGAGGGCATCGTGGCCATCGGCGGCGACGGCACCTTCCGTGGCGCCCTGGCGCTGAGCAAGTACGGCATCAACGTGGTGGGCATCCCCGGCACCATTGACAACGATATCAGCTGCACCAACTACTGCATCGGCTTCGACACCGCCGCCAACACCGCCATCGAGTGCATCGATAAGCTGCGGGACACCATGCAGTCCCACGAGCGCTGCTCCGTGGTGGAGGTCATGGGCCGCAACGCCGGGTATCTTGCTATGTATGTGGGCCTGGCGGTGGGCGCAACAGCAGTGCTGGTCCCCGAGGAACCCATTGATTTTGAACGGGACGTGATCGAAAAGATCCGCCAGGCCCGGTTCAACGGCTTCACCCACTACATGATCGTGGTGGCGGAGGGCGCCGGCTCGGCGGCGGACATCGCCAGGCAGATCAAAGAGACTATCGACCTGGATCCCCGGGTGACGGTGCTGGGCCACATCCAGCGGGGCGGCACCCCCACCGGCCGGGATCGGGTCAACGCCACCAAGATGGGCTATCTGGCGGTGGAGCTGCTGAACCAGGGCAAGACCAACCGGATCGTCTGCACCAAGGACGGCGGCTATCTGGACGTGGACATCGACGAGGCGCTGTCCATGAAGAAGGG
>CANQFY010000021.1 GCA_947600025.1 uncultured Oscillospiraceae bacterium
GGCGTGGGCGGCACCAGGCAGTGGGTGGCGTACAGGCCGCCGGAAAGGGCGGTCGCCATCACGGCCAGGGAGGTGTTGGACTGCTCCGCCAGAGCCCGGCTGATGGGAGAGAGCACCACGAAGCCGGAGTCGCAGAACACGGGGATGCCGGTGACATAGCCCACGGCGCCCATGGCGACCACGCTGTTCTTCTCACCGACGAGCTTCAAAATGGTGTTGGCCATGGTCAGGGCGGCGCCGGTCTTCTCCAGAATGGTACCGATGATGGTGCCGCAGAGGATGACGATGCCGATGCTGGTCATGATGCTGCCGAAGCCGCTCTTGACCTTGTTGACCACTTCCACCGGCGTCAGGCCGGAGTCCGGGTAAATGGCGCCCCAGATCAGGCCCACGAGCATGGCGATGACCACCATGACAATGAACGGGTGCATCTTCAGCTTGGAGATCGCAAGAACCATCAATACGACTGCAAGGATGATGATGCCAAACAGTAAGAACGTTTGCATGATTTCTACCTCCTAAAAAATTTTTATTACAAAGCCCGCAGGCCCTGTTTCCGCTTATACAGCTCCGCTAGGAGCCGGATCAGATACTCCCGCTGAAAGTCCCCGCACCGGTCCAGCTCCAAAGCGTTTTGCAGCCGCTTGATCCGGTATTGGAGGGTGTTTTTGTGGATAAACAGCTCGGCAGCGGCCTTGTTCACCGCCCTGCCGGCGTCATAGTAGCACTCGGCGCATTTTAAAAGGGTCCTCCGCTCCTCCGGGGAAAACTCCCGGCAGAGCCGCTCATACAGCGGTTCTAAAAAAGGGGCCTCGGTGACGGCCGCGTGGGCCAGCATATACCGGCACTGGGTGGAGAACTGCTGAATGTCGTTGCAGGCGTCGGGAGAGGTGGCGTCCAGGATCAGCGCCTGGTTGTAGGCCCAGCCGATGTCCAGCAGTCCCCGGCAGACGCCGCCGAAGCTGATCCGGTAGGTTTTCAGCAGCTCCCCCTCCTGGCTGCCTGGGGTGGTCAGGTGGCTGGCCAGCGATTCGGGGCGGCTGCTCATCAGCAGGACCAGCCGGTCGTCCACCACGCCCCACACATCCGACTGGGATTGGAGGTATTTGCCCTGAAGGGTCCCCGCCAGTGGCTCCTGGGGATAGGTGACGGGTGCGCCGTCCAGCCGGGAGATCATCGCCACGGTAACGGGAAAGGTCAGCTGGATCTTGTGAGAGGCCATCAGCGCCACAGCGTTGGTCACAGATTGCTCCCCCGCATCCAGCAGATACCGGAGGATCCGGCCCCGCATCTCGTTCTCCGCCAAGCGGGGACTTGCCATAGCTTCCAGCTGGTAGTACTTTTCGGCGTAGACCTCCAGCAGATGGGCCAGGGGCTGGATCTCCCCCGGGTCGCCGTAAATACCCACCACGCCAATGATGGAGCCGCTGACCCGGAGGGGCATGTTGCAGCCCTCCTTTGCCCCGGGATAGAGGGACAGCTGATCCTTTCGGATGTTCACCGTCTTGCCGGTACGGACCGCCTCCAGGGCCCCCTGATGAAAGGTCCCGATCCGCCCGGTCTCCGTGGAGGCAATGATAATTCCCTCCGTATTCATGATATTGATGGTTCTGCCGCCGACCAGGGCGGATGTGACGGAAACCAGCTCGTTTGCAAGGGATTCGAGAAGCATTTCGCTCACCTCACGGGAAAAAGACACAGTCGCCCACGGCCATGTGGCAGCTCTGGACGGTTTGGTCCTGCCGGATGGCGCACTCGGCGTCCTCGCCGGAGCAGTGGCTCAGACCCAGCACCTCCAGGCCCCAGTCCTTCAGAGCTTCCACAGTGGCCTTCACCCGGGCGCTGTCCGCCTCCACCAGGTGGGTACCACCGAACACCGCCCATACGGGCATTCGCAGCGCGTAGTGGACCCGGCGGATCATATTCAGGATCCCGGGGTGGGAGCAGCCCACCAGCACCGCCAGCTTGCCCCCCACATCCAGGGCCAGGCAGATCTCATCGTGAAAATCATCAGGAACGAAGCCCTCCGCCGTCCTGCGGACAAACCGAGCCGGGATGGTCTCAAAATCATGGACCCGTGGGAAATCCGCTACCAGGTAGATCCCCTGGGCGATCTCCGTCACGTCCGTGACCACTTTTCGATCCACCTGATGGTCCCGCAGGAATGACTCGCCAAAGCCGCAGGAGAGGTCGGTGTATTTTCTGCCGTCGCAGGCATATTTCCGCTGGAAAAAGTCGGGACCGGTGTAGAGCAGGTTGCCGCCGCCGCCCTGTTCCAGCAGATCCCGGTAGCCGGCGGCATGGTCATAGTGGCTGTGACTGAGAACCACGGCGTCCAATTCGGATACGGACAGGCCCAGCTTGTGGGCGTTGCGCCAGGGGGCCTCCCCCGCGCCGCAGTCGAACAGGATGCGCTCCTCCCCCCGCTGGATCAGGTAGGACAGGCCATGCTGGTTCACAAGGGCCTTGTTCTCGGAGGGCAGATTGTCCATCAACGCTGTTATGCATACCATCGCGATTCACCGGCTTTCTATTTGATTTTATGCAACATTCACATGAAAAGTGGAAAGTATTCCTTCAAACATATTCATTATAACTTATTTTTTCAAAAAAGGAACCCCCTTTCTTTTGTTTTGGAAGACAAAAAGTGAAGCCTTTTTGAAAAGAGAATTGTGCCGCGGACAAAATTAACCAAAATCCCCCATCAATCTTGCAAAATCGCCGCTTATGGCGTATAATAGCTTTATTCCATTGAAAAACAGGAGGGATCGGCATGATCCGAGGTTTTTGGCAGAGCCGGCTGGCGTTCCTGGGCATCTCGGCGGCGACATTGGCCCTGGCGGTGGCGGTTTGGATCCGAGACCGGGCATATCCCATATATGTTCCCATTCTGGCATCCTTTCTCACCCTGGCCATCGGCCTGGTGGCGGCGCGGCTTCTGGGCAATGTGATTGCCAACCAGTGCAACACCAAGGCGCTGGGCATCCTCCATGTGGACATGGACCCTAAAAATTTTCTGGAAAAATACAAGACGGTTCCCGATATGATGAAAAAGGACACCGCCGGCTATGTCCTGGCCCGGGCCTACCTGGCGGACGGCTACGCCGCCGACGGGGACTTTCTCACCGCCATGCAGACCCTCTGCCCGGTGGACGCGGAGCCCTGCCAAAAGGATATCGCCCTGCGGGGCCTGTATTACAACAATTACTGCCGCTACGCCTTGGGCGCCGGGGATCTGGCAAAGGCGGAAGAGGCGTCTGCCGGGCTGGAGATCGTGGTGAACGGCGCCAGGGTCTCGAAGCCTGCCCTGTCCGCTAATTTAGCGGAGAGCCTCCGGCTGCACCGGAATCAAATCGCCTGCATCACCGGCGAGCCGGTGGAACAGGAGTGGCTGACCGAGCAGATGGAGAAGGCCGCCTATCTGCTGCGGCGGATGGACGCCGCCCAGGCCCTGGCACAGGACGCTATGAACCGGGGGGACACCCCCAAGGCCAGGGAGTATCTGCGGATCCTCTCCCGGGAGGGCGGAAAGACCTACTTCGCCCGCTGGGCCTCCCGTCAGGAAAACCGGCTGGGAAAATAATGCCGTATCTTTCCGGCAAAATTCGACATGAAAACCCCGCGCTTCATTTTGCAAAGCGCGGGGCTTTCGTGTTTATTTTTTCTTGTTACAGGAATGGGCGCAGCCGGCGCAGTCGCCGGAGCAGCCAGAGCAACCGCCGCAGCCAGGCTTTTTCTTCCGGAAGATGAGGAACAGGCAGTAGCCAACGATCCCTCCCAAGATCAGATAATCTCCAATATTCACAGCAGTCCCCCCACCAGGTAGACGACCCACGCCGCCAGCCACGCCACGGCGCACTGGGTCAGAACCACCAGCAGGGTCTTCGCACGGCTGTCCAGCTCCCGGCGAATGGTGGCCACCGCCGCCACGCAGGGGGTATAGAGCAGGCAGAAGGTCAAGAAGCTGGCGGCGGAACGGGTCGTAAACAGGGTTTGCAGGGCCAGACGGAGCTGCTCCGTTCCCACCCCCAGCACCACGCCGAAGGTGCTGACCACCGCCTCCTTGGCGGTGAAGCCGGAGACCAAGGCCGTCACCGTTCGCCAGTCTCCGAAGCCCAGGGGGGCGAAGATGGGGGCGATTAGCCGTCCAAGGGAGGCCAGGATGCTGTCCCCGCTGTCCTCCACCAGGTTCAGCCGGAGGTCAAAGGTCTGCAAAAACCAGATCAATACCGTTGCCAGGAAGATGATGGTAAAGGCCCGCTGCAAGAAATCCCGGGCTTTTTCCCACATGAGCAGCCCCACGCTCTTTGCCGAGGGCAGGCGGTAATTGGGCAGCTCCATGACAAAGGGCACGGGCTTGCCCCGGAACACGAACCGGTTCAGGGTCAGAGCCGCCAGCACCCCCACCAGTATCCCACCAAAATAGAGCAGGAACATCACGATCAACTCATGGCCCGGGAAAAAGGCGGCGGAAAAGACCGTATAGATGGGGATTTTCGCGGAGCAGCTGATGTAGGGCGTCAGAAGGATGGTCATTTTCCGGTCCCGCTGGGAGGACAGGGTCCTGGTCGCCATGATGGCGGGGACAGAGCATCCGAAGCCGATGAGCATGGGCACGAAGCTCCGACCGGAGAGGCCCAGATTCCGCAGCAGCTTATCCATGACGAAGGCCACCCGGGCCATGTAGCCCGAGTCCTCCAAAATGGACAGGAAGAAAAACAGCGTCACGATCAGGGGCAGGAAGCTCAACACACTGCCGACCCCCGCGAAGATTCCGTCGATGACCAGGCTGTGGACCACAGGGTTGATGCCGTAGGCCGTCAGCGCCCGGTCCACGAAAGCCGCCAGGCCGTCCACGGCGTACTCCATCAGATCCGACAGCCAGGCCCCAAAGACATTGAAGGTCAGGAAGAATACCGCACCCATGATGGCCACGAACAGCGGGATGGCCAGATACC
Source organism: uncultured Oscillospiraceae bacterium (assembly GCA_947600025.1). Lineage (GTDB taxonomy): Bacteria > Bacillota > Clostridia > Oscillospirales > Oscillospiraceae > Faecousia. The sequence goes on from CANQFY010000021.1 coordinate 4,959, forward strand.
GGTTGGTCAGGACCTCGTCGATGGCCATGCTCCGGCGGTGTTCGGCGCTCTCCTCCGCCTTGGTGACACAATCGGCGCAGACCTTTTCGATAAAGTTGTAACGCATATCCGCCAGGGCGGCGTTCCGGTCCAGGCCGGAGTCATACTCCATCTCAATGATGGAATGTTCGATGAGCTCCTTTTCGTTCTGGCTCAGGCCCAAGCGATCAGCCAGGGCGTCCTCCCCCTCAATGAGCTTGGTGGCGCAGAACCGGCGGGAGACGCCGATTTTCTGGGCATGGTCCTCGATGATGTGGCTCACCGCGTGGATGCAGCGGTGGACCGGGCCATCGGGGCAGAAGTCCAGGACTTTGGGCAGCGTCCGATCGGAGCCCGTGGAGATGACTCGCTCCACCAGCTCGGAGATGCCCTCGTTCTTGGCGGCGGAGATGGGCACCACCGGCACCCCAAGGGCCGCCTCCATCTTTGCCACGTTCACGCTGCCGCCGTTGCCCCGAAGCTCGTCCATCATATTCAGGGCAATGACCGTGGGGATACGAAGGGCCAAAAGCTGCAAGGTCAGATACAGGTTCCGCTCGATATTGGTGGCGTCCAGGATGTTGATGATGCCGTCGGGCTTCTGCTCCAGTAGGAAGTCCCGGGTCACCACCTCCTCCTGGGAGTAGGGGCGGAGGGAATAGATGCCGGGCAGATCCACCACCTGGTGGTCCGTGCCCTTGATGGTCCCCTCCTTCTGATCCACCGTCACCCCCGGGAAATTGCCCACATGCTGATTGGAGCCGGTGAGGGCGTTGAAAAGGGTCGTTTTGCCGCAGTTTTGATTTCCAGCCAGGGCAAAGATCATTGGACGCTCCCCTCCCGCAAGGTGATTTTCCGGGCATCCTCCCGGCGGATGGTCAGTTCATAGCCCCGGACACGGAGCTGGATGGGGTCCCCCATGGGCGCCACCTTTTGCAGCTTCACGGCGGTGCCGGGAATCAGCCCCATGTCCAAAAAACGCAGGCGCAGGTCCCCTTCCCCGCCCACCTGGGCGATCACGCCGCTCTGGCCCACCTTGAGATCGTCGATGGTCAAGCACATTCCCTCCCGATTTCTTTTTATCCGCTCTATTATAGTACGGCGCCGCGGGGTTTTCAATAGGGAAAGCGATTATTTGTCGAAAGGCGCGGCGCGGCCCCAAAGCGTTCCCCTTTAAGGTATTCCCACCGGTCCCGGTCCATGCGCCCGGACCGGGACGCTTGGAAAATCAGGGGCCCATTGAATCGCAAAAGCTCCGCCCCGGGCCGGGGCGGAGCGCTCATCTTCCGATGGACATGATGTCATAGGGCGTGGTCTGATAGACAAAGTAGTTGAGCCAGTTGGAAAACAGCAGGTTGGCGTGGCCCCGCCACCGGACCAGGGGCGGCTGGGTATCGTCGTCCATGGGAAAGTAGTTTTCCGGCACATGGATGGACAGCCCCAGGTCCTTGTCCCGGCGGTATTCCAGGGCCAGGGTCTCCGGGTCGTATTCGGCGTGGCCGGTGATGAAGATCTGGCGGCCCTCCTTACTCATCATGGCGTAGACCCCCGCCTGGGGAGAGGAGGCCAGGAGCTTGAGGCCGGCGGCGAGCACGTCCTCCCGGGCCACGGTGGTGTGCCGGGAATGGGGCACCCAGAAGGTATCGTCAAAGCCACGGAGAAGGATGGAGCGCCTGTAATCCGCGTGGTGGGGATAGATGCCGAAGAGCTTCTCCGGCAGCTCCCGTTTGGGGACGCCATAGTGATAGTACAGCCCCGCCTGGGCCCCCCAGCAGATGTGGAAGGTGGAGTGGACGTTGGTCTTGCTCCACTCCATGATCCGGCACAGCTCCGGCCAGTAGTCCACTTCCTCGAAGGGCATCTGCTCCACCGGCGCGCCGGTGATCACCATGCCGTCGAATTTCCGGTCCTTCAGCTCGTCAAAGGTCTTGTAGAAGGTCAGAAGATGCTCCGGCGTTACATTTTTGGACTGGTGGGAGGTGGTGTGCATCAGCTCCAGATGGACCTGGAGGGGGGTGTTGCCCAGCAGCCGGGAGAGCTGGGTCTCTGTGGCGATCTTGGTAGGCATCAGGTTCAGCAGCACGATCTCCAGAGGCCGGATATCCTGGGTCACGGCCCGGGTGTGGGTCATGACAAAGATATTCTCCCGCTGGAGGGTCTCCGCCGCAGGAAGATCATTGGGGATCTGTATGGGCATGGAAGCCCTCCTTTCTGGATTTGACACAGACGCCGGGAAAAAAGGATAGCCGCCTCAAGCGGCTATCCTTTTGGGTTCTCCTGATGTCCGCTCCCTGATTATATCAGTCGGCGGGAAAAATGTCAATCGCTGTTTCAGTACCAGCCCGGCATGAAGGAAAAGGGCGCGTCCTGCTCGGAATTCCAGTTTCGGACGGTGCATTTGGCGCAGGAGGGGAACTTGGGCACCTTGAGGCCCGGGAATGTGATGACCTCCAGCTCCAATCCGCACTCCGTCTGCCGGGCACGGTAGTCCAGCACACTGGTCCAGGAGAGCAGCAGCTCCTCCAGAATGGTCAGCACCCGATCCGTGCCCGGCGCCGCGGAAAGGTCTACGATCCGCGCCGTCTTAGCGCCGCAGCCGCAGGATTCCTGGGCAAAGCGGCCCAAATAGCCGGTGCGCCAGGTCAGGGACGGATCCGCCCGGGGCGTCAGCGTGATCTCGCCCTTGGTCCCGGTCGGAACCGGGATGCCGGTGCTGTCCACAATGCGCACGTCGTATTCGCTCTCCCGAACGTGGATCCCCAGACTGTTCTGGCAGGAAAAGCCCGCGACCACCGTACTGCCGCCGGGGTCAAAGCAGCCCCAGAGCCGGCTGTCCAGACCCTTCTGGATCCCTTCCAGCATCCAGCCGGTGCATGGCGCACCGGCCAGCAGCACATTGCGGACATACAGCGGCGTCGCCGTGGCCCGGGCGACCTTGGTCAGTCCCAGGATCACCGGCGGCGGCCCGGCAATTACCGTGGCCCGGCTGGAAAAGGTCTGCCGCAGCAGGCTTTTCCAACGGAAATCCGGCCCCCAGAACACCGGCTGCCCGCCCAAACGGCGGATGGCCTCCTCTAAGAGCGCGCCGGTGCTGCCCGGAGCGCGGTTTGTAAAGCATAAAAGCACCCGCTCCTGCCGCCGCAGGAACTGGCCGATACATTTCTGAAGATAATCCAGTGTCCGTTCCAGAGCGTCAGGGGCACTGGTCAGAGCCAATAGCCGCTCCAATGGGGTACGCTCCATGACTACACCTCCTAGTTTTCATATTTTACACAAAAAAACGCAGGCTTGTCAACTGTTTTTGTGTATATTTATCAACTAGCTTTTTATCAAATGTACTCCAATGGCGAACACCCGTTGACAGCCGCCTTCGGCGCCGTCCTCCGTAGAAATACAAGCCGCCCGGTGTATATTTCCGGGCGGCTCCATTTAGATATTCGATTCCAGCCAGCTTCGCAGCTCCGCGAGGCCCGCTTCGCTCATGGGGAAGCTCCGCTCCCCCTCCATTTGGCTCAGCTCATAGCACTTCTCCCCGTGCCAGAAGGCGGCGGTGATGGAGCTGCGCTCCATGTCCACCTCCTTGGGCGTCTTCTTCACAATGACCGGCGCGGCCCGGAACCGGAAAGCCCCTCGGGAGCCGGTGAAGATGTTGTCCATGGCGAAGGTGTGCAGGGTGGGCAAAAACAGCGGCTCGCTCATTTGGTCAGCTCTTCCATCTCATCCAGCAGCTCGCCGAAGAGCTGGAGGGCCTGGTTCACCGGCTCGGGGCTGTTCATATCCACCCCGGCGTCCCGCAGCAGGCTGATGGGGTCCTTGGTGCAGCCGCCGGAGAGGAAGCGCAGATAGTCCTTCACGGCCCCCTCCCCTTCCCGCAGGATCCGGCGGGACAGGGCGATGGCGGCGGAGTAGCCCGTGGCGTACTGGAAGACATAGTAATTGTAATAGAAATGGGGGATTCGGGCCCATTCCATGGAAATCCGGTCGTCCACCACGATATCCGGGCCGTAGTAGAGCTGGTTCAGCTTCCCATATTCCTGGGCCAGCAGCTGGGCGGTGAGGGTCTTCCCCTGGCCGGTCAGCTCGCCCATCAGCCGCTCAAACTCGGCGAACATGGTCTGGCGGTAGATGGTGCCCCGGAAATCGTCCAGGTAGTGGTTGATCAGGTAGGCCCGCTCCTTTTTGTCTGTGGTCTTGCTCAGCAGGTGCTCCATCAGCAGCGCCTCGTTGCAGGTGGAGGCCACCTCCGCCACAAAGATGACATAGTTCGCGTCGATGGGGCGCTGGGCCCGGGTGGAGTGGTAGGAGTGGAGGGCGTGGCCCATCTCGTGGGCCAGGGTAAACTGATTGTCCAGGGTGCCGTTGTAGTTGAGCAGCACATAGGGATGCACGTCCCCGCCGGCGGAATAGGCGCCGCTGCGCTTGCCCACGTTGGGGTAGATATCAATCCAGCGGTTGTCGAAGCCCTCCTTCAGGATCCGGCGGTAGTCCTCGCCCAGGGGGGCCAGGGCCTCGTACACGGTCTGCTTGGCCTGAGCGAAGGGGATCTGCCGGTCCACCCCGGGGACCAGCTGGGTATAAATGTCGTAAAAATGCAGCTCGTCCAGTCCCAGCAGCTTTTTCCGCAGCCGCACATAGCGGTGCAGCTTGTCCAAATTCTGGTGGACCGCCTCGATGAGATTGTGGTAAACGCTCACCGGCACCTCTGTCCGGTCCAGGGCGGCCTCCAGGCTGGAGCCGTACTTCCGGGCCTGGGCGTAGAATTTGAGCTTCTTAAACTGGCCGTTGAGCAGGGCGGCGGAGGTGTTTTTAAATTCGTCCAGCCGGCCGTACAGGGACTCGTAGACGTTTTTCCGCAGCACCCGGTCCGGGCTCTCCTCCAGAGGCACGAAGGTGGCCTGGGTCACGGCATGAAGCGTTCCCTGGCTGTCCGCCGCGTCGGGGAAGGTCATATCCGCGTTGGTCAGCGCGCTGTACACATCGTCGGGCAGGCCCGCCACCTCTCCCATGGCGGCCAGGAGCTTTTCCTCCGCCGGGGATAGAATGTGGGCCCGGCGGCTGCGCGTTTTGGTCAGATACCGGCGGTAGCCCCCCAGCTCCGGGCAGTCCCGGTAAAACCCGTCCAGGGTCTCGTCGGGAATAGCCAAAATTTCCGTGGTCTCAAAGCTGCCGGCGGTGCTTACCTCCACCGCCACGCTGCCAAATTCACCGGTCATGGCCTGGTACACCGGGTCCCGGGTGTCCACATCCGCCTTCCGGGAGCAGTAGTTGCCCAGGCGGCCGAACAGCTGGTCCACCCGCTCCATTTCGGACAGATAGCGGAACAGGGTCTCCCCGGAGCTGCCCAGCTTGCCCTCATAGGCGGTCAGCGCCAGCCCGGCCTGCCGGGCCTCGCCCAGCGCCTGACGCCACGCGTCGTCCGTGGGGAAAAGGTCTTCCGTCGCCCAGGTATCCTCCACGGGAATCTCGCTGCGCAGGCGGAGACGGTTTTGATCGTTCATAAAACTGCCTCCTTTAAGGAAATTACTGCCATTATATCAGATATCGGGGGAAAACGCAAGCAACAGCCGGGGCAAAATTGCCCCGGCTCCATTATTTTGCCTTGTCCGCCGCGATGATCCGCTTCAAGCCCTCGACGCCCACCCGGATAGCGCCGGTGGTGTCCTCGGTCATGGGCTGGAACAGCCCGGCCTTCTCCCGCTCTTGGTTCCACACCACATGGAAGCAGCTTCCGCAGCGCACGCCCAGGGCCGCCGCCACTACGAACAGCGCCGCCGACTCCATCTCGCTGGCCTTGACCCCCAGCCGCTTCCAGGACTCCCATTTTTGCAGCAGCTCATAGTACACCGGGGATTTTTCCGGGGCGTGCTGGCCGTAGAAGGCATCCTTGCACTGGACCACGCCGGTGTGGATGCGGTAGCCCAGGGCCTCCCCCGCCTCCTTCAGGGCGGCGGTGATATCAAAATCCGCCACCGCCGGGAATTCCAGGGGCGCATATTCCAGGGAGGTATGCTCGAACCGGATGGCTCCTGTGGCCACCACCACATCCCCGGGCTGCACGTCCATGGCGATGCCGCCGCAGGTGCCCACCCGGATAAAGGTGTCCGCGCCGATGTTGTGCAGCTCCTCCATGGCGATGGAGGCCGAGGGGCCGCCCACGCCGGTGGAGCAGACGGTGACTTTCTCCCCCAGCAGTTTTCCGGTGTAAATATTGAACTCCCGGTTCATGCCGATGTGGACGGGCTCGTCAAAATAGGCCGCGATGGCCTCGCAGCGGCCCGGGTCCCCCGGCAAAATGCAGTACCGGCCCACGTCCCCCTGGACGCACTGAATGTGAAACTGTTTTTCCGTCGCTTGCATATTGGCCCCTCCTTGTGAAAATTACTAAAATATTATAGCACAGGAAGGAAATTTTTGCAAGGTTTTCATAATACGAATTTTGTCAATTCTGCGGAGGATTTTGTTTTTTCCGCATATAGAGGAAAAAGGAGTAGCCGATGGGCAGCAGCGTCAGGACCAGCAGCACCGGAAACAGCAGCCAGTAGAGACCAAACCACGGGGTCAGAATCTGCACGGCCCCGCCGATCATCCAGAGGTAGCCGGCAAAACGGTGGGTCTTGTTCCAGTTCTCCGGATCGTCCAGGGTCCAGGGTACCCGGATGCCCATGGTGTAATTCTGCTTGCACTTGGGCAGATAATTGCCCACTGCCAGGTCCAAAACGCCCACCCCCGTCAGGATCAGCTGGGTGATGGGGACCTTTCGCCCCATGGCCAGGGCGAAAACGCACGCCTGGACCAGGTTCCCCAGCACCGGCATGGTCCACAGGCCGATGGCCCGGAGGGTAGTAGAGTGCTTCTCTGCCTTGGGGTCGAACCGGAGGGCCAGGGCCACCACCGCCTCCATGGCGCAGAAGAACAGGGGCATCCACAAAATGGCCTCCAGCTTCCCCTGGTAGCCGTCGGCAACCCCGGCGGCGTTAAAATGGGTAGGGATCCGCTCTGGCAGCCAGGGCCAGAGGATAAAGCCGTAGGCGATGGGCAGCAGACAAAGGGCGAATTGGGCGATGGTAGTCAAAATTTGCTTCTTTTTCATGGTTATTCCTCCCGAAACTGGGCCAGCCAGAGCATGGCCTCCTCAAAGACAGACGCGTTGAGTTCGTAGTAGATGAAATTTTTCTCCCGCCGCTCCGTCACCAGCCCCGCCTTTTTCAGCTGGGCCAGGTGATAGGAGATGGTGGCCCCGGTCATGTCGAACCGGGCGGCGATCTCCCCCGCCGGCATGGCCCCCTGCCGCAGCATCACCAAGATCTGCCGCCGCGCCGGGTCCGCCAGCGCCTTGAACGTCTCTTGAAAGCCCAATCTACCGCCTCCTTCTATTTAGATTTTTTTCTAAATAGATAATAACACACAGCCCTTTCTTTGTCAAGAGGTATTTAGAAATTACTCTAAATATTATTCCCCCGCCGAAAGGCGGGGGAACAGTGTATTTCGTTTTTCGTCAAGGTGGCCCGGGCATTCAGAACAGGCTCACCTGGCTGGTTTCCGGCATATCGCCGAAGGCGCCGGCGTCCTTGAGCAGCTGGATGTGGGTCTTGGAGACCTTGGGGCAGGCCAGGGCCACCTCCTCGATGGAGAGGAACTCCCTTCCCTTCCGGCCCTCCACCAGATCCCAGGCAGCGGTCTCCCCCAGGCCGGAGATGGAGACGAAGGGAGGCAGCAGCTTGCCGTCCACGATCTCAAACCGGGTGGCGTGGCTCTTGTACAGGTCCAGGGGCAGGAACTCAAAGCCCCGGAGGTAGAATTCGTAGGCCACTTCCAGGGTGGTCAGCAGGTCCTCGTCCTTGTCCGTGGCGTCGTCGTTGCCGGAGATGGCCTTGATATTGGCCTTCACCGCCTCGATGCCGTGGGTCATCAGCACCACGTCGAAGCCCCCCTTCTGGCTCCGGCGGTAAAAATAGGCGGAGTAGAACGCCAGGGGATAGTTGACCTTGAACCAGCCGATGCGGAAGGCCATCATGACGTAGGCCACGGCGTGGGCCTTGGGGAACAGGTACTTGATCTTCTTGCAGGAGTCGATGTACCACTCCGGCACCCCGGCGGCACGCATTTCACCCTCGGCGCCCTCCGGCAGTCCCCTGCCCTTCCGCACGGACTCCATGATCTTGAAAGCCCGCTTTTCCGGCAGCCCCTTTTGGATGAGGTAGAGCATGATGTCGTCCCGGCAGCCGATGGCCTCCTCGGTTGTGGCGGTCTTGGACAGGATCAGATCCCGAGCGTTTCCCAGCCACACGTCGGTGCCGTGGGAGAAGCCGGAGAGCCGCAGTAGGGTACTGAATCGGGTGGGCATGGTGTCCAGCAGCATGCCCCGGGTGAACCGGGTGTTGAATTCCGGAAGGGCAACCGCCCCGGTGGGTCCCAAAATGGGATCGTTTTCATAGCCCAGCGCCTTGGAGGAGGTGAAGATGGACATGGTTTCCTTATCGTCCAGGGGAATGGACTTGGCGTCCACCCCGGTCATATCCTCCATCATGCGGATCATGGTGGGGTCGTCGTGGCCCAGCATATCCAGTTTGAGCAGGTTTTCCTCCATGCAGTGGTATTCAAAATGGGTGGTGATCTGGTCGGAGTTGGGATCGTCCGCCGGATGCTGCACCGGGCAGAAGTCCCAGATTTCGTTCTCCTGGGGAATGACCACCAGTCCGCCGGGATGCTGGCCGGTGGTGCGCCGCACCCCCACGCACCCGGCGGCCAGACGGGCCTCCTCCGCGTGGGAGACGGTCCGGTTCCGGTCGGAAAGGTACCGCTTTACATAGCCGAAGGCCGTCTTTTCCGCCACGGTGCCGATGGTCCCCGCCCGGAACACATGCGTTTTGCCAAACATTTCCGTGCAGTAGGCGTGGGCCTTGGCCTGATACTCTCCGGAGAAATTCAAGTCGATATCCGGCACCTTATCGCCGCCGAAGCCCAGGAAGGTCTCGAAGGGGATGTTGAAGCCGTCCTTGTCCATCCGGACGCCGCACTTAGGGCAGTCCCGGTCCGGCAGGTCCGCGCCGCAGTCGTACCCCTCCGGCACCTGGAAGTCGGCCAGCTTGCACTTGGGGCACCGGTAGTGGGGCGGCAGGGAGTTGACCTCGGTGATGCCCGACAAAAAGGCCACCAGGGAGGACCCTACGGATCCCCGGGAGCCCACCAGATACCCGTGCTCCAGGGAATTTTGCACCAGCTTCTGGGCGGACATATAGATCACGTCGTAGTGGCAGTTGATGATGTCGTTCATCTCCGTCTCCACCCGCCGGGTGATGATCTCAGGCGGATCGTCCCCATAGAGCCGGTGGAGCTTTTCACTGACCAGCCGTTTCAGGTCCTCCACAGAGTTTTCAATGGTGGGGGCAAACAGATTTTTGGGCACCGGCCGGAGAGTCTCGCACATATCGGCGATGCGGTTGGGGGTGTCGATGACCACTTCCCGGGCCTTTTCCGCCCCCAGGTAGGAAAATTCCCGGAGCATTTCATCGGTGGTGCGGAAATACAGGGGATTTTCCCGATCCGCGTCCTCAAAATTTTTGGATGCCAGGAGAATGTGGCGGAAGATCTCGTCTTCCGGCTCCAGGAAGTGGACGTCCCCCGTGGCGGCCACGGGGATCCCCAGCTCCTGGCCCAGCCGGACCACGGTGCGGTTGAAATTCCGCAGAGCTTCCTCGTCCTTTGCCGTGCCCCGCTGGATCAAAAAGCGGTTGTTGGACAGGGGATGGATCTCCAGATAGTCGTAGAAGGAGGCGATGCGCCGGAGCTCGTCCTCGCTCTTGCCATCCACAATGGCCTGGAACAGCTCCCCGGCTTCGCAGGCGGAACCGACGATCAGGCCCTCCCGCAGCTCCATCAGCTCAGACTTGGGAATCCGGGGAAAGCGCTTGAAGTATTTGAGATTGGAATCGGAGATCAGGTGGTACAGATTCCGCAGGCCCTGCTGATTTTTGGCCAGCAGGATGATGTGCTTCGGGTGCCGGTCCAGCACCCGGCTCTTGGCCCGCAGGGCGGCCATGGCCGGATTGATGGCCTGGACGGTGGTCACCCCCCGGTCCGTCAGCATTTCCAGAAACTTCATCAGGATCAGCCCGCAGGTCCGCGCGTCATCCGCTGCCCGGTGGTGGTTGAAGTCCGGCAGGCTCAGGGCGTTGGAGACCACGTCCAGCTTGAATTTATTCAGCTGGGGCATGAGATTCTGGGCCAGGATCAGGGTGTCCAGGTCCGTAAAACGGTAAGAAAGCCCCTGCCGGACGCACTCCGCCCGAATAAAGCCCGTGTCAAACTCCGAATTGTGGGCGCACAGGAGCCGGTCCCCGCAGAAGTCCAGAAATTTCGGCAGGACCTCCTCAATTTTGGGCGCGCCCCGGAGCATCTCGTCGGTGATGCCGGTCAGCTCTACGATCCGCCGCTCCAGCGGCCGCTCCGGATCCACAAAGGTCTGGAACCGGTCCAGCTCCTCCCCGTTTTTCAGGATCACAGCCCCGATCTCGATGATCCGGTCTGCCCGGGAGGACAGGCCCGTGGTCTCCAGGTCGAAGGCCACGAATTCCCGGTCAAAACCCCCGTCCTGGACGCCGTGGACCGCGATCCGGTCGTCCACATCGTTTACATAATATCCTTCGCAGCCGTATAGGATCTTAATATCCTGGTCCGTGCCCGCCACCTTGGTGCCCTTAGCGGCTTTCATGGCGTCGGGGAAAGACTGAGCCACCCCGTGGTCCGTGATGGCAATGGCCCGGTGGCCCCAGGCCGCCGCCTGCTTCACCGCCGCCGCGGTGTCCGTCAGGGCGTCCATGTTGCTCATGGTGGTGTGCAGATGCAGCTCCACCCGCTTGCCGTCGGGGTTTAAATCCCGGCGGGGATTGGCCTGGCCGAACTGAATCGCGTCGGGCCTTAAATTGATCTCGTTGTCAAAATTATTGACGCCGAGCTTGCCCTTGACCTTCACCACCGCGCCGACCCGGAGCTTTTCCAGGACCGGTTTGGCCTCCCCCTGCTCCATGAACCGGCTGACTCGAATGGAGCCGGTATTGTCGGTCATGTCGAAGTTGATCACCCAGGCGTTCCGCTTTTTCAGTTCCCGGTGGGCCAGGGCGAAGATCTTTCCCTCCACCACCACGGTGCCCATGTTCAGATCCAGCTGTTCCATGGGGATGGGCGTGCCCTTGATAGGCCGACCGTAAAAGCAGGCGTGGTCTCCCTGGGCGGCGGTTTTTTTCTCCTTAGCAGCGAGGGGCAGGGGCCGGTCTCCCATGGCGCTGACACGGATGGCGTCCATGGCATCAAACAGGGCCTGTCCGGACAAATCCGCCCCGGCCTCGATGACGATCTCCGGCTGGGCGCCGAATTGATCCATCAGGGCCAGGCGGACCATGGGAACGGATTCCTCCAGCGCCTTTTTCCCGTTGCCCCGGAGGCGGATGGTGAGGGTGTTTCCCGCCCATTCCCATGCCGCCCCCGCCAGGGAGCCCCGGTTCATGGAGTTCTGGGAGACGAACAGCTCCAGCAGCGCCTCGTTTTCCACCTTGGAAAGCTCTCCGGCGGGGTAGGTCAGCTTCAGGGAAAACCAGCTCATTCCATATAAATCACGAAGCTCCCCGACGGCCTGATTGTAGAGCCGCCGGGGGATGTATGCGGGACTGTGTACCTGTGCGGAAATACTGCGGCGGACCACGTCGATGTCCAGCTGCAGCACCTGGGCGTCGGAAAACGCCGCCGCCACCGCGTCTATCGGGTGGTAGTCCGAAAACAGCTTGAAAAATGGGATGCTTTGGTTCATGATTGCCTCCAAAATAGGATCAAAGGGTCTGGATCCTCTCTAAAAGGGCGGGCAGCAGCTCCTCATAGCTCAGTTTTACCGGCTCCCGGCCCTTCTGGAACAGTGTTCCCCAGCCGTCGCCCCCGGCGATGCCGATATCCGCCTCCCGGGCCTCCCCGGGACCGTTGACCACACAGCCCATGACCGCCACGGTGATGGGCTTCTCGCAGTCTTGCAGCGCTTTTGCCACTTGGTCCACCAGGCCGATCAGATCGATCCGGGTCCGGCCGCAGGTGGGGCAGGAGATGATGTTGACCCCTTCCTTCCGCACCCCGGCGGCCTTGAGAATCGCCTTGGCGGCATAGACCTCCTCCACCGGGTCGCCGGTGAGGCTGACCCGGACGGTATCGCCAATGCCGTCTAAGAGCAATGCCCCGATGCCCATGGCGGACTTGATCCGGCCCATTTCGATGGGCCCTGTCTCCGTCACGCCGATGTGCAGGGGATAGTCGCTGCGCTGCCGGAACAGCCGGGCGGCCCGGACCATGGTGGAAACATCCGAGGACTTCATGGAAACGCAGATATCGTAAAACCCTTCCCGCTCTAAAAGGGCGATGTGGGAAAAGGCGCTCTCCACCAGGGCCTCCGCCGTGGGATGGCCGTATTTTTCCAGCAGGGCCTTGTCCAGGCTGCCGCCGTTGACGCCGATGCGGATGGGGATGTTCCGGTCCCGGCAGGCGGCCACCACCGCCCGCACCCGGTCCGCGCCGCCAATGTTGCCCGGGTTGATGCGGATCTTGGCCGCGCCGCCTTGGGCGGCCAGAATGGCCAGCTCATAGTCAAAGTGAATGTCCGCCACCAGCGGCAGGGGGCTTTCTTTACAAATATCCTCAAAGGCCCGGGCGGCCGCCCGGTTGGGCACCGCCAGCCGGGCAATCTGGCACCCGGCGGCCTTCAGCGCGGCGAGCTGCTCCAGGCAGCCCGGAATATCGGTGGTGGGTTTGTTCAGCATAGACTGGATGGATACCGGTGCGCCGCCACCGATCTGCACGTCCCCCACACGAATGGATCTTGTCATCGTTTTACCCCCGGAAAATGGTGAAAAGGTCTTTAAAGGTCACCACCGCCATCAGCAGGAGCAGCAGTACCATGCCCCCGGCGTGGAGATACGCCTCGTACTTGGGGTTGATCTTGCGCCGGAAAATGGCCTCCGCCGCCGTGGTCAGCAGCAGGCAGACGATCCGCCCGCCGTCCAGGGCGGGAATGGGCAGTAGATTCATCACCGCCAGGTTGACCGCCAAAAAACCGCCGAAATAGAGCATATTGAGGAAGGCGGACAGGGCGTCCGGGGACGCCGCCGCCGTATCGCTGATCTCCTGGACGATGCCCACCGGCCCGGACATATCCTGCAGGCCCACCTGACCGGTCAGGAGCATTTGAAGGCTCAGCCGGACGATGCGCACCGTGTCCAACGCCGTATTCCAGACATACGCCAACCGGCTGCCAAAAGTGGCCTTCTCCACGGAAAAGCTCAGCCCGTAGCGCAGGGAAACCGTGCCGTCGTCGTTTGTGTACTCCTTCATCACGGTAGGCACTTGCTTTAAAACCAGGGTCTGCCCCTCCCGGAGGACGGTCATGTCGTGGGCTTCCGCCTTCTTGAGCTTCAGGAGCATGGAGAAATCGTTCTGAACGTAGATCCGCTCGTTGTCCAGCGCCAGGATCCGGTCGCCCACCTGGAGTCCTCCCTCCGCCATGGAGCAGTTTTCCTCCATCTGCGCGACCACGGGCGTGACAAATTGCTGGGCCGGGGCGAAGACGATGGCGAAAATCACCAGCCCCGCCAGCAGGTTCATGCAGGACCCGGCGGCTAGGATGATCAGCCGCTTCCACCAGGCGGCCCGCTGGAAGGACCTGGGATTTTCCGATTCCTCGTCCTCCCCCTCCATGGCGCAGTAGCCGCCGATGGGGATGCACCGGATGGCGTATAGGGTCTCCCCCACCTGCTTTTTATAGATGGCGGGGCCCATAAAAAGAGAAAACTCGTTGACCTGCACCCCTGAGAGCTTGGCTGTGATGAAATGCCCCAGCTCGTGGACGAAGATCAGCACGCTGAACAGCACGATGGCAAAGAGAATACTCAAATTTTTCCTTCCTTTCCGTCAGAGCTTCCCGGCAAGGGCCCGGGCAAGCCGGTCCGCCTCCAAAATCTGATCCAGATTTGGCTGTCGGACATAGGGGACCGCCTCCACGGCCTGGGAGACCCGGCGATAAATATCGTAAAACCCGATTTGGTCCTTCAAAAACAGAGCCACCGCCGCCTCGTTGGCGCCGTTCATGGCGGCGCAGGCGGTCCCCCCCGCCCGGGCGCACGCCAGGGCCAGAGCCAGACAGGGAAATGTCTCCAGGTCCGGCTTTTCAAACGTCAGGGGCCCGCAGGCCGTCAGATCCAGCGGGGGGGCCAGGCTCTCCATCCGCTCCGGATAGGTCATGGCCAACTGGATGGGCAGCCGCATATCCGGCGACCCCAGCTGGGCCAGCACCGCCCCATCCCGGAACGCCACCAGGGAGTGGACGACGCTTTGCCGGTGGATCAGAACCTCCACCCGGTCCTGAGGCAGGCCATAGAGCCGCATGGCCTCGATGACCTCCAGGCCCTTGTTCATCAATGTGGCGCAGTCCACGGTAATCTTGGGGCCCATCCGCCAGTTGGGATGGCGCAAAGCGTCCCGGCTGGTCATTCCTTCCACGGTGTGCCGGTTCATGCCGAAAAAGGGCCCGCCGGAGCAGGTCAGCAGCAGCTTCTCCACCTCCCGGCGGTCGGAGCAGCCCATGAGGCACTGAAAAATGGCGGAATGTTCCGAGTCCACAGGAACGATCTCCGCCCCATAGCGGGCCGCCGCCGCCATCACCAGCTCCCCGGCGCAGACCAGGGTCTCTTTGTTGGCCAAGCCGATGCGCTTTTTGGCGGCGATGGCCGCCAGGGTGGGCTTTAAGCCCAGCATCCCCACCACGGCGGTGATGACGCAGTCGGTCTCCGGAAAGGTGGCGGCTTCCAGCAGCCCCGCCTCCCCCCAGGCAATTTGGATGGGCAGGCCGGACAGGGCCTGACTTAAAGCGTCCGCCCCCTCCCGGGTGGCGGTCACCGCCAGCTTGGGGTGAAAGGTCCGGCACTGCTCCGCCAGAAGATCAATCTTGGTCCCGGCGGCCAGAACGGAAACGGGAATGCCCAGATGGGCGGCCACCTCCAGGCTCTGCCGCCCGATGGAGCCGGTGGAGCCCAGAATACAAAGATTGCGGACCATTTTATTCCCCCACTACCACGGGAAGCAGCAAAAGCAGCGCCTCGGTCAGGGGGCCCACAACCATCATGGAGTCAAACCGGTCCAGAATACCGCCGTGGCCCGGGATCAGATTGCCGTAGTCCTTGATACCGGTCTGGCGCTTGATCACGGAGAACCACAAATCCCCCAAGATGGCGCCCAGGGAGCCCAGCAGGCCGTAAACCAGGGCAAACATGTAATTGACTTTAAACTGGAAGCCCACCTGCATAATCAGGGTATAGACCACCATGCCCAGCATGGCCGTCAGCACGCCGCCAACGGCCCCCTCAACAGTTTTGTTGGGGCTGATCACCGGAGAGAGCTTGTGAGACCCGAAGGCCCGCCCGGCAAAGTAGGCCCCGGTGTCGGACAGGAAGGCCAGGACGAAGGGAATCAGGATCAGATACCGCCCATACTTCCCAGCGTGAATCCGCACCAGGCCGGACAGCAGGAACGGCAGCAGCAGTCCCGCCGCCAGACACAGCGCCACCTTCTCAAAGCGCACCTTCACATGGGAGGCCATCATCTCCCCAAAGAGCAGGGTGGTGAAGACCAGGGCTCCCAGCATCCCCCAGGACTCGGGGGAGCCAAAATAGCTCCACAGGTTGACCAAAAACGCCGCCACCATGCTGTAAGCCACCAGCCGGGGCTGCCGGACCAGCTCCGTGGAATAGAGCAGCTCATAGGCGGCAAAGGCGGACATGACTCCAAATAAAATGGCGGTAAAGATCTTGGGCAGGACCAAAACCATCAAAAGCAGCAGCGGCAGCAGCACCGCCGCCGTAATAATTCTCGTCGACATCATCAGTTAAGCGCCTCCAAACCGGCGGGACCGCCGGTGGTATTCCGCAATGGCCGCGTCCAGATCTTCCGGCTGGTAGTCGGGCCATAAAATATCCTGAAAAACAAATTCCGCGTAGGCGGCCTGCCACAGCAGGAAATTGCTGATCCGTTTCTCACCCGAGGGGCGGATGATCAGCTCCGGATCCGGCACCCCGGCGGAGTACAGGTATCCCGAAAAGGTCTCCTCCGTCAGCGCCTCCGGGTCCGCCGCTCCCCGGGCCGCGGCTTGGGCAAAGGCCCGGGCCGCCCGAACGATTTCATCTCGCCCGCCGTAGTTTAAGCAGAAATTTACCTGCACATCATAGCTTCCCGAGCGGTTCTCCGCGTCCCGGCACAGCGCCCGGAGCTTTTCGCTTAGGCGGCTCAGGTCCCCGAAAAAGCGGAACCGCACCCGGTTCTTGTCCATATCCGCCAGGGCCTCCCGGAGGTACTTTTCCAGCAGGCCCATGATCCCGGTGATCTCCTCCCCGGAGCGCCGCCAGTTTTCCGTGGAAAAGGCGTAGACGGTCAAATATTCCACGCCCAGACTCCGGCAGTAGTTGGCGATCCGCCGAAAAGCCTCCGCGCCGGCGGCGTGGCCGGCGGTGCGGGGCAGGCCCCGCGACTTTGCCCACCGCCCGTTGCCGTCCATGATGATGGCAATATGCCGGGGCGGCGGTAAAACAGAATCTCCCATCAATTCTCCCTAATTTCAGAAATGGCAAATACCAACCGGGGGCCCCAAAGGGCCCCGGTGGATTTGCCGGTCAAATCGCCATCAGTTCCTTTTCCTTCACCGCCAGGGCGTCGTCCACCTTTTTGATGTACTTGTCCAGCAGCTCCTGAAGGTCCTTTTCGGCCTTTTTCTGCTCGTCCTCGGTGATCTCGGACTTTTTCTTCAAAGCCTTGACATAGTCCATGCCGTCCCGGCGGATGTTCCGCAGGGCCACCTTAGCCTCCTCGGCGTACTTTTTGACCTGCTTGGTCAGGTCCCGGCGGCGCTCCTCGGTGAGCTGGGGGAATACCAGACGGATCACCCGCCCGTCGTTCTGGGGGTTGATCCCCAGATCGGAGGTCTGGATGGCCTTCTGGATGTCCTTGAGCAGCTTGGTGTCCCAGGGCTGGATCACCAGCGTCCGGGCATCCGGAGAGGAAATGGTGGCAACTCCGTTCAGGGGCGTCCCCTGACCATAGTATTCCACCGTGATCCGGTCCAGAACACGGGCGTTGGCCCGGCCCGCCCGCACCGCGCCGAAATTATCATCCAGCACGCTGAGGGTCTTGTCCATTTTCCGGTTGAATTCCTTGAAGTCTACGCTCATTTTTCAGTCCTCCTTAACGATGGTTCCTATTTTTTCGCCGCATACCACCCGTAGGATGTTCTGCGGGTCCTTCAGTGCGAAGCAGACCAGGGTCATGTGGTTGTCCATGGCCAGGGTCATGGCGGTGGTGTCTGTTGCCCGCAGGTGCCGGGCCAGAACCTCGTCATAGGTCAGGGTATCGAATTTGACGGCAGTGGGGTCTACGTTGGGGTCGGCGGAGTAGATGCCGTCCACGTTTTTCGCCATGAGGATGGCGTCGGCCTCGATCTCCACCCCCCGCAGCACCGCGCCGGTGTCCGTGGAGAAGTAGGGGTTGCCGGTGCCGCAGGCGAAAACCACCACTTTCCCCTCTTTTAAGTACCGGTCCGCCAGGTCCCGGGTGAAGTATTCGCAGAATTTGGGCATCTCCAGCGCTGAGAGAACCCGGGCCTCTACCCCGTGCTTTTCCAGGGCGTCAGCCACGGCGATGGCGTTCATCAAGGTCGCCAGCATCCCCATGGCGTCGCCGTGGGAGCGCTGCATCTTATCCGCTCCGTCCTTGGCACCCCGCCAGAAGTTGCCGCCGCCAATGACCAGTCCGATCTGCACCCCCAGGGCGGCGCAGTCTTTGATGGCGTTGCACACCTGGCCGATGATCTCAAAATCCAGCCCCCGGTGGGCGTCCCCCGCCAGGGCCTCTCCGCTGAGCTTGAGCAGAACGCGGTCGTATTTCCGTTCAGGCAAAGCAATTCCCCCTTCTTTATTCTCCCCTATTTTAATATATGACAGCCGAAATGACAACCCAAATTTTTCAAATTTTCAGAGAGTTTTCGCAAATTTCACAATTCCCTCGGTCGGGAGGCGGCGGCCTGTGCAAAATCCACACATTCCCATTCGGGTAAAACGGGGATTTCGGCGGGATTTTCGGTTGCAAACGCGGTCAAAATCGGGTATAATGACACATCATTAAAAGGCACAAGAGAGGATGGAACGCATCATGGCGGAAGCAACTGAAAGCAAAAATTTTATCCACGCCTTTATTGACGAAGACATCGCCCCCGGCGGGCAGTTCGAGGGGAAGACGGTACACACCCGGTTCCCGCCCGAGCCCAACGGATATCTCCACATCGGCCACTGCAAGGCCCTGATCATCGACTTCGGCACCGCGGAAAAATACGGTGGAATGTGCAATCTGCGGATGGACGACACCAATCCAACCAAGGAGGACACGGAATATGTGGAGGCCATCCAGGAGGATATCCACTGGCTGGGCTTCGACTGGGGCGACCGGTTCTTCTACGGCTCGGACTACTTTGAGCAGACCTACCAGTTTGCCGAGGAGCTGATCCAGAAGGGTCTTGCCTACGTCTGCCAGCTGTCCGCGGAGGAATTTAAGGAGTACCGGGGGGATCTAACCCATCCCGCCGTCTCCCCCTACCGGGACCGGCCCATTGAGGAAAATCTGGACCTGTTCCGCCGGATGCGGGCCGGGGAATTTCCGGACGGCGCCTGCACCCTCCGGGCCAAGATCGACCTGGCCTCCGGCAACTTCAATATGCGCGACCCGGTGATCTACCGGATCCGCCACATGAGCCATCACCGCCAGGGGGACAAGTGGTGCATCTACCCCATGTACGACTTCGCCCACCCCATTCAGGACGCCCTGGAGGGCATCACCCACAGTCTCTGCTCTCTGGAATATGAGAACCACCGGCCCCTTTACAACTGGGTGGTGGAGCACGTCTCCGTCCCCTGCCATCCCCGGCAGATCGAGTTTGCCCGTTTGGGCATCGACCACACCGTCATGTCCAAGCGAAAGCTCCGCCAGCTGGTGGAGGAGGGCCGGGTCTCCGGCTGGGACGACCCCAGAATGCCCACCCTCTGCGGCCTGCGCCGCCGGGGCTACACCCCCAAGAGCATCCGTACCTTCTGCGACCGGGTGGGCGTGGCCAAGGCCCCCAATACCATCGCCTACGATTTCCTGGAGCACTGCCTCCGGGAGGACCTGAACGAGACCGCCACCCGGGTCATGGCCGTGCTGAAGCCGGTGAGGCTCACCGTTACCAACTACCCCGAGGGCCGGCAGGAGGTCTTCGACATTGAAAACAACCCCATGGACGAGCACGCCGGCACCCGGCCTGTCACCTTCTCCCGGGATCTGTGGATCGAGGCCGACGATTTTATGGAGGAGAAGGTGGGCAAATTCTTCCGTCTCTTCCCCGGCAACGAGGTGCGGCTGAAGGGCACCTATGTGGTCAAGTGTACCGGCTGCGTCAAGGACGAGGCCGGAAACGTGACCGAGGTCCTCTGCGAGTACGACCCGGACTCCCGGGGCGGCGACCCCGCCGATGGGCGGAAGGTCAAGAGCACCATCCACTGGGTGGACGCCTCCAACTGCTGCGACGCGGAGGTGCGGCAGTATTCCAATCTATTCAACGACCCGGACCCCGACGCCGCCGGAAAGGATTTCCTGGCCTGCCTGAATCCCGATTCTCTGGAGATCCTCACCGGCTGCAAGGTGGAATCCAGCCTGCGGGACGCCCAGGCCCCAGCCTCCTACCAGTTCATGCGCCTGGGCTACTTCTGCCCGGATAGCAAGGACTCCGCCCCCGGCCATCTGGTTTTCAACCGTTCCGTCAGCCTGAAGGACAGCTACCGGCCCGGGAAATAAGCGCTCCCCTGCCCTCCGCCCCTCCGGCGGAGGGCAGGATGAAACTTTTTCCCAAGAAAGTCTTGACATTTTGCCAATTCATGATATAATACTCAGCGTCAGCCGGAGGCTTAGCTCAGCAGGTTAGAGCGCATGCTTCACACGCATGAGGTCACAGGTTCGAGTCCTGTAGTCTCCACCAAAAATCGGCAATCCTCGCTAGAGGGTTGCCGATTTTTACTTCTTCACTCTTCACTATTCACTCTTCACTAAATCGATGGGCCGATTTTTGGAAAGTAATAGGTAATATGTAAGTGGATGTATACTAAAAAAGTGGACAAGTATGATAGAATAGTAGACAAGTAAAGAACAGGAAGGAGCAATACTTATG
>CANQFY010000022.1 GCA_947600025.1 uncultured Oscillospiraceae bacterium
GGCGGGGGGTCCTTAGGGGGGCGCCTTTGCTCGAAGCGCCCCCTAAGCCGACTTCTTTGCCCACTTTCTTGCTCGGCAGCAAGAAAGTGGGTCCCCCGGAAGGGGCCGGGGGAGCAACCACAGCGTGGGATGCGCTAAAACAAGAAGGTAAAATGGTGGATTTTGCCCGGTATCGGCGGCGAGTCGCCGCGGACAAGACGTGCACAGGCCTGGCGGTAAACGTTTTATCTGCTGGGCTCGCTCGGTATCGTTCTTGCGGAGGATAGACTGGTTGAGGCGGAAAGGGGAGAGTTGGGATGGACAAGACTTTCGAAAAATTCCTTCGGCGGGGCATTGACCTGGCCCCGGTGGGCGCAATGCGCCGGGCGGACAACGCCCCCTATTTCTGCACCCCTAAGGGGGCGTCGATCTTCGGCTGGGCGGGGGTGGACGGCATCCATTTCTGCTTCATCCGGGGCTTTGGCGGGATGGTGTTCGCCGTCAGTCCCATGAACAGCGCCCCCGACTATGTTCGCCCGCTGGCGGAAAATTTTGAGGATTTTCTGCGGCTGCTCCTGGCCTGCGGGGACACCGCCCCCTTGGAGCAGGCCTGGATGTTTGACCAGGAGCAGTTTGACGTTTTCCTCCGGGACAATCCGCCCACGAAGGAGCAGGAGAAGACCCTGTCGGAAATCGCCGAAGTCTTCCGCCTGGTCCCCATGGAGCGGCCCTGGGCATATATCCATGCCCTTCAGGCCGGTTTTGACTACTCCAAAATTAAATATTCGGAAGATTTTTACGATCTGGCGCCTGCCCCGGAGCCCCAAAAACCAGAGTGGAAGGTCTATTTTGACGGGGGATTCTGGGGCCATCATGGAAGGGACCGGGCTGGGACGGAAATTCCTCTGGGCGTGGAATTTACCTGGGCCGAGCGGCGCTGGGTGGTCCCGGCGGCCTACGCCTGCGCCAAGGGCCTGGTGGTGGATTTCTGTATGCGGGCGGAACCGGCGGAAATTCGCCGCTTTATGGAAAAGTGGGATCTGGACCCGGCGCGAGATTCGTCGGAAAACCGCACCCGAGAGCAGCAAATGCGGATGGAATTGGAAAATCCCCTCTGCTTCGATTTCCGGCCCCGCCTGGAATTAAACGGGAAGACCCTCCGGCCCTCCCACGGGTACAGCGTGTGCTTCAACCCCTGCGTGCCGGAGGGGTTCACCATGGAACTGGAGGCCAAATGGGCCGTGGACCACTATGGGCTGGACGAGTCCTACGGATGGGTCGTCTGCCGGAACGCGTTTCCCTGGTGCGGCCGCCGTCCGGCAATCAAAACCCTCCGCCTGACCATGGAGCAGCAGCCCGTTCGGGTGCCGGGGCCCCATTTTACGGCCCATCAAGCCGGGGACCGCTTCCGGCTCTCCCACCCGGTCAGCGGAAAAACCTATGATCTGACCGTACAGGAGCTGGAAGGGAAGACCATTTCGGCAAAGTCCTTCGGCTCCGACCGCTGGTTTTATCCCACCAACACGGTGGCCATGGTCTACACCCTCTCCCCGGAGCCGGAGGAGCGGGTGCTGATCTGCGACTGCGCCGAGGGCGACCGGCCTCTGGAGATCGGGCCGAAGGACCCCGCCGGCCCCACCGCTACGAATAGCGCCGCGGTGATCGGCTTCATCGTCGGGGCGGACGGGCCCACCGCCGTTTTTCCCGGCGGCAGCCTGGGGGAAAAGCGCCACGCGGCCTTTTCCTCCCTCCATTTTGAGCAGGTTACGGGGGATGTGGAATGGCGGGCCGATTTTATGATCCGGCAGTTTGAAGAAGCGTCCTTTCCGTTGCTGTAACGATCTTTCCCCTGCTTTTGCCGGTGGCAAAAGCAGGGGGCTTTTACGTTCTGGCCCGGGGGATCTTATTGGGCGCGGGCTTTGACGCCCTTCGTACCCCCGGCCTTCGGCCGGGGGTACGCCCGTGAACCGCCGGGGCAAGATGCGGCTTTGATGCAACATCTTAATAAAAGCTTAACCTTCTGGGGGTTTCGTTTTAAGGGCGAATGTGCTATAATATGGAAAAAGCAAGTATTGGAGCGGCAGCGCCGCTTTAGGAGGTCCAGCTATGAAGGCTCAAGAGAAACAAACCTCCCCCGTCCGCACCCCCCTGCCCGCCTGCAACCCGGACCCTGAGGTGGGTCTGACCCAGGAGCAGGCCCAGCGCCGTCTGGACGCCGGGTGGGGCAACGCCGCCCCGGAGGGCGCCGGCCGCAGCGAGCGGGACATTATTTTCCACAACTGCGTCACCTTCTTCAATCTGGTCTTTTTGGTGCTGGCGGCGATCCTGATCCTGGCGGGCTCCTCCGTGAAAAACATGACCTTTTTGGTCATCGTGGTGGTCAACACCGTCATTGCCTGCTTCCAGGAGATCCGGGCCAAGCGGGCGGTGGACAAGCTGACCCTGGTGGCGGCCCAGACCCTGCCGGTCTACCGGGACGGGGAAAGGATCGCCCTGCCCACCACGGAGCTGGTGCGGGACGACATTGTGGAGTTCTCCCCCGGCGATCAGATCTGCGCCGACGCTATTTTGCGGGTCGGGGAGCTGCAGGTGGACGAGTCCCTGGTCACCGGTGAGGCCGACGCCATCGCCAAGGGCCCCGGGGACGCCCTGCGCTCCGGCAGCTTCGTCATTGCCGGCCGGGGCCGGGCCCAGCTGACCCAGGTAGGCCCCGACGCCTTCGCCAACCAGCTGGCCCGGGAGGCCAAGGCCGATCCCAAGGCCGCCAAGTCGGAAATGATGCGTTCTCTGGACCATTTGATCCGGGCGGTGGGCTTTTTGCTGATCCCCGTGGGGCTGGCCATGTTCTACAAGGAGTTTTTCCTGCTCCATTCCGAACTGCGGACCAGCGTGGAAAGCACCGTGGCCGCCCTGATCGGCATGATCCCCGAGGGGCTGTATCTGCTGACCAGCGTGGCCATGGCGGTGTCCGCCATGAAGCTCACCCGGAAGCGGGTGCTGGTGCAGGACATGAACTGCATCGAGACCCTGGCGAGGGTGGATGTGCTGTGCGTGGACAAGACCGGCACCATCACGGAGCCGGCCATGGATGTTGAAAACATTCTGCCCCTGACGCCGGACGCCTACGACGAGACGGAAGCCGCCCTCACCGCCCTCTACGGCAGCCGTGAGCCGGACAACGACACCGCCCGGGCTCTGGCGGAGCTGTTCGACGGCACGTCGGACTGGGAATGCCAGCGCTACATTCCCTTCACCTCGTCGGCCAAGTGGAGCGGCGGGGTGTTTAAGGACCGGGGGGCCTACCTCACCGGGGCGCCGGAGTATCTGATCCGGGAGGGCTTCCCGGAGGTGCGGGCCCAGGCCCAGGACTGGGCGGAGTCCGGCTACCGGGTGCTGCTGGTGGCCCGGTACGACGGCGACCCCCAGCCCGGGGCGCTGGAGGAGGAGAAGCTCACCCCCCTGGCCCTGGTGCTGCTGACCAACCGGATCCGGCCCCAGGCTCAGGACACCTTCCGCTATTTCGCCGCCCAGGGGGTCTCCATTCGGGTGATCTCCGGGGACAATCCCGCCACGGTCAGCCAGATCGCCGGCCGGGCAGGCATCGAGAACGCGGACAAGCTGGTGGACGTCACGAATCTGGAGAGCGACGAGGACTTCCGCAAGGCCGCGGAGGAGTACACCGTCTTTGGCCGGGTGACCCCGGAGAAAAAGAAAAAGCTGATTCGGGCCTTCAAGGCTGCGAAGCACACCGTGGCCATGACCGGCGACGGCGTCAACGACGTGCTGGCCATGAAGGAGGCGGACTGCGGCATCGCCATGGCCTCCGGGGCCCAGGCCGCCAGCCAGGTGGCCCGGCTGGTGCTGCTGGACTCGGACTTTGCCGCCATGCCCGGCATCGTGGGGGAGGGCCGGCGGGTGATCAACAACATCCAGCGGGCCGCGACATTGTTTTTGGTGAAGAACATCTTCTCCCTGGGCCTGGCCCTGTGCAGCCTGCTGACCCTGTGGCCCTACACCCTGGCCCCGGTGCATTTAAGCGCCATTTCCACCCTCACCATCGGTATTCCCTCCTTCTTCCTGGCCATGGAGCCCAACTATGAGCGGGTCCGGGGCCGGTTCCTGGCGGGGGTGCTGCGACGGGCCTTCCCGGGCGGGCTGACCAATATTTTCGTGGCCCTGATGGCCCAGGGTTATATGCAGGTCTTTAGCCTGCCCCAGGACGAGACCAGCACCGTCTGCGCCGCCATTTTGGGGGTGGTGGGACTGCTGGTGCTGTACCAGACCTGTAAGCCCTTCAATTTGTTCCGGAAAATCATCTGGGCCGCCATGGCGGCGGGGCTGGTGGCGTGCTTTACCCTGTTCTGGGGTATTTTGGAGCTGCAAACCGGCAGCGTGGGGTCCAGGCTTATCATGTTTACTCTGCTGCTGATGACGCCCACGGTGTTTTTCGCCATCCAGCGGATCTTCGACTGGGGGGACAAGATCATCGCCTGGGCCCGCCGGGCCATTCCCGACCTGATCGAAGCGCTGAAGTCCTCCGCCACGCCCCAAGACCCCTAGCGGGCGCGGGCGGTGCCCGCTCACAATACGCACGGTGGACTGGCAAGTGTCGCTCTATCTGCTGGGCCTGCCCGGTATCGGCGGGCGGCCAGTGGCCGCTGACAATACATGCGTGGGTCTGGCGGTAATCGTTCCATCTGCTGGGCTCGCTCGGTGTCGTTTTTGCTGATAATGTCCAACGTTCTGATGGGTATGAGGCGGGCAGGAACGGGAATCCTCCTGCCAACCCTCTTTCGGCAATATCGATACCGAGCGGGCCCGGCAGATAAACCGATTCGCGCCAGGCTGGCGCACGCACTGGCTGCGGGCCCTGCCCGCCGCCAGTATTTTTTTGAAAGGAGCCTGCGCCGGTATGCGAACCTACACCCTGAAAAAAGCGCCGGGCCTGCCCCTGTATGAGTCCCTCTACCGGGCCCTCCGGGACGATATCCTCTCCGGCGTCCTCCCGCCGGGGGAGAAGCTGCCGTCCAAGCGGGCCCTGGCCTCCCATCTCCGGGTCAGCCGAATCACGGTGGAGGCCGCCTATGCCCAGCTGCTATCGGAGGGGTATCTCCGGGCCCAAGAGCGGGTGGGTTATTTTGTGGAGGCCACAGAGCGGTCCGCCCCGGTCCCGCCCCTGCCGGACCCGCCGGAGGCCCCCGATCCGCCTCCCAGGCTGGATCTGACCGCCGCCGCCCCGCCGGACTTCCCCTTTTCCGTGTGGAGCCGCCTCCAGCGGGAGGTGACCCTGGATTTGGGGCCGGCGCTGCTGGCGCCCATGCCCAGCCTGGGCATTTTGGAGCTGCGCCAGGCCATTGCCGGGCATCTGGCGGCGTTCCGGGGCCTGTCCGTGGAGCCGGAGCGGATCCTCATCGGCGCGGGCACTGATTTTCTGTGCAATTTGCTGCTCCAGCTCCTGGGCCGGGACAAGGTGTTCGCCCTGGAGGAGCCGGGCTACGGAAAATTGCGCAGCATCTACACCGCCGGAGGCGCCCGCTGCGTCCCCGCAACCCTGGACAGCCAGGGGGTGGTGCCCCAGGGGCTGGAGGGGGCCCAGGTGCTTCACTTCTCTCCGGCCCACCACTTCCCCACCGGGGCCGTCACCTCCATGCCCCGGCGGACGGCCCTGCTGGAATGGGTCCAGGCCGCCCCGGACCGGTGGATCATCGAGGACGATTACGACAGCGAGTTCCGGGCCCACCCCCTGCCCGCCATGGCCTCCCTGGACCGGGAACGGGTGATCTATATGAACACCTTCTCCAAGAGCCTGGCCCCCGCCATCCGGATCGGCTATCTGGCCCTGCCGGAGGCGCTGTACCGGCGTCTAAAGGAAACGCTGGGGTTTTACGGCTGCACCGTCCCCAGCTTCGAGCAGTACGCCCTGGCCCGATTTCTCAGCCGGGGCTATTTTGAAAAGCACATCAACCGGATGCGCAAGACCTACCGGGCCCGGCGGAGCCGGGTCATCGCCGCCATCCGAAGCTGCGGCCCGGCCTTCGCCATCGCGGAGCAGGACGCGGGGCTCCACTTCCTTTTGAAGGTGGACGCCCAAATTTCCGACGCGGCCCTCCGGGCCCACTTCGCCCGGGCGGGCATCGCCATCCGCACCCTGTCCCAATATTACCACGCCCCGCCGCCGGCGGATGTCCGGGCCACCCTGGTGGTCAACTACGCCGGCGTCACGGAGGAAGGACTGCCCCTTTTGGCGGAGGCGCTGAAAACCGTCCCCGGAATTTCCCTTTTTTGAGAGTTTTGCTTGCTTTTTTCCCTGTTTCGGTATAAGATAAAGGGAGAAAGCGGAAAGGGGGGCGGCGGCATGCCCACGAAAGCCGAAATTTGCCGGGGGTGCCTGCTGGGCCTCGCTGTCGGCGACGCCATGGGCTACACCGTGGACAGCAAATCCTGGCCCGAGATCCAGCGGGATTACGGTCCCAACGGCCTGCTGGGCTACGACCTGGTCAACGGCTACGCCGACGTCACCTCCTACACCCAGCTGGCGGCCTACACCGCCAACGCCCTGCTCCTGGGGGCCACCCGGGGCCAGACCCAGGGGAAAATGGCCCCCTTCATCCGCTATGTGGCCGCGGCCCAGCGGGAGTGGGCCCAGATCCAGAACACCCGCCGAGCGCCGGACCGGGCGCTGTGCTGGGTCAGCCGGGTGCCGGAGCTGCGCCGCCGGTGCTGCATGGACACCTGGATGCTGGACACCCTCCGCCGGGGGGAGGCCGGTTCGCCGGAGGAGCCGGTGGGCAAGTCCGCCTCCTGCGGCAGCCTCACCGCCGCCATTCCCGTGGGACTGTTCTTCGATCCCGACCGGATGAAGCCCCAGGAGATCGGCCAGCTGGGCATGGAGACCGTGGCCCTGACTCACGGAGATCCGGCCACCTTTTTATCCGGGGCGGTGCTGGCCTACTGCGTGGCGGGGCTGACCCAGGAACCGGAGGTCCCTCTGGAAGAGCACTTTCTCCAGGCCGCCGACGCCGCCGCTGCCCAGTTTGGGCGGCAGTATCCCCAGGCCGAGGAGCTGCGGGGGATGCTCCACCGGGTTATTGCCTTGGCCAAAAGCGCGGAGGAGCCCCATCAAGTGATGATGCGTCTGGAATGTGACACCGCGCCCAAGGCCCTGGCCGGCGCCTTCTACGCCGTACTGACCTCCGGGGGGGACTTTGATGCCGCCATGATCTGCGCCGTGAATCACTCGGGCCGCAGCGCCGCCGTAGGGGCCGTGGCCGGGGCCCTGCTGGGGGCCAGCCTGGGGGAATCGGCCCTGCCGGAATTTTATATGGACTGCCTGGAGCCGGCGCCCGCCCTGCGGACCCTGGCCGACGATCTGGCCGCCGGATGCCCCCTGGAGCGGGCCAGCCGCCTGTTTGACGACGACTGGGACCGGAAATACATCCAGGGCGAGCCGGTGGACCCGGACGGCTGGAGCGAAGCGTAGGTTTTTCCGAATTTTGTTGAAAAAAACCGGATTTTTCTTCCATTTCCCTC
The DNA here is from genome assembly GCA_947600025.1 of uncultured Oscillospiraceae bacterium. Taxonomy (GTDB): domain Bacteria; phylum Bacillota; class Clostridia; order Oscillospirales; family Oscillospiraceae; genus Faecousia. Next base: position 7,510 of record CANQFY010000022.1, read on the forward strand.
TTGCAAAATGGGGACAAGGATGGTATACTATCAGTAATCTTGCGTAGATACTACAAAAGAGAGGGGACCGCCCCTCTCTTTTGCGCTGAAAGAGGCGAATTTATTGAAAGTAACGGACTTGGTCGCGGAGATGGCCCGGCCCATCGCGGAGGCCCAGGGCTGCTCGCTGTGGGACGTGGAATACGTTCGGGAGGGCTCCGAGCGGTTCCTCCGGGTGTACATCGACAAGGACGGCGGCGTGAGCATCAACGACTGCGAGGCCGTCTCCCGGGCGCTGGATCCCCTGCTGGACAAGGCGGACCCCATCCCGGAGCGCTACCACTTCGAGGTCTGCTCCGCGGGACTGGAGCGGCCACTGCGGCGGCCGTCGGATTTTGAAAAATTTATGGGGTCCCCCATTTGGGTGAAGCTCTACCGCCCCCTGGGGGGAAGGAAGGAATTTCCCGCGATTTTGGAAGGCTATGACGATGGCCGGATCACCGTCCGGCCCCCGGAGGGGGAGCTTGTGACCCTGGAGAGATCCCAGGTGGCTCTGGTGCGGCTCCGGGCAGAATTTTAACACATATGGAACCAGGAGGAAAGAAAATGGCCAGAAATACTCGGAAGAAAACCGTCGAGGCCCCCAAGGTGGACATCGGCGCGGAAATTTTCGCCAGCCTGCGGGATTTGGAAGCCCTGAAGGGCATCCCCGTGGACTACATGGTGGAGCGGCTGAAGCAGGCCCTGACCAACGCCTACCGCCGGGACCGGGAGGATCACCGGGACGTGCCCGCGGAAAACGTGGTGGTGGACCTGAGCGAAAAGGGCCTGACCATGTTCCAGGTCAAGACCGTGGTGGAGGAGGTGGAGGACTCCGCCCTGGAGATCCAACTGGACGCAGCCCTTGCCATCGACCCCAACGCCCAGGTGGGCGGGGTCATCAGCATCCCCATCAATATCGACAAATTCGGGCGCATCGCCGCCCAGACTGCCAAGCAGGTGGTGATCCAGGGTATTCGGGAGGCCGAGCGGGGCATGAACGCCGCCCCCGAGCGGTTCACCGCCAAGGCCCAGGAGCTGGTCACCGGCAAGGTGACGGACTTCGCCGCCGTGAAACAGCAGATCACCGAGGCGGAGGCGCTGATCCAGCGGAACACCGGCCGGAAGGCCTCGGCCTATGAGCTGGCCCGGGAGCTGGGGATTCCCATGTGGAAGATCCACCTGGCGGAAAACGACCCCGGCGCCCTGGTCCTCACCGTGGGCCAGGGGGAGGAGGCCAGCGACGCCGTCCTCCGCTCCAGCGAGCAGATCCCCGGGGAGCGCTTCGCCCCCGGCGACACGGTAAAGGCCTACTCTCTGGAGACCCGGAACGCCGGCCGGGAGCCGGTGCTCTACGTCTCCCGGACCCATCCCAATCTGATCCGGCGGCTCTTCGAGCTGGAAACCCCGGAGATATTCGAGGGTCAGGTGGAGATCCGCAACATTGCCCGGGAGGCCGGGTCCCGCTCCAAGATGGCCGTCCGGGCCGCCCAGGAGGGGCTGGATCCCGTGGGCGCCTGCGTGGGGCCCAGAGGCGGCCGGGTGGCCGCCGTAGTGGAGGAGCTCCACGGCGAAAAAGTGGATATTGTGGTCTTTTCGGAAGATCCCTGCGAATATGTTCGGGCCGCCCTGAGCCCGGCGGAGGTGGTCTCCGTCACCCAGATCCCCGGCCAGAAGACCTGCCGGGTGGTGGTGCCGGACAACCAGCTGAGCCTGGCCATCGGCAAGGAGGGCCAGAACGCCCGCCTGGCCGCCCGGCTCACCGGCTATAAAATCGACATCAAATCCCTGTCCTCCCTGGATGGCGCCGCCCAGGAGTAAGGGGGGCCGTCCATGGAGAAGAAAATTCCCCAGCGGCAGTGTATGGGCTGCCGGGAACGGAAGGCCAAGCGGGAACTGATCCGGGTGGTGCGCCGGACCGACGGCACCGTGGGCCTGGATTTTTCCGGCAAGGTCAACGGCCGGGGGGCTTACCTGTGCCCCAACCCCGAGTGCCTGAAAAAGGCCCAGCGCTCCCGGGCCCTGGAACGGAGCCTGGAGACCCCCATCCCTCAGGAGGTCTACGACCGCCTGGCCCGGGAAATGGAGGCGGAAAATGGATAGAGCTTTGCAGTATCTGTCCCTGGCCCACAAGGCGGGGCTGGCCGCCCTGGGAGAGGAAGCGGCTGCCGCCGCCGCCCGGGCGGGAGACGCCCACCTGATTTGCGTGGCCGCCGACGCCGCCCAGCGAACCTGGCGGCGAGCGGAGAGCATGACGGCGGGCACGAACCAAAAATGTCTCCGGTTGGGCTGCTCCAAGGAGGCTCTGGGCACCGCCGTGGGCCGGGCCCAGCTGGCCGTCGCCGCCTTTTTGGACCCACCCCTGGCCCTGGCCTTTCTGAAAGCCCTGGACCCGCCCCCGCCGGAGGACGTGACCCAGGCTCTTCAAACGTCGGCGGACCGTCTCCGCCAGCGGCAGGAGGAGGCCAAGGCCCATCAGCGCAACAAGCGCCGGAAGAAGAAGGAACATTGATTTTGGAGGTGTGCATATGAGTTTAGTGAAGTACCGAGTGAAGGAAGTCGCGGCGGATTTTGGCCTGCCGCCCAAGGATATTTCCGCCATCGTCGCGAAATTTTCCGCCAAGCCCAAGTCCTATTCCCAAATTTTGACGGACACGGAGCTCAACGCGGTTTTTGACTACATGACCCAGACCCATCAGATTACGTCCTTGGAGCAGGTCTTTGCCGCCCAGGCGGCCAAGCCCGCAGAGCCGCCCAAGGCCAAGGAGCCCGAGGCCCCCAAGCCGGAGCAGCCCAAGGCCGAGACTCCCGCCTCGGAGCAGGCCAAGGCCTCCAAGCGCCCGGAGCAGCCCAAAAAGCAGGAGGGCAAGCCCCTTCCGCCCAAGTCCGAGGCAAAGCCGGAGCAAAAACCCGCGCCCCAGAACGCCCAGCCCCAAAAGCCTGCCAAGGCCAAGGAGCCCGAGCGGAAGCGGGAGCGCCGGGTGGTGGACACCTCCGCCGTCCAGGTCAACGCCGCCCGGTTCGACGACCGGGTGGACAGCCTGATGAGCGAGCGGGAGCAGAAGTACACCGGCGGCAAGCAGCGCATCGGCGGCGGCAAAAAGGCCAATAATAAAAAAGACGGGAAGTTCAAGGGCAGCAAGGCCCGCAGCGAGGAGCAGGAGAAGCTCCGCCGCCTCCAGATGGAGGTAGCCCGCCGGGCCCCCGTCACCGTGAAGATCCCCGACGAGATCACCGTGGGCGAGCTGGCCTCCCGGATGAAGAAGACCGCCGGGGAGGTCATCAAGCTGCTGCTGAAAAACGGCGTCATCGCCGCCATCAACCAGACCATCGACTATGACACCGCCGAGTTCGTGGCCACGGAGCTGGGCTGCAAGGTGGAGCGGGAGATCACCGTCACCATCGAGGAGCGGATCATCGACGACCATGTGGACACCGCCGAGGAGCTCCAGCCCCGTTCCCCCGTGGTGGTGGTCATGGGCCATGTGGACCACGGCAAGACCAGCCTGCTGGACGCCGTGCGGAAGACCAACGTGGCCTCCGGCGAGGCCGGCGGCATCACCCAGCACATCGGCGCCTACACCGTGCAGATCGGCGGCAATCCCATCACCTTCCTGGACACCCCCGGCCACGCGGCCTTCACCTCCATGCGGGCCCGGGGCGCCATGTGTACGGATATCGCCATCCTAGTGGTGGCCGCCGACGACGGCATCATGCCCCAGACCATCGAGGCCATCAACCACGCCAAGGCCGCCAAGATCCCCATTGTGGTGGCCATCAACAAAATGGATAAGCCCGGCGCCAACCCCGACCGGATCAAGCAGCAGCTCACCGAGTACGACCTGCTGCCCGAGGAATGGGGCGGGGACACCATCGTGTGCCCCATCTCCGCCAAGACCGGCATGGGCATTGACAACCTGCTGGAAATGGTCATCGTCACCGCCGAGGTCCAGGATCTGAAGGCCAACCCCAACCGGCCCGCCAAGGGTACCGTCATCGAGGCCCGGCTGGACAAGGCCCGGGGCCCCATCGCCACGCTGCTGGTGCAAAACGGCACCTTGAAGCAGGGCGACATCGTCATCGCCGGCACCGCCGTGGGCCGGGTCCGGGTGATGACCAACGACAAGGGCCGCACCGTCAAGACCGCCGGCCCCTCCCAGCCCGTGGAGATCACCGGCCTGGCCGACGTGCCCGCCCCCGGCGACGAGTTCAACGCCGTCTCCGACGAGCGGATGGCTCGGGAGCTGGTGGAGCAGCGCCGTCAGGCGGAAAAGGACGCCCAGGCCAAGCTGGCCACCAAGGTGACGCTGGACAACCTCTTCGACAAGATGAAGGAGGGGGAGATGAAGGAGCTGGATCTGATCGTCAAGGCCGACGTTCAGGGCTCCGCCGAGGCCATCAAGGCCAGCCTGGAGAAGATCTCCAACGACGAGGTCCGGGTGAAGGTCATCCACGCCGGCGTCGGCGCGGTGAACGAGTCCGACATCCTGCTGGCCTCCACCGCCGGGGCCATCGTGGTGGGCTTCAACGTCCGAGCGGACGCCGCCGCCCAGGCCAACGCCCAGCGGTCCAAGGTGGATATGCGGTTCTACCGGGTGATCTACGACGCCATCGACGAGATCGAGGCCGCCATGAAGGGCATGCTGGCCCCCAAGTACCGGGAGGCCGTCATCGGCCACGCCGAGGTCCGGGTGACCTACAAGGTCTCCGCCGTGGGCACCATCGCCGGCTGCATGGTCAAGGACGGCAAGGTGGCCCGGGACGCCAAGGTCCGGGTGCTGCGGGACAACATCGTGGTCCACGAGGGCGAGGTGGGTTCCCTGCAGCGGTTCAAGGACCCGGTCAAGGAGGTCGCCGCCGGCTACGAGTGCGGCATGAGCATCGCCAAGTTCAACGACATCAAAGAGGGCGACGTTTTCGAGTGCTTCGTCATGGAGCAAATTCAGGTTTAACCAGATCCCGCCGCGCCCATCCGGCGCGGCGGATTTCCGAGAAGGAGGGATCCATTATGCCATCCAACCGATTGGACCGGATCAACGAGGCGGTCCGCAAGGAGCTGTCCAGCCGCCTGCGGGAGGTCAAGGACCCCCGGGTGCGGGACACCATGATCTCCATCACCCGGGTGGAGGTGACGGCGGATCAGAAGTACGCCAAGGTCTATGTCAGCTTCCTGGAAACGGAGAAGGCCAAGGAGGCCCTCAAGGGCCTCAAATCCGCCGCGGGCTTCCTGCGCCGGGATCTGGCCCGGGCGCTGCAGCTGCGCTGCACCCCGGAGCTGCAGTGGGTCCTGGACGAGTCCATCGTCCAGGGAGCCAAAATGCTGGAGCTGCTGCGCTCCCTGGAGGAGTCCGATGCCGATGACGAGAGCTGACGCCGCCGCCTGGCTCCTGGGCCGGGACCGCTACCTGATCCTCACCCACCGCCGCCCCGACGGGGACACGGTGGGCTCCGCCGCGGCGCTGTGCCGGGCCCTTCGGGCCCTGGGGAAGTCCGCCCACGTCCTGAAAAACCCGGAGGTGACGGAAAAATACCTGCCCCTCCTCTCCGGGCTCACCGTGGACGCCCCCCAGGCCGGGCAGACGGTGATCTCCGTGGATGTGGCCTCCAAAAATATGCTGCCGGACCGGTTCGCGGCCCTGCTGCCGGCCATCGAACTGCGGCTGGACCACCACGCCGGGGAGTCCTTCACCCCCCTGGAGCTGGTGGACCCGGAAATGGGGGCCTGCGGGGAGCTGATCTGGGATCTCCTGAACCTCTGGGGCCTGAAAATGGACCGGAAAATCGCCGAGGCCCTCTACACCGCCGTGTCCACGGACACCGGCTGCTTCCGCTACGCCAACACCACCGCCCACACCTTCACCGTGGCGGCGGCCTGCGCCCAGGCGGGGGGCGACCTGTTTTCCATCAACCAGGCTATTTTTGAGACCACCTCCCTGGCCAAGCTCCGGCTCAGCGGCTACGCGGCGGAGCATATCCGCCGGTCCCAGGGGGGAAAAATTGCCGTGTTTCCCCTGCCCAAGGCGGTGGAAACCGCTCTGGAGGCCACGGAGGACGATTTGGAAAACGTCTCCGGCCTGCCCCGTTCCCTGCCGGGGGTGGCGCTGGCCGCCACCCTCCGGGAAAATCCCGGCGGGTCGGTGAAGGTGTCCCTCCGGGCCGCGCCGGGCTATGACGCCGCCGCCATTTGCCGTAACTTCGGCGGCGGAGGCCATCGGGGGGCCGCCGGGGCCACTCTGAAAATGTCTCTGGAAGCGGCGACCCAGGCCATGGAACAGGCCATGGCGGAGGCGCTATGAACGGAATCCTGGTGGTGGACAAGCCCGCCGGCTGGACCAGTCAGGACGTGACCGCCCGGCTCCGCCGGGCCTGCGACACCCGCCGGATCGGCCACGGGGGCACCCTGGACCCCATGGCAACGGGAGTGCTGCCGGTTTTCGTGGGCCGGGCCACCCGGGCGGTGCCCTTTTTCGAGGACGCGGAGAAGACCTACCTGGCAAAGGTGCGGCTGGGGCTGACCACCGACACCGAGGACACCACCGGCACAGTGCTATCCCGCCGGGAAGTGTCCGTAACGGAAGAACAGTTCCGGGCGGTCCTTCCCCAATTTACCGGGCAAATTTTCCAGGTGCCGCCCATGTACTCCGCCCTGAAGGTGGAGGGCCGGCGGCTCTACGACCTGGCCCGGGCAGGGAAAGAGGTGGAGCGGAAGCCTCGGCAGATCACGATCTTTTCCCTGGAATGTACCGCTTTTTCCGGGGATTTGGCGGAAATTCGGGTCCACTGCTCCAAAGGGACTTACATTCGCACGCTATGTAAAGACATCGGCGCCGCCCTGGGCTGCGGGGGCTGCATGGCCGCCCTCCGCCGGGAGGCGGCGGGGCGGTTCACCCTCCAAAGCGCCGTCCCGCTGGAGGCGCTGCTGGAAGGGCCGGAACAGTATCTGCTGCCGGTGGACGCTTTATTTGACCATCTCCCCGCTGTGTCTCTGACAGAAAAACAGACCCTCCGCTGCCGCAGCGGCAATCCCTTCTCCCGCCCGCTGGCGGACGGGCTCTACCGGGCATACAGCCCGGAAGGGGAATTTCTCATGCTGGCCCGGGCCCAGGACGGGGTCGTGACCACGGTAAAGAGCTTTTTTGAGGTATAATGGAAACAAAGCAAGTTTTGGCCCTGGGCTTTTTCGACGGGGTCCATTTAGGCCACGCCGCCCTGCTCTCCGCCTGCCGGGACCTGGCGGACCGGCTGGGGACGGCGGCGGGGGCCCTGACCTTCGACCACCACCCCAAGACCCTGACGGACGGGGCCGCCCCAGGACTTATCAACACCCTGCCCGACCGGGTCCGACTGCTGACGGCCCTGGGGATGGACCAGACGCTGGTGCTGCCCTTTGACCGGCAGCTGATGGAGCTGCCCTGGCAGGACTTTTTTCAACAGCTGCTGGTGGAGTACGGCGCGGCGGGGCTGGTCTGGGGCCACGATTTTCGGTTTGGCCGCCGGGGGGCGGGCAACGGCGCCCTGCTGGCGGAGGCCTGCCGGGAAGCGGGCATCCCCTATATTTCGGTGCCGGAGCAAAAATACCGGGGCCTGACCGTCTCCTCCACCCACATCCGCCACCTTTTGGAGGCGGGGAGAATCGAAGAGGCCAACGGCTTTTTGGGCCACCCCCATCTGCTCACCGGCCAGGCTGTGTCGGACGGCCCGCTCTGCCGCCTGGCCCTGCCGGAGGAGCTGGCCCGGCTCCAGCCGGGGACCTACGCCTGCCTGGCCGGGTTCCAGGGCGCTTGGCACCCCGCCGTGGCGGTCCTGACGCCGGAGGGAGCGGCGCTCCACTTTCCGAAGGAAGCCCCGCCGGCGGCGGGGGGTCTCATGACCCTGGCCTTTTTCCGGCGGCTGCCGGAGGGGGCGGAAGGGGAAGAAATCGGGAGAATGGCTCTGGATTTCTTTGAAAAAATGGAAATTTTTCCTTTACTTTTGGATAAAATCATGCTATGATAGTCGGGCTGGCCAAACGGCCCGCTATTCGCCCCCGGCCCAGTCGCGGGATACAGCCAAAATGGCGCTCCATCGGCCCTGACTTAGCCTGCGGGTAATTTTTTGAAAGGTGGAAATACCATGATTCAGAAGGAAAAGAAGACCCAGGTCATCCTGGAAAACGCCACCCACGAGGGTGACACCGGCTCTCCCGAGGTGCAGATCGCCATTCTCACCGCCCGGATCAACGAGCTGACCGATCACCTGCGGATCCACAAGCACGACAATCACTCCCGCCGGGGCCTGCTGATGATGGTCGGCAAGCGCCGCAGCCTGCTGGACTATCTGGCGAAGAAGGACATCAATCGTTACCGCGCCATTATCGCCAAGCTGGGCATCCGGAAGTAACGAAAAATGGGGCGGCCGCAAACGGCAAACGCAGAAGTCTTTTGACAAGCTGAGCCCCCAGCCCCGCGGGCTGGGGGTTCCTTTCAAGCCTTGCCACCAACAAAGATGAATAATCCCGTGGAGCTTTAGCAGTTGAAGGCGCTTCCGCGCGCCGGCGGCGGCTTCAAGTGCTAAAACCTCCCCGGGCATCGATTATAAGGAGGTTTTTTCATGATCACCCATAAGCAATTTCCCAACCACCGAATCTACGAGATGGAGATCGGCGGCCGCCCCTTCACCGTGGAGACCGGCAAGGTGGCGGAGCTGGCGGACGCCGGCTGCGTCTGCCGCTACGGCGACACCGTGGTGCTGGTCACCGTGTGCTGCTCCCCCGAGCCCAAGGCCGGCATCGACTACTTCCCCCTGACCATCGAGTTTGAGGAGCGGCTCTACTCCGTGGGCCGGATCCCCGGCTCCTTCAACCGCCGGGAGGGCAAGCCCTCCGAGCGGGGCATCCTGAACAGCCGGATCATCGACCGGCCCATGCGCCCCCTCTTTGACGAGGAGCTGCGCAACGACGTGGTGGTGACCTGCACCGTGCTGGCCACCGACTACGACAACCCCGTGGAGATTGTGGCCTCCCTGGGCGCCTCCATCTCCATCGCCGCCTCCGACGTGCCCTGGAACGGCCCCGTGGCCACCACCAACGTGGCGCACCTGGGGGACAAGTATATCATCAACCCCTCCGCCGACCAGCGGGCCGCTGCGGACTGCTTCGTATGCATCGCCTCCACCTTCGAGAAGGTGGTCATGATCGAGACCGAGGCCAACGAGGCCCCGGAGCCCATTGTCCTGGAGTGCATCCGCATCGCCCACGAGACGAATATGGAGATCGTCAAATTCATCAATGGCATCGTCGCCGAGATCGGCAAGCCCAAGTTCACCTTCGAGAAGGCCGCCGTGAACCACGACCTGCTGGACGACCTGTGCGCCTACGGCATGGACCAGATCGAGTACGCCCTGGACACCGACGACAAGAACATCCGGGAGGAGCGCCTCAACGCCGCCCGCCGGGACTTCGCCGAGAAATTCGGGGAAAAGTACGAGGATTTCGACGTTCACATCGACGTCTGCCTGTACAAAATGCAGAAAAAAGTGGTCAAAAAATGGCTGCTGGCCGGCAAGCGGGTAGATGGCCGGGGCATGGACGAAATTCGGCCCCTGGCCGCCGAGGTGGGCGTGCTGCCTCGGGTCCACGGCTCGGGCCTGTTCACCCGGGGCCAGACCCAGGTACTGTCCATCTGCACCCTGAACACCCTGTCCGCCGCCCAGAAGCTGGACACCATCTACCCCGAGGAGACCAAGCGCTATATCCATCACTATAACTTCCCCGCCTTCTCCACCGGCGAGGCCAAGGCCGCCCGCTCCACCTCCCGCCGGGAGATCGGCCACGGCGCCCTGGCTGAAAAGGCCCTGCTGCCCGTGATCCCCTCCGTGGAGGAGTTCCCCTACTGCATCCGGGTGGTGTCCGAGGTGCTGTCCTCCAACGGCTCTACCTCCCAGGGCTCCATCTGCGGCTCCACCCTGGCCCTGATGGACGCCGGCGTGCCCATCAAGCGGCCGGTGGCCGGCATTTCCTGCGGCCTGATTTCCGACCAGGAGACCGGCCAGTGGCGGACCTTTACCGACATCCAGGGCGTGGAGGACTTCCACGGCGAGATGGACTTCAAGGTGGCCGGCACCACCGAGGGCGTCACCGCCATTCAGATGGACCTGAAGAACAAGGGCCTGACCATGGAGATCATCGCGGACGCTCTGGAGCGCTGCCGGAAGGCCCGGCTGGAGATCCTGGAGCAGATCATGCTGCCCTGCATCTCCGCGCCCCGGCCCGAGGTGTCCGAGTACGCCCCCAAGATGATCAGCCTGAAGATCCCCGTGGACAAGATCCGGGAGGTCATCGGCTCCGGCGGCAAAACCATCCAGAAGATCTGCGCCGACACCGGCGCCAAGGTGGACATCGAGGACGACGGCTCCGTCTTTATCTCCGCGGTGGACGCGGAGGCGGCCCTGGCCGCCAAGAAGATGGTGGACGACATCTGCTTTGTCCCCGAGGTGGGCCAGCTCTACTATGGCCGGGTGGTGCGGATTCTGCCCATCGGCGCCTTTGTGGAGATCGCCCCGGGCCACGACGGCATGGTCCACATCTCCAAGCTGGACACCAAGCGGGTCGAGAAGGTGGAGGATGTGCTGAACATCGGAGACATGACCTGGGTCAAGTTCATGGGCTTCGACGAGAAGGGCCGGGCCAACTTCAGCCGCAAGGACGCCCTGAAGGAAATGGCCGGAAAATAAGACATTTAATCGCAAAAAGGACGGAAAAGCGCTGCTTTTCCGTCCTTTTTTTGTTTTTCGCTCTTTTTTCCCGGTTCGTTTTTCAGATCGCGTCCGCCAGAGCCGCCGCCCTTTGGCAGCCGTCGGTTTTCTCGATATCGCCGGCGTTCAGCACGCCGGGAACCAGGACCTCACCCACCATTTTCCACCCGTTCAAAGCGCACGTCCGCTCCATGGGAATCCGGACCCCGTCCATGACGGCCAGATCGTCCTCCTCGCAGCAGGTGATCAGAGCGCAATCCTTGCCGGAAATATCCTTACCGCCCACCACCAGGGAATAAATCCGGTCGATGACGCCCTTGATCTGCGCCGGAATGGAATACCAATAGACGGGCATGGTGAACACGAGGACGTCCGCCTCCAGAATGGCCGGCGCGATCTCGTTAAAGTCGTCGTCAAAGGTGCAGGCTTTCCCGGTAGAAAAGCAGGTCTCGCAGGCGTGGCAGCCGCCCACCTTTTTAAACGCCGCGTCAAAACGGGTGACAGTATATCCTTTTGCCTCCGCCGCCTGGATAAAGGCGCCGGTCATGGCGAAGCTGTTCCCGTTCTTGCGGGGACTGCCTGTGATCACAACGATTTTTTTACTCATGATTCTTCCTCCAATTTCCCCGGGATTGACTTTTCTCCCGGCCTATACTATAATTTTAACATCCATTTATCACAACGCAAGTACGCACATTCAGGTGCGATACTTACCAAAAGGAAAGTGAAGGACATGAACATCGAATGTATTCAGGACGCGAAATTGGAGGACACCGGTTTTTCTTACACCATGTCCCTGATCCAGGGGAAGTACAAAATGTTGATTCTCTACGCGCTGGCGTGGTTTGGGGTGGTGCGCTTCAATGAGATGAAGAAATTCATCGGCGGCATTTCCTACAAGACCCTCAGCTCCACCCTCAAGGAGCTGGAGGCCGACGGCCTGGTACACCGTGAGGAATATCCCCAGATCCCGCCGAAGGTGGAGTACAGCTTGACGGAGCGGGGGCGGTCCCTGATGCCGATCCTGGACCAGATGTGTACCTGGGGAGAGGAACACCGCCCGGAAAACGGTTGATCTGAACAACGGGAAGGCGCAGCCATAAAAGCCGCGCCTTCCCGTTTTTTGGAATTGCCTTTTTCTTCTTTATTTCGTGCCGAAGATCCGGTCGCCGGCGTCTCCCAGGCCGGGGACGATGTAGGCATGCTCGTTGAGCCCCTGATCCACCGCCGCCAGATAGATATCCACATCCGGGTGGGCCTTCTCCACCTCCCGGATGCCCTCCGGCGCGCCGATGATGTTCATCATGATGATGTTCCGGCAGCCCCGGGCCTTGAGAAAATCAATGGACGCCACGGCGCTGCCGCCGGTGGCCAGCATGGGGTCCACCAGGAACACCTGCCGGTTGGCAATGTCCTCCGGCAGCTTGCAGTAGTACTCCACCGGCTTGTGGGTCTCCGGGTCCCGGTACAGACCGATGTGGCCGATCTTGGCCGACGGGATCAGGCTCACCATCTTGTCCACCATGCCCAGGCCCGCCCGGAGGACCGGGACAATGGCCAGCTTCTTCCCCGCCAGCACCCGGACCTTGGCCGGGGCCACCGGGGTCTCGATCTCCACCTCCACGGTGGGCAGGTTCCGGGTGGCCTCGTAGCACATCAGGCCGGAGATCTCCCCAACCAGCTCCCGAAATTCCTTGACGCTGGTATGCTTGTCCCGCAGGATGGCCAGCTTGTGCTGGATCAGCGGATGCTCCAATACATGAACCATTTTTATTTCTCCTTTTCTATTGCTTGTCCCCGGGCGAGGCGCTCCCGCTCCGCCTGAGACAGTCTTAAATAGTTAGGCGCCAGGGCACCGGGATCTCCGGGATCCCCCCGGGCCATGGCCGCCTCCGCCGCCAGGGCCACGCCGGCGGCCCGCTGATGGCGGCGGTGCTCCGGGGGCGCCACCAGATTCGGCAGGGCCAGGCCGCGAAAGGCAAGCTCGCTGCCGTCCCCCACCAGGAAAATCGGGCCGGAAAATCCTTCCAGATCCCGCCGCAGCTCCTCCAGGGAGAGGGCCCGATCTTCCCGCAGACGGGTCAGGCGGCCTTCTTCCGCGGAAAACAGGGCGTTGTACACCTGCTGGCGGCGGGCGTCCATTACAGGACACACCACCCCCTGCCAGGTCCCCAATCCCAGGGCCATGGCCTCCAGGGTGGACACCCCGTAGAGGGGCAGCTCCCGGCCCCAGGCGAAGCCCTTGGCCGCCGCCAGGCCGATCCGCACGCCGGTGAAGCTCCCCGGACCCGCGGCGCAGGCCACGGCGGTGACGTCGGCGGGGGTAAAGCCACAGCTACGGAGCAGCTCCTCCGCCATGGAAAGCAGGGTCTGGCTGTGGGTCAGGCCGGTATTCTGATAGGTCTCCCCCAGGAGCAGGCCGGGCCTGGACAGGGCCACGGAGGCCGCCTTGGCGGAGGTCTCAAAGCTCAACATCAGCAAGGCCCAAACCTCCTTCCACGGTGATGCGCCGGGTCTCCGGCCCCGTGACCGCAATGGTGACGGTGACGGCGCCCATCAGGGCCTCCGCCACGTTCTCGCTCCACTCCACGGCGCAGACGCCGCCCCGGTCCAGATAGTCCTCCCAGCCGATATCGAACAGCTCTTCCGCGCTGCCCAGGCGGTACATATCGAAATGAAACAGGGGCATCCGCCCGGTGAGGTACTCGTTGACGATGGTATAGGTGGGGCTGGTAACCGGCTCCCGCACCCCCAGCCCCCGGGCCAGGCCCCGGGTGAAGGCGGTTTTTCCCGCCCCCAGAGGGCCCCGGTAGGCGATCACCGTCCCCGGGGTGAGCCGGGCGCCCAGGCGGGCCGCCAGGGCTTCCGTCTCCTGGGGTGAATTGGTGTAAAATTCCATAAACTGTTCCTTTATGCGGAAATTCGGCATGTTTTTCTCAGCCACCGCTGGCCGCCAAGCGGGCGGCCTGATCGGCGGAGGCCAGGGCGTCCATCAGCTCGTCCAGGCCGCCGTCCATTATTTCGTCGATCTTGTAAAGCGTCAGGCCGATCCGGTGGTCCGTCACCCGGCCCTGGGGAAAGTTGTAGGTGCGGATCCGCTCGTTCCGCATCCCGGTGCCCACCTGGCTCCGGCGCAGGCCCGTCACCTCCGCGTTCACCCGCTCCTGCTCGATCTTATAGAGCTTGGAGGCCAGCATCCGCATACACTTCTCCCGGTTCTGGACCTGGCTCCGTTCCTCCTGGCAGGTGGCCACCAGCCCCGTGGGCTTGTGGATCAGCCGGACGGCGGAGCTGGTCTTGTTGATGTGCTGGCCACCGGCTCCGGAGGAGCGGAACACCTGCATCTCGATATCCTCGGGCCGCAGCTCCACATCCGCCGCCTCCATCTCGGGAAGCACCGCCACCGTGGCGGTGGAGGTGTGAATTCGGCCGGAGGCCTCGGTCTCCGGCACCCGCTGGACCCGGTGGACCCCGGACTCAAATTTCATCCGGGAATAGGCCCCCCGGCCCTGGATGACGAAGTCCGCCTCCTTCACGCCCCCCAGCTCCGTATCGGCGTAGTTCATCAGCTCCACCGTCCAGCCGTGCCGGGCGGCGTACATGGTGTACATCCGGTACAGGCTGTGGGCGAACAGGGCGCTTTCCTCTCCGCCGACGCCGCCCCGGATCTCCACGATCACGTCCTTTTCGTCGTTGGGGTCCTTGGGCAGCAGCATCAGCTGAAGCGCACGGTAGAGGGACTCCTTCCGCTCCTTGGCCTCCTGGTAGGTCTGCTGGCACAGCTCCCGCAGCTCCGGATCCTCCATCAGCTCCCGGGCGTCCGCCATCTCCGTTTCCGCCAGGCAGTAGTCCCGGTACGCCGTCACCACCGGCTCCAGCTCGTTCTTCTCCCGCAGAAGGTCCGCCGCCCGCTTGGGATCACTATAAAAATCCGGCTGCTCCGACCGAGCGCAGAGCTCCTCATACCGGTTCTGGACCACACGCAGCTTTTCCAGCAAGCGGCTCCCTCCCATTCCTCGTTTTTTGTATTGTACCAGCTTTTTGGGGAAAAGTAAAGACGATTCCAACGGAAGGAGACAGGAAAATGAAACTGACTGCCCTGGTGCTGTGCCTGGCATTGATGATCCCCGCCGCCGCCCCAACGGAAACGGAGCGCTATGTGGCCCTGACTTTTGACGACGGCCCCTCGGGCCGGTTCACCCGGCGGCTGCTGGACGGCCTTATGGAGCGGGAGGTGAAGGCCACCTTTCTGCTGTGCGGCTACCGGATGCGGCAGTACCCTGAGATCACCGCCCGGATCGCCGCCGAGGGCCACGAGATCGGCCTTCACGGCTATTCCCACGGCGCCATGGACGCCATGAACCGGGCCCAGCTGGACCGGGAGATCCGGGACTGTCTGGACCTGCTGCCGGAGGGCTGCGCCCCGGCCTTCCTCCGGCCCCCGGGGGGCAAGTCGGGCAGGGAGGTGCGCGGCGCGGCGGAGGATGCCGGCCTGGCCCTGCTGGCCTGGGACGTGGACCCCCGGGATTGGGCCACCTCCAACGCCCAGCAGGTGGAAAAGGCGGTGCTGAGTAAGGTTCGGGACGGGGATGTGGTGCTGCTTCACGACATGTCCGACAGCTCTGTGGAGGCGGCGCTGGTGATCGTGGACACGCTGCTATCTCAAGGGTTCCGACTGGTGACGGTGTCCCAGCTGGCCCAAATTCGGGGGGTTCCCATTGTCCCCGGGAGGAATTACAGTCGTTTTCCTCCTGTGTAACAATTTTGTGTAAAGAACTTCATAATATTTTAATAATTATCCCCTTTCTTTCTTCACAATTTAAGATTATTATGTAGACGTAAAAATCAACTGGCCCTCCCGGCTGTGTTGTCCCGCACTGTGGGCGCGGACCTCTAAATTTGCTACTTTTCTCTTTTTCATTTTCCTCTCCTCTTTTCTTGTTGCAAAACCCGCAGGCTCTGCCTGCGGGTTTTGCATTTGGAAAGGCCGAAAGAGGGATAAACCGGTCTATTTTGCGCACCCTTTTGGTAAAGGGGTGTGTTTTTTTGATTCTTTCCTATTTTCGGACCATTATTCTCTATCTCATCCTCATCGCCGTGATCCGCCTCATGGGCAAGCGCCAGATCGGCGAGATGGAGCCCTCGGAATTTGTGGTCACCATGCTGGTTGCCAATCTGGCCGCCATTCCCATGCAGGACGGGGGCATCCCCCTGTTTTCCGGGCTGGTGCCCATTCTGACGGTGCTGGGCGTGGAGCTGATCCTTTCGGCGCTGTCCATGTGGAGCATCCACATCCGCCAGGTTTTATGCGGAAAACCGGTGATCCTCATCGAAAACGGCCATATTCTCCAGGAAAATCTCCGCAAGACCCGGATCACCCTGGATGAGTTGACCGGCCACCTGCGGCAGAAGGACGTGCTGGATCCCAGCACCGTCCAGTTCGCCATTCTGGAGACCAACGGCACCCTCTCCGTCTTTCCCTATCCCAAGGACCGCCCGGCCTCGGCGAAAGACGCCGGCGTGAAAACCGGCGCACAGTACCTGCCGGTGACGCTTGTCTCCGACGGGCGGCTGCTGAAAAACAACCTGCCCAAAGCAGGCAAGGACGAGGCCTGGGTCCACCGGGAGCTGGAGCGCCGCAACGCAGACGTTCGGGGCACCTGGCTCCTGACGGTGGACAGCGGGAACAACGTGCTGTTCCAGGCAAAGGAGGGCGCGTGATGGGAAGGCTCTATCTAGGCGCCGGGCTCCTGGCGGCGCTGCTGGCTCTGGGGGCTTGGACGTCGGGGACCATGACCCAGGTCCATCAGGAGATGGCCGGTCAGCTGGAGCAGGCCGCCCAAGCCGCCCAGGAATCGGACTGGGGAGAGGCCCAGCGCCGGGCGGAGGAAGCCGGGCGCCTCTGGGCGGACCGCCGCCACGGGGTAGCCTCCCTGGCGGATCACACGCCCATGGACGAGATCGACGCCCTGTTCGCCCGGCTGACGGTACTGGCACAGGAGAAGGACTACGGGGAGTTCGGGCCGGAGTGCCGGGAATTGGCCGTTCGGCTGAAGGCCATGGGGGAGGCCCATACGGCCCACTGGTGGAATTTATTTTGAGCTTTTTGCGGTATTCTGCCGCTGGAACGATACCGAGCTGGCCCAGCAGATAAAACGATTACCGCCAGACTGGCGCACGCTTTGACAGCGGCGGCCCGCCGCCCCCGGCCCCTGCGGGGGGCCTTACTTTCTTGCTCCTGCAAGAAAGTAAGCAAAGAACAGGCTTAAGGGGGCGCTAGGTGCAAACGCGCCCCCCTTAAGAATCCCCCCGCCGCTCCCCAATATTGCATAAAACGGAGAACATATGTGGACTTACGGCTTTTTAAGGAGTGGCCCGCCGCCTGTGGGGTCCGATTAAAGTCGCTGGAAGCCCAGGTAGCGGGTCCCCTGGAAGGTCAGCTTCCCCCGGTCCCCCTCCACCAGCATCCCGTACTCGCTTCCCGGCATGGTCAATTCGAACCGGTCGCCGCTTTCCACCTGGAAGGTGACATAGTAGGTCGTCGAATGGGTGACGCCCCCGGCGGCGTGGGGCCCGGCGGCATGGTGGTGGGCCGCCACATCCGTCCGCTTGGCGGCCACGGTGGCCTCCACCGTCAGCCGGGGGGAATGGTTGTTTTTGTTCCACTGGGCAATGCCCCGTGCCACCTGGACCACGATCAAGCCCAAAATCAGGAAAAACGCGATG